>JAJRQT010000165.1 GCA_024280115.1 Bacteroidota bacterium | reverse complement strand
GGAAAAGCTAAAAGTTAGTTCGAAATCCATCAGAAATCAGAAAATTAAGAGTGCAATAAAATATTAAAATAATTATATTGCAAAAACGAGAGATGCGTTTTCTTAGTGACACTAAATAGATTTTTCATTTTTACAATTTGTTGTTATTGAATATTTAAAGTTGCTTATAGTACCCAGTCTTCAGTGATTTCAGATCTTTTTACTACGGACCGCTTTTCGGGCTTGTTGAAAAGTTCTTCCATGTTGCATTTCATTCGTTTAGCGAAAAAGCGCAACTGTTCTGCTTTAAGATCTTTCCTGGCGCCGCGCACGATGGCATAAAATGTTTGATCATGCACATTGAATTCCTTACAGAAGTCTTCCCGGAGTTTTCTCGCCTCTTTTTTTGTCAACCTGTAGTTATAGTGCTCTTTGATGTTATGTTTCATTGTAATTGAACTGATTTAGTATAGTTTGATATTTTATTATGCCGCAAAACTATTGTATATTGATACATAAACCTAAATACAAATAGCTCCAAAGTCATTTTTCTTGAATTAATTAAAAACGGCAATCCAGCCTAAAAGAAATTCTAAGAAGTGATTATTAGACCTTTAGATGTGAATGATGAGCATAAATGTGATTGAAAAGTTCTTTAAAGAATCCAATAATCAGGGCATTAGTTATTGCTAATTCGTTGAATAGCAACAGTTTCGTAAAGTAAAAGTTTTATATCGGAAAAATATACTTGCGTATCGTAAAACAATACACTATATTTGAACTAAAACAATGATATTGTCAGCTGAATAGGAGCAATAAGTTAACAATGGTCAATCATGAAGTAATACATATAAAAAAGCGTGTCGATTATCTCAGGTTAAAGGACGGTCTGACATATCGGAAAATCTCGGAACATCTTGGGGTGACAGAGAATACTTTACACGTAATGCTGAGAAATAATGACTGTAAACTGTCTGTTATTGCGAAACTTGCGAAGCTTTTCGATCTGAATGTCATCGATTTTCTTGATGAGCAATTAAATCCGGACCAGCGGGCCAGGGAGAAGGAAAAGAGATTTGTACAGTTGAGTAAAGATCTTGAAAATGTACAAAAAGAAAGGGACCTGTTAACCCAGTTGGTCGATAGCTTGAAAAAGACAATAACATTATTGGAATACAATACAAAAAAGTAACTGTGTGACTCACACAATGATGAGGATTTTTGAAATACAAATGTGTCCTGAAACGCCGTATAGGCACTTTTTAGGGTCAAAAAGTGGCCCAAGGCGAATTCGAATCCTACCACCCCGACTAATGAAAAAGGCCTCTGGGGTGACTCAGAGGCTATTTTTTTCTGCAAAGTCCTACAATAAGTCGAAACTATTTGAATTCGATGTTCAGATATTCACATCATCTCTCTTTGGTTAATGGTTTACCGGATTTAAAAAAGTAAAAATGAGCGAATTGATGAGTTCAATCAATGAGTAATTATTTTTGTCTTTTCTATTCTCTTTCCATTTTCAAGTGTCACACCCAGATGGATCTTTACATAATCTTCCCGGATTTTAATCTTCATCCTGTTGATGTTTTTAATTTCGGAACTATACCTGTCTTCAATATCATCGATCATGTCCTTGAGGTCATCATCGTCTTGAAAATTAAAATGGTTGTTGTCGAAATCATCCGGATCAATATCCTTTATTTCTATGTTCATATTGGTGACCGCTTCTTTCACCGTTTCTGCTATGGATTCAGCAAAATCACCAATATCAATTGAAATATCATCAAACTCAATATTAAAATCATCATCGTCTATATCAATGTGGATTTTAGGATCGTCAAACATCTTCTCAATTTTCTCGCCTAATTCCTCTCCCCATTCTTCGAAATACTCTTCAATATCCTTTTCCTTTCCATTTATTTTGATGGTAACCACAGCATCATCTTTGTTCTTCTTTTTTTGCGAAAAAGCAAAACCAGATACGAATAAAAATAAAAGTGAGGGAATGATAAATTTTGTAAATCTCTTCATAGTAATTAATTGATTATTTGGCTTTTATAGAGAAAAAATCATTCCAAAAAATAAATTTGAGCATTAACCACAACAAACTCAATCACTTACAAATTTATGGGGATTGAAATTCATCCTAATTTGTTCAGTATTACACAAAATTATGCCCGTAATTGAACACAACAATGAGGAACAGTTGACGAATCGCATTCAATCCAGAAATGTAATTGTTCCCCAACCGTCGAAATTACAATAATTTATAAAACCTAACTCGTTCATCTCAGTAACCCACTTTTCAAATATTTCGCTTTCTAAACTTATGGGTGGCGTCACACCAATTATTGAATATTCATATTTTAAAGAATTTTCAATTCCATAAACTTCATATCCGATTTTTTCTAAATCCTTCTTCAGGCCATTGGCATTTTCTCTTGTTTTAGAATAAAAGAAAAATTCCACCTGTTTGGGTACATCAATATCTTTATCATATTGATTTAATAATTGTAAGTAATGGCTGGTTATAGCTTTGTGCCCTTTTAAATAACTCTCGAATTTCTTTACAGAAATATAGGGGGTTAGAAAATCGAACATGCCCATCTTGATTTTATATTTGTAGAATCATGCATTACTTAGCCTCAGCTTTTTTATCCAGTAAACCAATCAATAATAAAAGAACGAAAAATGGCCAATAACCTACCTTATACCTTGATAAAGTCCCAAAATTTGGTGTTGAAAAGGCAAGGAGAATTGATAATGTGAAAATATAAATCATTGAAATTAAAACATATGGATTGTGAAACAGGGTTTTCAATTTAGCCTTCCTCAACAATAAAATGAAACCTATAAAAATGATAAGATTTTCAAAGGCTACTAAAAACTGCAACAATGAAGAAAACTCAAATATAGCTGGTCTGAATAATCCGGTCATTAAAGCACTTGGGGTATTGATTAAAAAACTAAATATACTGCCATCAAATTGATAATACTCGATGCCGTTTTGGCTACCTTTTATGCCAATTACATAGTTTTCATATACAATCCCCAGCACTCTTGAAATTTTAAAATTATAGTGAAACGTCGAAACGATCAGGATCATTGAAATAAATATCGCGAGTACAAATCCGGGGTTTTTTGCTCTTTTTTTACCTATTGTTTCAAATAGAATTATTATAATTAATGATGGAATTGCCAATGCTGCATAGAAATATTTCAATTTCCATAATAGCAATATTGACAGTAATACTAATCCCCAATTCATCAATTGGAAGTATTTTTCAGTCCTGGTAATTTTTAATACTGCACCAACTGCGATGGTTAACGCAGCTATCGCCAGGCTCTCCTTTAGTAATCCACTAGTCCAAAAAACAAAGGTTGGCAAAAAATAAAAAGCGATGATTGCCGGTTTATTAATAGCATGGAATTTTTTAGTTAATTCTTCAACAAAAAATTTGACGCCCAAAAAATTTATAAGACTGAAAAAAGCTCCGGTTATCCAATAATTTCCTCCTGTTAACAAATAGAAAACTGATACAATTTTAGAAAAGAACAATGCCCGGGGTTGATCTACAAAAATTAGCTGATCCGCCAATGATGGAATGTCAGCACTGTTCATTAAAATATTTAAAAGATTAGATGGATTTTTCATGATAAAATTGGCCAAGGTTTGACCTTCATGCCAATACAGAAAAGTATCTCCTCCATTATAGTAATAAGTGTAGACTAGACCAAGGCAAATTCCTGCTCCGATTTTTAAGGTCAATGCACTTAAGTGGACTACACCGTTTTTGCTTTTAAATGAATTTTTTACGGCCACAAAACCAATAAGTAATATTATTAGGATAGATAGTATGGACAAGAAAACCATCATTTCTTACTGATGATTTCAGCGCCGACATTGCAATGCAGGCACTTCTTTTTCAGACAATAGTTGTTATAAAGCTCTATGGCTGCCTGGGAATCAAATGCAGATTTCATCGAAATACCCAGAGATTTCCAATTTTTAGTAATCCGGTTTGACTCCGCTTTTACTGAGCTCAACACCATGAGCGCTTTTTCCTTATCAGCTTCATTGTCTTTGTGTATTCCATTAGCAAATAAAATTGGTGCCGCAGTATTAATCAGAATATTCTCAATGCTCGAGATGCCAAGCCTGCCCAACTCGGTTTTTGATTCAGAACAAAAATTATAGTGTTTTATCCAGTACGCTGACTGCCTTGTCCCCAATGCTTTTTTAAGATCGGAGATATTGTCATAATCAGTAAATAAAGAAAAAAGATTGCTGTGATTGGCGACAATTGCCGCGAGCTGTGCTATCCTGATGGTTGGGAAATTGGCCGGTCGCAATCTCAGAAATTTCCACTGATGCTTATCTATTCTTCTGTTTAGATCGTATTTCCTTTTCAGGAAATCATATTCGCGGACCAATTCTTCAAAATAATCATCCTCCACAGATTCCTCTAAAAAACCCGCTTGTCCAAATAGCAAGGCTTCAATTGACTTTAAATTATGTGCTTGCTTTTTTAAAATATTTAAAGGGAGTGATTTTCCCAACTCTAAAAATGGATGTGCATTGGTTTTAAAACCAAAATTCTGACACAATTTCCTCCAAGTGATCTCTTCCCAGTCGTTCCCGGTCAGTGCTATTTCTCTGAAAATTGCCTCTGATTTATGTTCCAGCCTTTCTACCAGCACTTTATCCATCATGCTCAATAAGGTAATGGGCTTGACGTTATCAATAAATTTTTCGCACAATATTTCATTTCCAGGCCGAAATAGCTGCCTATAGTTCAAAATCAACTCCTCATCTACAATATTTTTTAACTCCAGAACAGGTATGATTGTATCATCCTTTCTGCGGACAACTGCATCGTTTTTCCACACAACATGTAAAATCACATTATCATAGGCATCATCAATATGATGGTTGTGTCTCGCCCAGTCAGCAGAATGAATATGAATTTCTACATTACCGTTCCATATGATCTCGCCAATTTTTACTTTGGCATTTTTAAAATCAGGACCGGCGTCTGTATTTTTAAATCCTGGATTTATCACAACTATCCCTGTACCTGAATCAGTGTTGAGAATACGGGTATTAAAATGTTGAAAGCTCCAAATAAAGTGTAAAAACGATTCTTCCATATTGTCAGTTCATATTTTTAAAAATAGTAAATGACAATGACAATAGAATTATTCTACCGCTAATTTAAATGAAGTCTGGATTTAAATATTAAAATGTAATCACCCTTTAAAATTGACTTTATTATGAGAACCATCACAAAATGGCTTATTATCTGAGGACCCGCAGCGACAAAATGCAGTAGTTTTATCCCTTGTCACTGTATTGCCATCTTTATCAGTAATTTTTAAAGTGCCATAAACCAACAGTGGGCCATTGGGTTTTACCTTTATTTTAGTTTCAAAACCGGTAACTTCCTTATGCTCTTCATTTTTCATATAATAGCTAAGGGCACCGGATGGACATTTCGCTATTTGCGCCTTAATTTCCTCTGTAGTAGCGTTTTTCGTCTTAATCCAGGGTTTTTCATTTGGGGTATAAACCTGGGGCAACGCTTTAACACACTCACCGGCGTGAATGCATCGTTTAGGTTTCCAAACTATTGTTAGCGCTTCATTTGAATACTCTTTGGTAATTTCTTTATTTTCCATAATTGTCTGATTTTGATGTAATACCACTTAATTAAAGTTTATTAAAACACCTCTGAGTTGAGAGGGATAATATGACTCAACTGTCACCACTTTTATCTATTTAATTTCTTCTCTGCCATCAGCATGTAGCGCAAATCGCCCTCTATTTCTATCATGAGTTGGCTCACGTTTTGGCCATGGCCATCCACCAAATTGCGTCCGCTGATAATCCTGAAAGGCTTCGTGTATTTCAGCTTCAGTATTCATTACAAAAGGTCCATGTTGTGCAACGGGTTCCTTGATTGGTTTTCCCTGTAGCATCAATAAATAACATGTTTCATTACCGCCTTGAAGCTTTAGGTCCCTATTTGCATTTACCTGGATTAAATGATTAACAGAAATGGATTCTCCATCAATTAGTATTGATTCTCCTTTATAAAAGTAGAGCGTTCGGCTTACTTCAGCAATTATTTTAGGTAAAATCCAGGTTGCATTGGCTTCCATTTTAATGGTTAAAACGGCAACGCCATTATCCGGGTTTGCCGCCCAGGAATCCGGAGTTGGCTCTGGCGCCGTAAGTTTATCAAGCGATCCGGCAATTACATTTACTTCCGTAGAATTCCCATTGCTATCTTTTTCTGTCAAAACCGGAATGGCATCCTTCCAAAGCATTTTAAAGTGTGGTTCCACAAATTTATTTGCTTTGGGCAAGTTTAGCCATACCTGAAAAATCTCTAACGTGTTTTCTTTATCCGTGTGGATCAACGGAAACATTTCTGAATGCTGTACACCTTTACCGGCTGTCATCCATTGCACATCTCCTGCTCCAAACCGTCCGGCTGCTCCCAAAGAATCCGAATGATCTACCAATCCTTCTTTATTGATGGTAATGGTTTCGAACCCTCTGTGAGGATGATAGGGAAATCCCGGAATCAGGTTCCCATGATACATCCGCCAACCATCTTTTATGGTAAAATCCTGCCCGATATTTCTGCCTTCTAATGATGCATCAGGACCCATTTCATCATTTCCTCTTGGATATTCATCTCTGTGATAAGCACAAAAAAGAAAGGGGTCTTGAGTTTCCCATGGGAATCCCAAAGGTTTCATTTTAATAATACCGTTTTCAGTCATCTTCCTGATTATTTTGGTTTTCAATTAGCTCATTATGCATTGAAAAAACACCTGTTTTGTCGATGTACTTTCTTATGCTCAACTAACATCTGGTTGGCATTGTTTAAATAAAACAAATCCAGATATTAAAATGCATTGTCGTTTAGTTAAGAAAATTGATTGTATTACCTCTCCCTTCACCCTCTCCAGAGAGGGATAATAGGAGCTTAACTAAACGACATTGTATTAAAAAGTAAAATTGTTCTCTGGTTCTAATACGTGTTTAATGTTGATAAACAAAGTGAAAGAAATGCAAGTTTTAACTGTAAGGACCTCCGGGTATTTTAAAATTTGATTTCATATTATTATGAATCTCTTTTTGTTTTTCTGTCATGAATCAGACTCAATACTCTCTCAAAATAGCTTTCAAATGATTCTACGGAAAGCATCGGAAAGGCTTCTATTGCATACGAGAAATCTTTCAATAATTCATTGTAGCGATTAAAATTTTCTTTCAATACTTGTTCATTGCCTGTTTCCCAATATCTACCTTCATCGGACATATTGAAATCCTGAAAATATTTTTTACTCAAATACCGGAAAAGATGAATAACCAGCTTATGAATCATTACCCCAGCAAATTGAGTTTTTACCGAAAGCATATATAGATAATTCCGTTCTGGTTGGTCATCGGATTTCTCAAAAAATTTTAGATGGCCAGGACTTGACATTTTTCCATTTGATAAAAAGGAAATAAATATTGTTTCACAATGGGATGGCGTAAAACTTATGCCATAAATATGTTGGTTGTAATCACTCATTGAAAGTGAATTTTCCGGGAAAACACGATTGTAAATATTATACTCCCATTTGTATATTTCAGCAATATCTTTTATCTCTTCAATCATTTCTGAAAGAGATGCGTCATTTTTAAAAGTTCCACTATAATGAATGCTTAATCCCAATTAACTCTAAATTTATCCATTTAAAATTTGATCGATATCATCGGTACTTTCACCAAATATTGATACTCCATATTTCCCTACATTTTCAAGAAACTTTCTTTTTGATATACCAACTAAATCTGCAGCTTGACCGGACGAAAAAATTCCATTCTTAAATAGATGAGCCGCCAATTGCATTTAAACATCTATCTCATCAACAGAATCAGGAATTTTTAATATTAAGGTTTTCATATTAATTTATTAATCTAATTACGAAGGTACTTAAAAACAGCGACAATATTTATTCAAATATCCTCATTTGCATTAAGTTAACCTGTGTTGATGTTTGCTCTTGGTAAGCGAAAATACCATTATAAATGAGCAAAACCGTCCAATTATATTCTACCAGTTGAGACCTTTGTATTGAAATTTTTCAGCAATAGCATGTTGATTATCAAAGCACTCTGCCACCGGGATACGATACGATCTTAAATGATATTTTCATTCTTTCAACATCTCTTCAGCATTTTTCAGCGCATTATTAGTCATCTCCCCAACAGTTTCAATTTTTTCTTTTTGGGTATTCAGATATTTAATTACCTCTTCTTCCACTTTACCTTCAAAATTACTTTCAAATCCATGCATCCAGTTCATCATCTCCTCATGGGAATTTTCGAGATCATTTATCGCTTTATTTAGCTCTGCTATTTTATCAGCATTTTCTTCAGTACTTTCGGTTGTGAGCATACCGATTTTTTCTTTAAGCTGTTTTTTGTATTTCATGATGTCTCCCATTTTTGGCATGATTTCATCATGGACTTCCATCACTTTTTCATATAGTGCATCTTTGGCACTTTTCTTTTGTTCACCACAAGAGGCAATTAATAACATTACGATCAGAAATAGGGAAGTTGTATGCTTCATTTTTTGTTCTATTTACAGGATTAAAAAAAAGATCTTATCATTTTATAAAGACGTAAACAACGTTGGTTTGAGATTCCGAAGTTAGGAGATATAGGAAATCCTCAGTATTAATTTCTGACTCCCTTCATTCGCCATCCGTGTGCCGCTGAAGCTTTAGCGGAGGCGCAAGGCTTGCCGAAGGCGAAGCGGACTTCTAGCTTCCATCTTTTATCATTTTATTCCCAAAGTTTATATTTTTCCAGGTGCACTTGCTCTCCGAAAAACAATTTCGTCAATTCTTCAAAAGATTCCGTAAAGTCCGACACCATAAAATTATAAGATGAATTATTCGAATTATTCAATAATAAATTATACTCCAGATATGCCCTGAGAGAGGCGGCTACCAAAGCTGAGGAATCGATAACCTCCACTTTTCCATTATAATAATTTCCAACCTGCTCTTTTATCAAGGGATAATGTGTACATCCGAGTATTAGAGCACTGATCTTGTGAATCACCGGTTTTTTAAGATATTCGTTAATAATGTCCTGGCTAATAGTACCCTGTAAAAAACCTTCTTCTATCATAGGGACAAGCAAAGGTGTAGCAAGGGAATGCAATTTGAGTTCATTTCCGAGACCCTCAATTTTAGTTTCATAAACCCCGGAGCCAACAGTTTGCTTTGTACCAATCAATCCTATGTTCGTTTTGTGATAGGTTTCCCTAATATAGTTTACTACAGGTTCGATGACATTAAAAACTTTTGCTCTTTTACCCACATATTCCTTCACCAGTTCTGTAGCTGCGGCGCTTGCAGAATTGCATGCGATCAGGATAACCTTGCAATTTCTCTGAAGAAAAATGTCACAGATCTTTATCGAATAAGCTTGTATGGCAGCGGTGGATTTATCGCCATATGGGAGATGCGCGGTATCTCCAAAATAAATTATACTTTCTCCAGGCAAAAGCTGCTTAACGGCTTTTGCCACCGTAAGTCCGCCAATTCCACTATCAAATATACCAATGGGATCTGAAGCCTTTGTCATAGTTACTTATTACATAAAAAAAGCTCCCTGTAGAGAATTTTACAAGGAGCTTTAAAGTTAGAAATTATGTGGATTAAATATACTGATTAATAATATTTTCATATTGCTCTTGTTTACCACTGATCTGCTCAGGTTCACCAACTTCAAGGGCATAGGTTCTCAAATCTTCAAATTTCAGTTTTCCCTGCTCAAAATCTGCTCCTTTGCCATTATCATAGGAAGCATATCGCTCTTTTCTCATCTGTTTATAATCAGATTTTTCCAGTACATCAGAAGCTATCAGCAAACCTCTGGCAAAAGCATCCATACCACCAATATGCGCCAGAAAGATATCTTCAAGGTCCGTGGAATTTCTTCTCGTTTTAGCATCGAAGTTTACTCCGCCGGTTGTAAATCCTCCTGCTTCTATCACCACCAACATGGTTTCTGCAAGTTCTGTTAAGTTTATGGGAAATTGGTCTGTATCCCAACCATTTTGGTAGTCACCCCTGTTGGCATCCATGCTGCCGAGCAATCCGGCGTCAGCCGCCACCTGCAACTCGTGCTGGAACGTATGCCCTGCCAGAGTGGCATGATTTACTTCAAGGTTGAGTTTAAAATCATTTTCAAGCCCATATTCTCGTAGAAATTTTATAACCGTAGCTGCATCAAAATCATATTGATGTTTTGTGGGCTCCATTGGTTTTGGTTCAATCAGGAAAGTCCCTTTAAACCCGTTCCTCCTTCCATAGTCCTTTGCCATGTTCAGGAACTGACCGAGATGATCAATTTCCCTTTTCATGTTGGTATTGAGCAAGGACATGTATCCCTCTCTGCCACCCCAGAATACGTAATTTTCTCCGCCCAATTCAATGGTCGCATCTATTGCATTTTTAACCTGGGTACCAGCCCAGGCCAGCGCTTTAAAGTCCGGATTTGTAGAGGCGCCATTCATGTATCTCGGATTGGAAAATACATTGGCGGTTCCCCATAACAATTTTACACCGGAATCTATTTGCTTGGCTTTTGCATAATCGACAATAGTCTGCAATCTTTTTTCGGACTCGGCAATCGAGCTTCCTTCATCAATTAAATCATAATCGTGAAAACAATAAAATGGCGCTCCGATTTTTGTTATAAACTCAAAAGCTGCATCCATTTTATCTTTCGCCCGTTGAATAGCATCTCCTGAAGCATCCCATGGAAATACCTTCGTTCCCGGGCCAAATGGATCATTGCCGGTTCCACAGAAAGTATGCCAATAAGCAATAGCAAATCTGAAATATTCTTTCATGGTTTTACCGCCAATTACTTTGCGATTTTCATCGTAATACTTAAAAGCAAATGGATTATTAGAATCCCTGTCTTCGAATTTTATTTTATCAACCGTAGGGAAAAATGATTTAGTCATGTTCTGTATATTTTAATTGTTTAAATTTTTTAACCAGTTTTGATATGCGTCTTCGTAAGCTCCGAATAGTGGTGGGCTTGGCTCTATGGTTTCCAGGGTTTTAAGTCCTCTGAACGCCTCCTCAAAGCCATCATATATATTAGCGCCAACACCGGCTCCTCTTGCTGCGCCCAGTGCACCATCTGTATTATACAGCTCTACCGAGACGCTTGTAATGTTGGCAAATGCCTCTCTGAAGAGTGGACTGAAGAACATATTTGCATGCCCTGCTCTTATGGTTTTCAGCTCCATGCCCATTTCCTTCATGATGTTAAAGCCATAATTAAGTGCGAATACGATACCTTCCTGTGCGGCTCGTAGTATATGCGATTGGTTATGACGATTGAAATTCAAACCACTAATCCTTGCACCAATATCATTATTTTCCATAATCCTTTCAGCCCCATTCCCGAATGGAATAAACGAGAGCCCATCTGCTCCAATTGGTGCCTGCATTGCCATTTCATTCATCTCTTCATAGGATGCGTCATCAGCCAAATTTTTTTGAAGCCAGTTATTAAGGATACCGGTTCCATTTACGCAGAGCAACACACCATATCTTTCAGCTCTTTTCGCATGGTTTACATGTACAAAAGTGTTAACTCTCGATAGCGGATCAAATTTTGGTGAATCTAAAATGCCATAAATTACCCCACTCGTCCCAGCCGTTGCTGCCATTTCACCTGGATTCAATACATTGAGTGAAAATGCATTATTGGGCTGGTCGCCTGCCCTATAAGCAATTTTAGTACCCTCCTTCAAACCAAGTTCGCGGGCAGCATTTGCAGAAAGTTGCCCCTGTACGGAAAATGTTGGCACGACTTCCGGTAAAATATTTTTATCAATCCCATAATAACCTAATAATTTTTCAGCGATCGATTTTGATTTAAAATCCCAGAAAATTCCTTCTGATAATCCGGAAGTTGTGGTATTGATCTCCCCACTCATTTTCATGGCTATATAATCACCCGGCAGCATGGCTTTATACACCTGATCAAATAATTCCGGCTCATTATCTTTCACCCACTTTAGCTTGGAAGCTGTGAAATTCCCTGGTGAATTCAGATAATTTTGCAGACAATATTCTCCACCGAGGTCATGGAAAGCCTTTTGCCCGATTTCCACCGCCCGGCTGTCACACCAAATTATAGAAGGCCTGAGTACATTTTGATTTTTATCCACAAGCACAAGGCCATGCATTTGATATGAAATTCCAATAGCTTTGATTTTATCTTTTGGAATTCTGTTTTTCACCATCAATTCCTGTGTGGCATTTTTCAGATTTTCCCACCATATATCAGGTTTTTGTTCTGCCCAACCGGGCCTTTTTGAAATTATGGCCATTTCCCGTTTTGGGTAGGTGGCAGAGGCAATCACGGCACCGGTTCGGGCATTCATAAGGGTAGCTTTTATAGAAGAGCTCCCCAAATCATATCCTAGTAACATATTGGTATTTTTATATTCAACATAAGTCACACTTAATTCTTATAGTCAATTTGACTACAAGGTATTTACTTTTTATTACGAAATACAAATAATATTCATTAAAATTGAGAAATTTATTTTAGACCCCTGCAAATGCCACAAAAAAATAATAATGTTTTTTCATCTGAAATCATCAATGCCCTCTCCATTGATTGCCTGATCATCGGATTTCAGGAATCAAAATTAAAAATACTTTTAGTACAGCATGCTGAAGGGATCATTAAAAATCAATGGGCTCTTCCCGGTGGGTGGGTGGCTTACAATGAAAACATTGATGCTGCGGCATATCGTTTGCTAAATGATTTAACAGGCGTTAAGGAAATCTACCTTGAGCAATTAAAGGCTTTTGGGGAGGTGAACCGCTATCCGTCAAAGAGGGTTATAACCATCGCTTATTTTGCACTTACCCGTCCGGAAAATTTTGAATTACATCCCGGCTTTACAGCCTCAGATGCAAAATGGTTCAGTATTCTGGATATCCCGAAATTGCCATACGACCATGATCAAATATTAGATTTTGCGCGACAAATATTAAAAAGGAAGGTAAAATATGAGCCTATTGGATTTAATTTATTACCCGAGAAATTTACCCTGCTGCAACTCCGGGATTTGTATGAAGCGATTTTGGAGAAAAAACTTGATAAACCAAACTTCCGACGCAAAATCACGAAAATGAACTTATTGATTCCGTGTAACGAAAAGCAACAATCCGTTTCTCACCGGGCAGCGAATCTTTACAGATTTGACAAGCTGGTTTATGATAAATTGAAGAAAAAAGGTTTTATTTTCGAATTTTAATTACATCGGTTTTTTACAGAATTGACTGAAGAAATATCTAATCGTTTTCTAAAAATATTTTTAGTTCTTAGTCTGAATAGAGTTCGTCTATAAACTAAGATGGTTCGTAAATTCAAAAAAATGAATTCTTTAATTCTCCTCTCTGGAGTAGCGTAGGGATGGGTTCATATAAAAAACCATTTATTTTTTTGAGTTTTTCCGACTTATTGGATGGACACTAAATAATCATAATTTTAAAACAATAAGCGATGAATATAATAATACGGGGCTAAATATCCATTACTTTGAGTTATCATTTTTATGCTAAATATATACTTTCCTTACATATAACAGAGAAGGAATATTATAAAATTATTAAGCCAATGGGTAAATATCATATTTTTCGGTTCTACCCTTTTTTAATTTGCGGTGAATTTATGGAACCTTGCGATAACAAAGTTTAGAGTCCTGGATTTGAAGATTAATTTTAACACATAGAAAATACAGAAATACTATTATGAAAACTCATTTATATTTCTCGGTAACACCTGAAGCTTTGATATCCTCAAACCTTCCGCCTGAAAAATTTGGCAGTTACCTGGCAGTAGGAACCCAAAAAAGATCCCGAGGTCAGGCAGTTTTTTTTGAACTGGACAGCGATCTGGTAGGAGACATTATTTCAAAAGATTACATTGAGAAGAATTGTGTACCGCGTCCGGATGGAACACCAAAACGAACTTTATACTTATCCATTTACAGGGTGCTGGAGCGCGTTCCATTAGAAGCGCTAAAGAGCTTATACCTGACAACAGACGATGGAAAAGTATTAAAATTAGATCAATCAGATTTTGAATATCAAAAACGAGAGAGTCTTTATTTGTACCAGGAGTTATGTCCTGTGACACCAAGGATCGCCTCTACACTGAATCCGGTAGATTTTGTGAATTTTGTTTGTGATTCCAAAAACAACATATCTGTACCAAAACTTTTTTGTGTCCAACTAGATTTGGGTGAATTGGCCAATGATCCAATTGCCGGAACTGCTAATGATCTTCCCTATTCCAACATATTTCACCTGAGGGATTGCCTTGCCGGTTTGCTACAAAATAGCAATAAAGTAACAAAAACAGTTGTCAGGTTTTTCAATGGTGATATCCAATACAGGACTTGTAAAAATGGTTTTTTTATTGGTGATGGTGAAAAATGTCTTTTTTATCCATTTCCATCAAAGGAAGAATTAGATGATAAGTACCATAGCTGGTGGAGATCTGCATTAATTATGGGTTTTTAAATAATAGAAATAGACTGAACTTTTAAATTTTGAATTATGAATAATATATTTTGGCTTGTGCCAATGGCTTCTTTGCTTGCTTTATCTTTTGCCCTATACTTTTACCGGCAGGTATTTAGGGAGGATGAAGGGACCGATATCATGAAGAAAATTGCTCATCATGTAAGGTTGGGTGCCATGGCATATTTGAAACAACAGTATAAGGTAGTAGGGATATTCTTTATCATTTTAACCGTCATGTTTGCTGTTTTAGCCTATGGTTTTAATCTTCAAAACCCATGGGTTCCATTTGCATTTTTAACCGGAGGTCTTTTCTCTGGGATTGCTGGGTTTTTAGGGATGAAAACAGCAACAATGGCTTCTGCAAGAACAGCAAATGCGGCTAGAAAATCACTTAATGCCGGATTAAGAATAGCTTTCAGAAGCGGCGCCGTAATGGGGCTTGTAGTAGTAGGATTAGGACTGCTTGATATTTCGGTCTGGTTTATTGTATTGACATATTTTTATCCTACAGGTGATACACACAATATGATGATCATTACGACCACGATGTTAACATTTGGTATGGGAGCATCAGCACAAGCGTTATTCGCGAGAGTGGGTGGCGGTATATTCACAAAGGCAGCAGATGTAGGTGCAGATTTGGTTGGTAAAGTTGAAGCGGGAATTCCTGAAGACGATCCTAGGAATCCCGCAACTATCGCCGATAATGTTGGTGATAATGTTGGTGATGTTGCCGGAATGGGGGCGGATCTTTATGAATCGTACTGTGGTTCTATTTTAGCTACGGCCGCTTTGGGTGCTGCAGCTTTTATAAACAGCTCCGAAATGCAAATGAAAGCAGTATTAGCGCCAATGCTGATCGCTTCAATTGGTATTATACTCTCTATAATCGGGATTTTTATGGTAAAAACAAAAGAAGGAGCTACACAGAAAAATTTAATGCAATCATTGGAAAAAGGAGTTAACCTAAGTTCAATTATGATTATTCTATTTTCTTTGGGACTCCTCTATTTGTTACAGATTCAAAACTGGTTGGGTATTTGGGGATCTTTAGTGGTAGGATTATTGGTCGGTATTGCGATCGGCAAAGCGACTGAATATTTTACATCGGAAGAATATGCTCCGACTCAAAAAATTGCTAGTAGTGCAAAAACAGGCCCTGCGACAGTAATCATTTCCGGTTTGGGCATGGGGATGATATCCACTGTAGTACCGGTTATTGCAGTTGCTATTGGCATCATCCTTTCTTATATATTAGCGGCATCAGGTGATATGTCAAATATGTCCATGGGACTTTATGGAATTGGTATTGCAGCGGTTGGGATGTTATCTACTTTGGGAATCACTCTCGCTACCGATGCATACGGACCGATTGCCGATAATGCAGGCGGAAACGCAGAAATGAGCGGATTAGGGCCGGAAGTTAGAAAAAGAACAGATGCTCTAGATTCATTGGGAAATACTACCGCTGCCACAGGAAAAGGATTTGCCATTGGATCAGCGGCTCTTACAGCATTAGCTTTAATGGCATCGTATATTGAAGAGTTAAAAATTGGTATCGACAGATTGATGCAGGTTTCTGGTAATTATCTTTTCCCCAACGGTATAGAAATATCAACCAGAGCAGAACTTATGAATCTTGGTTTAAATGATTTTATGAATTACTTCCAGGTTCATCTCATGAACCCGATTGTGTTGATAGGTATGCTTATTGGCTCGATGATGGCTTTCCTTTTTTGTGGGCTTACTATGAATGCTGTAGGAAGAGCAGCGATGAAAATGGTAGATGAAGTAAGGAGACAATTCAGAGAGATACAGGGAATTTTGGAAGGTGAAGCAGAACCTGATTATGCAAGATGTGTAGAAATTTCTACCAAGAGCGCTCAGATAGAAATGATTACGCCATCAGTATTGGCTATTGTGATTCCGATTATAGTTGGCCTGGTCTTTGGTGTTGCCGGTTCACTTGGTTTGTTAGTTGGTGGATTGTCCACAGGATTTGTATTGGCTGTCTTTATGTCCAATTCTGGCGGAGCATGGGACAATGCAAAAAAATATATAGAATCCGGACACATGGGAGGTAAAGGATCTGATGCGCATAAAGCTACCGTAATTGGTGATACAGTAGGCGATCCTTTCAAAGACACATCTGGTCCAAGCCTTAATATACTCATCAAATTGATGACTATGGTGACAATCGTTATGTCAGGCGTAACAGTTGCTATAAGTTTATTATAGTTTTACATCCACAAGCAAAAATCCCTGTCACTTAATTATAACAGGGATTTTTGCTTTTATAATAATTTAAATCATTGCTTATAATGAATTTCCGGCAAATCCCGGAGTCTTTTTGCACTAAATTCTGCCGTAATATCTCTCTGCGGCTCTGCCATCATTTCATAGCCAACCATGAATTTCTTAACAGTTGCTGATCTCAACAGTGGTGGATAAAACGACATATGGAGATGCCAGTGTTCATGATCTTCACCGTCTGTCGGACTTTGATGGATTCCGGCAGAATATGCAAATGAAACTTCAAAAAGATTGTCGTATTTAGTGGTTAACCTCTTATAAATATCTGCAAAGGCATTTCTTTCAGAATCAGATAATTGAGCAATATTTATAATATGTCGTTTACTGATAATCATTGTTTCGAATGGCCAAACAGCCCAAAATGGAACTAATGCCACAAAGTGCTCATTCTCAACGATTATTCTCGTTTTCTCATTCAATTCTATTTTCAAGTAATCTGAAAGCAGGCTGTTCCCATGTTTTTTAAAGTACTTTTTTTGATACTCTGACTTTCGTGCCGGTTCCTGTGGAATAATGCTCTGAGACCAGATCTGCCCGTGTGGATGCGGATTGCTACAACCCATAATCGCTCCCTTATTTTCAAAAATCTGAACGTAATTGATGAAATCCTTCTTTCCCAGTTCTGTGTATTCCTCCACCCAAAGATCAACTACCTTTCTGATACTGGCAACTTTCATTTCTGGTATGGTAAGGTCGTGCCTCGGGGAAAAACAAATTACTTTGCATATTCCCTTTTGACTTTCAGCTCTGAAAATATCACCATTTACAAAACCACCTTCCGGTACTTCTTCCATCAACGCGGAAAAATCATTCGTAAATGAAAAGGTTCCCTTATAAGCCGGATTTATATCTCCGCTGGTACGGGTATTCCCAGGGCATAAATAACAATCTCGATCATATTCGGGTCTATGGTCTGCAATGTTTTTTTCTACCTGTCCTTGCCAGGGCCTTTTGGAGCGATGAGGTGATACCAAAACCCAGGTGCCATTTAGAGGATTATACCTTCGATGAGGGTGCTCTGTTAAATCAAAGTGAGTCATAGGGTTCAACATATTTTAATAATAATATCTATTTCGAGTTGATTATTGTGTCGTATTCATGATGAATAGAATACTTTGTTCAGTATTATCTTGATTACACCAGTAATCTTTAAAAGTTTCCTGAAATAAACTCAATTTATCAATTTTAGAAATTTTATATTTTCTCAATTCTAATTCACTTCAAATCAAGAAATTTCTAGTTAAAGCTCGCTCGTTCCATCTTTAATTTTTACAATATATGTTTTGAGTTCCAGCCCCAATTCCCTATTATAAACATCAGTCATGAAATTGATAAATTGATCCTGCCTATCAATTTTTACAATATTTAATGTACAGCCGCCAAAACCACCTCCCATCATCCTTGCGCCAATCACCATATCGGATTCAACAGCTTTTTCTTTTAAAAAATCCAGCTCCTTACAACTTACCTCATAATCTGAGCTCAAACCTTCATGGGTTTTGAACATATTTTCACCAAATCCGATCAGATCTCCCTTTTTTAATAAATCACAGCAATCAATTACCCGGTCGATTTCCTCTACGACAAATTTGCACCTTTTGAAAATCACCGGATCGAACTCTTTCTCGTGCTTTTTGAGTTGCTCTATCGAAACATCTCTCAAGGAATTGATGCCATTGCAATGACTTTGCAGGTTAGCCACACCTTTTTCACATTCCAGCCGCCTCGTATTATATTCTGATGATGCAAGGGCGTGTTTTATCCTGGAATCACACAATACCAATTGGTAATCATTGAGTACAAAATCGAAATACTCAAAATCCAATGATTTACAATCCAACCTGAATATTTTATCTGCCTTCCCATGAACACTTGCGAATTGATCCATTATGCCACACTTTACGCCAACAAATTCATTTTCTGCCGCCTGGGATAATTTTACCAATTCAAGTTTTGATAGATTGTGTTCAAATAGCGTATTGAAGGCATAGGCAAAGGCACATTCCAACGCTGCTGAAGATGAAAGGCCTGCGCCTAATGGAATATCACCACCAAAAACGCAATCAAAGCCTTTAACTTCAAGTCCTTTCCTTTGAAATTGTTCAATAACTCCAAGTATATAATTTGGCCATCCTTTATCTGATTTTTCAAATCCGGTTATGTCAATTTCAATTGAATCATTCAAGTCATTGGCTATAATTTTGCACTTATTGCCATGGTTGGGACGAATCGCACAAATAATCTCTTTGTCTATTGCCGCCGGCATCACAAATCCCTCATTGTAGTCTGTATGCTCACCGATCATATTGATCCTGCCGGGAGAACGAACCACTATTGGATCATCTTTAAATATTGAGGTAAATTTGTTTTTGATAATTTCAGATAGCATAGCAATAGGATTTAGGTATTCAAAGTTGAAAAAGCTAATTGCTTCATGGTACAATTCTATTTGAATACCGTAAATCTACAACAATAAAATAAAGGTGAAAAATACTTTTATTGTTTTTTTGAGTCCACTGTATAAATTATTAGTTACTGCCGGGCATAATGCAATTACATCAAAAAGGCATCTTATTGCCTAAGGATACACCCCCTAAAGAGCAGGTTAATAGGAACTTAAGTTAATTATTCTCGCATCTAATTTCCTTCCATATGCCACAAATCAGGAAATTAAATTGGTCTTTTCCCCAAGTGAATGTAGGTTGACGCAATACGCTTTTTATTATCTTGACCAACTGTCTTTTTGGAACGCTTTAATATTAAGACTAAATCATACATGTTGGTTAATTCATTTTATTTTAAGTTAAAATGTCAATATCTTATTTAAATTTGCCGTATAATATTATTAGATAACCGAAATCAGTATTATGGTAAGGATCGTCCAAATCCCAAAAAATATGAACTTGAAAGAAAAGACTGCAAGTCTTGAATTTGAGTATAGCTGGTTTAAAATTAAATACGCCTTCACGCTGGTTTTGATACCTCTGTTCGCATATTTTCTTATAAAATCAGATTTCATAGTTGGTGACTTTGACCACTTGACCATACCGGTAATCCTGTTGACTTTTTTTTCCGTCGCGCTCACATATTATGTTTTAGCAAAAAATATAAATACAACTAAAATTCTCGTGACCAATCATGAAGTATATGTAAGTCACGGACCGCTTCCCATTGTTAAAAATACATTGTTGCGAAAGGAAGATATTAAGCAGCTTTATGTTACGCAACATCGGATAGCCCATAGATACAATCTTTATGCAGCAACTTATCAGATCAATGTGATTCTTTCTAATAATGATGTAATAACCCTGGTAAACAGTCTAGAAAGCCCGGAGCTGGGAAGGTTTATCGAAAACAAAATCGAAGACTTCCTTAGTATTACTGATATTGATGTAGAGGGGGAGTTGGCCAAGAACTAAATTGAATCCTTGAAATACTGAATAATCCGCTTATCCAAATGAAAAATTTTACCAGTTAGTTTTTTAATGTGATGAATCCCATTTGAATTTGTTGTGAAAATACTGTCAGCTTCCATAAGTTGTTTCGGCAATATGCGCTTCTCTTCAATATGCTCTCCCACTTTATTAAATCTCTCCATGAGCCAATTCCTCATGATCCCTTCAACACATCCTGTCTCCAATGGAGGGGTAAAATAATTTCCGTTCTGTTTCCAGAAAATATTTGAAGCCAACGCCTCGGATACAAATCCATTTTGGTCAGTAATTATAATTTCATCGAGTTTTCTTTGTTGTTTTTCAATTCCTGCCATTACATAATTAAGGGCATTTATAGTTTTAAATTTTGAATATTTCGTTTGAACATTCCATACTTCCCGGGCAAAATCCACATTTACAAGAACTGTGAAATTTTTATAAATAGAGGCTTCGGCCGTTATTAAAAACGATCCATCATTTGAAGAAGGCGCGTACAATCCGATACCTTCACGCCAAACGTATATTCTCAAAATGAAGTTGGCAGTAGGTTTTTGAGATTGAAGCAGTTCTTCCACGCCTTTTTTAAGATGATTTGTATTGAAATGTTCAGGCAGATTTATATTTAAAATTTCGCAACCTTCCTGTAGTCTGGTGATATGTCTGTTGAACAGCAGTAGTTTATAGTTGATGACCGATATGGTCTCAAACAATCCATCTCCATATCTAAACCCCCTGTTCAAAGGAGAAAGATTTATATCTTCAAAATCTATGATGTGGTCATTAAAAATTGCTTTCATGTAAGCATTTTGCCATTTATAAATAAAATATTAGAGCCCTTAAAATTATTAATTAATCTTGACTTTGAAACCGTAAAACTAATTAACAACCTATCTGATTTTTTTGATCAAACAAAATTTAAAGCATATATGAAAATGATGAAGAGTTTGACCCTTGCTTTGATCATTCTGATCAATATTGCTACACAGGCCCAGGAAGTTAAAAAATGGTCACTGGACGAATGTGTCAATTATGCATTTGATAATAACCTGACCATTCAACGTTCTGTATTATCAATGCAAAATGAAGAGGTTACCCTCAAGCAAAACAGACTGAGTAGAATACCATCGCTCAATATGAACATTTTTAATAGCTGGAGATGGGGAAGATCTATAGACCCGACCACTAATCTATTTACAACCCAGAGGATCAATTCCAACGGGGCAAATGCCACAAGCCAGTTTCTGATTTATAATGGATCAAGATTGACCAGGACGGTAAAGCAAAGCGAAAAAAATGTTGAAGCCAACTTTTATGATCTTGAGAAATCGAAAAATGATGTGACGCTCCAGGTAGTTTTTGGGTATTTACAAATTATCTTTTCCCGTGAATTACTGGAGAATTCAAAATTTCAAATGAATACAACCAGCGCCCAGTTAGATCAAACTGAGAAACTGGTAAAGGCCGGCGCACTTCCAAAGACAAATCTTTTAGATCTGCAATCACAATTAGCAAGTAATGAAGTAGAGGTAATTAATGCAGAGAATGAAGTGGATATTGCCATTCTCCAACTAAAACAATATTTACAAATTCCTTCGGAAGAAGCATTTGATATTGTTACACCGGATTTTGATAAAGATAATTATGAATTTGTCGCATTTTCAGTAGGGGAAGTTTACAACCAGGCAGAAGCCATTCAGCCTGAAATAAAAGCGGCAGATCTTAGAATAGAAAGCGCCGAGATGGGAGAAAAAATTGCGAAGAGTGCTCATGTTCCAACATTTGGCTTGCAAGGACAATTCTTCACCAATTTTTCAGATCAAAACAGGGTGCCGACAGGAGAAATAGAAACCATCATCAGGGACCCTGGCACAATCGGTTTCCTTCTTAATGATCCAGCACAATTGGTAAATGGAATCCCGATATTCGTTGACATCCCAATTAGAGAGGTCCAAAATATTCCTACCCAATGGGTCGATAACAGAAGCTGGTCCGCAGGGTTTAATATCGGAATTCCAATTTTTAACGGATGGCAGACAAGGTCTAATATTCAAAGAGCTACTATCCAAAAAGACCTGGCGGAGATCAATGCAAAGGAAACCAGGAATATTCTAAGAGAAACTATTGAAACTTCATACAACGATGCGCAGGCTGCTGTTAAGGTTTTTAATGCAGCGCAAAAGCAGGTAGAAGCCTTAGAAGAGTCATTCCGAGCAAAAGAAAAAAGCTATAATCTTGGCGCTGTAAGTTATGTGGATTACCAGATATCCAGCTTCAATCTTTTCTCCGCAAAATCAAATCTAGTCAGAGCAAAATTTGACTATATATTCAAAATCAAAGTATTAGATTTTTATTTAGGAAACCCATTAACTCTATAGATAAAATGGTCAAGAAAAAGAAATCAAACAAGGTATTATATATACTTTTAGGACTGGTAATTGTTCTGGTGATTTTCGCAATAGTTGGAAAATCTGCCGGCTGGATTGGAAAAGCTAAAGAGATAGAGGCAGAAATTACAGAAGCAAAATTTGACCGGATTGTAGAAACTGTCAGTGCATCAGGGATGGTTCAGCCGGTTTATGAGGTTAAAATATCTCCTGATGTTCCAGGCGAAATCATTGAGTTAAATATTGAAGAGGGGGATTCAGTTTTGAGAGACGAGGTTTTATTAAAAATCAGACCTGATATCTATCAATCCTCTCTGGAGCGTGCAAAAGCAAACCTCAATCAGCAAAAAGCAAACCTGGCAGATTCCAGGGCCAGGATTGCCCGGGCCGAAGCCCAACTGATCAGGGCTGAAAGTGAATACAAAAGAAACAAAGACTTAAGAGATCAGAATGTGATTTCTGATGCCGATTTTGAAATATCAGAAGCGAATTTTAAAGTCGCTCAAAACGACCTCATTTCTGCAAAAGAGTCAGAAAAGGCCTCTGTGTATGTCGTAGCCAGTGCGAGAGCGACAGTAAAGGAAGCTGAGGAAAACTTACGGTTTACG
The DNA here is from genome assembly GCA_024280115.1 of Bacteroidota bacterium. Classification (GTDB taxonomy): domain Bacteria; phylum Bacteroidota; class Bacteroidia; order Cytophagales; family Cyclobacteriaceae; genus JAAUQL01. Next base: position 72,600 of record JAJRQT010000165.1, on the reverse strand, counting down.
ACCATCAGGGCTCCGATTACCGGAATTGTTTCCAAGTTGGATGTCGAGCTTGGTGAACGTGTTGTAGGAACTGCTCAAATGGCAGGAACAGAAATGCTCAGAATTGCTGATTTAACTAAGATGGAAGCCCGTGTGGACGTTAATGAAAATGACATCATAAGAGTATCATTAGGAGACACAGCGGAAATTGATGTCGATTCCTATTCGCATACCGGAAAAAAATTCAAAGGGGTGGTTACCAATATTGCCAATACTGCCAATGACAAGACCTCTCCTGATGCTGTAACTGAATTTGAAGTTAGAATCAGAATATTAAACAGCTCTTACAAGGATCTTGTAGAAGAGCAAGGTTCTGTTTCTCCATTCAGACCCGGGATGACCGCCAGTGTTGATGTGACAACTCAGGTCAAGGATAATATTTTGACGATTCCGTTGGCTTCCGTTACTACCCGAAATCCCAATGATGACAAAAATAAAGACGAAAGCGATGATGAAGAAAAGGAAGGCAACGATACTAATGCTTTTGATGAAAAAAAGAAAAAAGAAGAAGCTGTTGAGGTGGTATTTTTATTCGAGGACGGCAAAGCAAAAATGGTAGAAGTAGAAACCGGCATCAGCGACTTTGAAAATATTGAAATATTGAAAGGCATTGAAAAAGGAGATAAAATTATAAAGGGGCCATTTATCGTGGTTTCTAAAAAACTAAAAGATGGAGACCTGGTGGTTGAGAAAGAAGATAAAAATAAGCAGGACGAAGATGAGAAAGAAAGTTAGGTAATTTTCATGTGGATGAGAAGGGGCAACTTTGCCCCTTTTTTATTGCATGGAATTCCGCACAACTTTATTTCCTTCGGTATCAATGAATGTTTCATAAAAACCTAATTCCGGACTTAGTGCTGATTTTTCGGTTATAACCTTTCCTCCGGCACGTAGTATTCGAGATAGAATAATATTCAAATCTTCGCCGCCATTTAAATAGACAATGGTACCATTTTGACTTGGAGTATTGCCTAATTCTTTAATGATTGTTCCTCCAATATGAGCTGGTTGTACTGGGAAAACCCTAATTTATTTGCACCCATGGTAGTGAATGGCATTTCATAATCGTAAATAGTGCTATAGAATTTTCTGACCCGTTCAAAATCTGTAACCAGTATTTCAAACCAGTTAAGTTAGCTATTAATATTTTCCATTAGTTAAATAATTTGGTTTGACCATCTAAATTAACAAAAATCTATCTTAAAATGGTCTGACTATGAGCAGTTGGCAGGGCAGCTGGATTTGAATTTTCAAGTCGTGCTGAACTTGTTTAAGCATCTTTTACCATCAATAGTCTGATCTTAAAATACCTGCATGATGGTGAGGCTGGAATTCAGGATGACTCAAAGTATATATTTTCGATATAAACAACAATAAATGCGGATGCCAAAGAGCTGACTTATCTTGGAAGCACTGTTCCTTTCGACCCAAGGATTGTTAAAAATATTTGAGTTTCATTTTACGACTGTTTTCTCGCTTATTTATAGTCCTTTGTTATACTGTATTTTTATCATTTATGAAATAGTAATTCATCTAATTCTACATTTCACACTTTTTTTGTTTACCTGAATAATACGTTATATATTTAGAACAATGCCATTATTGGCAATAAAATAAATATGAAGTCTTCAAAGTTACCAAAGATAAGCGGATACAACTATATGAATGAAGTTGAAAAAAAGACGGAGCCGATTGTAATCGATCGAGACGAGGTCATACAAACGAAGGGAACGCCTTTTCTGCTTCACGATGGTGATTTCTTGCGCTTAACAAAGATCCATAGTTTTCTTGCGGTTTGGGCGCATAGTTTTTTTGCTGGTACAGGTGTTTTCCTTGTAACTCTTATTTCTAAATGGATAAATCACAAATATTTCAACTCTGAAGTGATTGTTTCTAGCCAAGAGTGGATTACGCTTAGTATATTGGTTGTTCTTGTGCTCGTTTCTGAAAGCTTGCACTTTTACCTTCCCTCTGAAAAAAAGAAGACTGTTAAGAGAATTCAGAAACATTTCAGTAAACATAAGCAGGTATAGGAAATGAACAACAAAGAAGAATTGCCCATAGGATATGTTCCATTTGATAAAATGATTGTATGCGGAAACACGCTGATCAATTCGAAGGTTCCGGTTTCGGTTGATAATCAACCAGTATTTTTAATAGGCAAATCTGAAGAACCATTAATTTGGCTTCAGGCACAAAAAAAAAAGAAGGGAAGCTGGAATTTTCTTATTGAGAAAAATGTATGTAAAGATCCAAACATTCGCCTACTTAAAAAGGCTAATATGATTTCAGTATATTTAGTAGATCATTTATTGCTTTATGCTTTTAAAGATCCTGATGAAATACTAATAATTACTCATATCGATTTGAGGCCTATTGGTTTTTCAATCTTTGGCGATATGGAAATATTGAAGGTTGGTAACCAAAATATATCTGGAAACACTTTTAAAAATGTTCATACAATGATTAATGTGCGGTAAAAGACTGATCCTGACACTTAACTTGAGTGCGGAGTGACAGTTATATTAAAAATCAACAGTTGGAGAGCCGTATCAATTTAATTCTTAGTTTGGCTCTGAATATTGCCAGATGATAAACATACATTTTTTGAAATAATTCAACCGTATGCAAATCAAATAAGACACTTTCTTGAACATGTACAGCTAAAATGGCATAAAGAGCATGGAAATACACTTTACCGTCCTTGTTGGTGCCGTCTGTAGACAGGTTGTCACCAACAAGTATTTGTCCAGAAACCATTTTAAACATAGAATTAGCGCCTCTTTTTTGTTGGTCACCAGACCAATGAAGGAATCTTTCTATTGAAGTTCCACAATCATTTACACTTTTGCAAAATTGTCGTTCACCATTTCAGATTGATGAGAGACTATAAATTTTAAAGCCTTTTCAATCACAAATTGTTGAGCCAATACTTTATTGTGGCCATACCCTTCAGTTCCCATAAACTCAACATTATCCAATTCTTCTGCAACCTGAAATGATGGCCCTACTGGTGTGGTTTTATCACTGTTGTCATGGATTATAAGCATACTATTCCGGATTCCATAAATCAAGTCAATCGGATTGCGGGTTGCCAATTGAATTTGAAATTTTTCTTCTACTTCATTCAGCAGTTTTACGTAAGTTTTTTTAGGTACGCCATGTATTTGCAAATTTGTAAATAGCAACTCCATCAACCTTAACGCAGGCGATATAAGTACAAGACTGGCGGAATGATCACTATTCGAAAGGTGATTGATGATAGCAGCTGATCCGAGTGAATGAGATACAATACCTGTGATATCTTTTCCAATTTCATGGTTCAAAATATTATTGACTGATTCCGTAACCTCCAGATAATTGGTCATATCTCCTTCTGAAAAACCATGCGCCGGTGCATCAAAAAATAATACTGAAAATCCCGCATCCAGGGCAGGTTGAAAGAAATTCTGAAATTGTACCCCCCGGCCACTCCAGCCATGAATAAAGAGAATTGTTGGACCTGTTCCGATTTTCCAAAGTTGAATTTTTCTTCCTCTGCTTTCTATCTGTATTGTGGTAGCTTTTTTGATCCAATTGGACTGTGTTTCGGTGAGAGGTTTTGGATTAGGAGTAAAAAACTTTTTCCTGATAAAATTTTCAATTCCTCTCGGATATAGCCATTGCCATGCAGTCAATATCTTGCCAAAAAATTTAACATTTTTAGATATACGAACGTTCGTGCTATTAATATAAAGTTCAAAATTTGAATGTCTCATTTACTGATTTTAATGGTTAATTAGATAATAATTGGTTGATTCATTTATAATTTTCAATCAGTCGATCAAGCGCTTTCTCCTGTTTCTGCGGAGTATTAGAGTCTTTCAACATCCGGTGATAATAATGAAAACCGAGGAGCAGAGAATATAATTCAAATGCAAATTGGTTTACATCCGTATCTGATCTGAAATTTCCGGCTTTAACCGCAGACTCTGCAAGCTTTACAAGGCTGTTTAGCCATGATTTTTGATGATCGAGCAGCACATCTCTGACAAGACCGGGCCGGTCGCTGAATTCATTACTTGCCGAAACAAATATGCACCCTCCTGTTAGACTGTTTCCCCATTTTACCCAATTGTCCACCATAGTTTTTATACGGGGAATTCCTTGCTCAACTTTCAGCGAGGGTAAAATCACCTCTTTTGTAAAGTTTTCTACAGCAAAATTTATGATCATAACCTGAAGGTTTTCTTTCGATTGAAAATGACCAAAAATTCCGCTTTTCGACATATTCATGATTTTGGCAAGGGTACCAATCGTAACATGCTCCAGGCCATATTGGCTCGCCATCTCCAGGCCGGAAGCTAAAATGTTATTTTTGGTAGTATTACCTTTATTCATAATTCAAAAATAGCACGAACGTTCGTGTTTAACAAATAAATTTTAAATTCCTTCATAAATTGTAATTTACCTGAGGAAAAATCCACCCCTGAACGGATCATCAGGATCGATCAAAAAGGTATGTTGACCAGTGATAAATGCTTCACCTGATACTTCGGGGATAATAGCTTTAAATGGGCCAAAATTTACCTCCTCAACAACAGACCCTGTAAAAATACTGCCTACAATACTTTCAATTTTCATTTTCTCACCTACCCTCATTTCTCCTTTTGCTAAATGAATTGCCATTCTTCCGGCCACACCAGAACCGGTTGGACTTCTGTCAACTTCCCCATTGGCGAAGATGCATACATTTTTATTGTCAGCTTTTGAAGAGGATTTTTGACTGATAAAAATTGTACCGTATAAAAATGAAAGATCAGCTTCGAAAGGGTGGATAACCTTTTTAGTACTTTTCATGACTTCCCGCTTGATATCCATTCCTGTCTTGATAATCTTGCTATAGTTATCTCTGTCTAATTCAAGACCGATAGCATCGGCATCTACATAAACATAAAAAGCGCCACCGAAAGCCAGATCATATTTAATTTTTCCCAATCCCTTCACCATAACGGTTTCATTGAGGGCTATCATAAATGACGGTACACCATGAAATCTAGTGCCATATACTATTCCTTTATTTACCGTAACATAAGCATGAATTCTACCACAAGGAGCATCAATAATCACCTCTGTTTCGGGTTCTTTTTTTTCAACCCAACCCATTTCAACAGCCAGTTTACTTATCGCAATTACAGCATGTCCACACATGGTGCTATAACCCTCATTATGAATAAATAATATACCAAAATGTGCACCGTCATCATTAGGTTCTGTCATTAAGCATCCATACATATCTGCATGACCTCTTGGCTCCCACATAAGTGCTTTCCTCAAGTGATCGAGATGTTTTTTAGCAAAATTTCGTTTTTCCAGAATTCCGGTGCCCTTAATTTCGGGGTACCCTCCTACCACAACTCGAAGTGGTTCTCCGCCTGTATGCATATCAATGCATTGGATTTTTTCCCAATGATCCGGAGCTTCAAAAACAGTACGACTAATTATTTTCTGATAGACATTATTCATTTACCATCCCCTTTCATTGCTTCATTATCTTTTTTCCAAATCAATTCTGCTGCTGCCAAATCTTCCAGGGCATAGCCAACTGATATGAAACTTGTAATTTCGTCTTCATGCACTCTTCCGACTTTTATTTTTTTGCATAATTCAAATAAATCGCTCTTAATTTGATCTGGATGAAAAAGTCCCTTTTCAATGGGTATTAATAATTCTCCGGATTCATTCAGAGTACCCTCCCGCGTATCGATGAAAACAGAAGAATTGATGATGGCATTGTCGTCGGCCTCCCGCCATGTTGGCTTGAATGCACCAACCAGATCCAGATGCTGTCCGGGTTTTAATTGATCCCCAAAGACCAGGGCCTCCGGGCTGCTGGTGGCAGTTGAAATAATATCCGCATTGGAAATTCCCAAATTCAGATCATCAATTGCCTCCACGGAAATTTCATCGAAATTAAGTCTTGAAGACAGATCCATTGCTTTTTTAAAATTCCTTCCCCACACCATTACTTTTTTTATTGGTCTTACCATACAGTGCGCTTTTATCAATTCCGGAGCCAATGCCCCGGTTCCCACCATAAGCAATACCGCAGCATCTGATCTCGAAAGATATTTGGAAGCCAGGGCAGATGTTGCCGCAGTCCGCAGGTTTGTTAAAGTCCCCGCATCAAATTGTGCGAGCATCTGACCATTTTTTGCATTCATCAGCAAATAGATTCCCTGGATTGTTGGGAGATTCCCCGTAGGGTTATGAGGAGAAATTGTAATTACCTTTAACCCCACATAGCGTTCATTTTGCCATGCAGGCATCAGTAAAAGAGTGGAATCACCATTTCCTGCTTTTGCTTTATAATCATAATGCATTCGTGCGGGAACAACATATTCTCTCTGAAAGGCTTTCTCCAGCTCTTCAATCAATTGCGGATAATTAAGATAAAATTCAATTTCTTTTGGATTGTAATTTTTCAATCTGTTTGCGTTTATTTAATGTCAACATTCAACACGAGAAAAGTTCAATAATTTGAATTTATAATAATTCAACTCCTAAAAACAATTAATTTTCCATTCCTTTGTTAAAAATAAATAACTAATACATCATCTTATGAAAATTATCCCCATCCTCCTTTTTTTTATTATCTGTAGCCCACGGGTATTTAGCGATGACATTGACCTCGATGTACTGGGATGGCCACGCGACATACAATTTAAAAAAGGTGTAGTGACGATTTACCAACCCCAAATTGAAAGTTTTGATAAAAATGAAATTGAGGCACGAAGTGCATTTGCAGTTAAGCCAAAAGATAAACCAACAGTATTTGGTGCGATGTGGTTTACTTCCAGGGTAAGTACTGACACAGACGAACATTTGGTGACTTTTGATGACATCATCATTAAGTCATTGAAATTTCCGGAAGGTGATGAAGAGCAGGTTGAAAAATTACAAAAAGCATTGGACAAAAAGTTAACCGGAATTAGTATGACCATGTCTCTTGACCGATTTGCATCAAGTATTGAACACCTGCAGGAAGGTGAAGGGAAAAATGAAGAATTCAACAATACCCCCCCAGAGATATACTTTGAAACTTCTCCGGCTGTCCTTGTCTTCATTGATGGCGATCCCATACTGAAAGAGGTTGAGAACTCTAACTTCAAGTATGTGATGAATACTCCCTATTTTTTAGTTTTAAATGCTTCTGATAAAAAATACTATTTAAAAGGAGGCCAGTGGTGGTATAGTTCCAAGGAAATAGAAAAAGGCTGGAAATCCATAGATGCACCACCAAAGTCAGTGAGTGAGTTGGCAGATCAGGCCTTCCAGGGTGAAGGAAATGATGTGGATTCTTTAATCATGCAATTGGATAAAGCCCCGAAATTAATCATCAGTACAGTGCCTGCTGAGATTATTCAGACTGATGAGGAACCGAAATTTGAGCCCGTAACCGGAACCGATTTACTTTTTCTCACCAATTCAGAGAGTGATATAATAATGGACATAAATTCCCAGCAGTATTACATTCTGATATCCGGAAGATGGTACACTTCCAAACAACTGGATAATGGTGACTGGAAATATATAGAGCCAAATGAACTCCCTGAGGATTTTAATAAAATCCCTGAGGAATCGGATATCTCTGATGTGAGATATAGTGTACCCGGGACACAGGAATCTAAAGACGCATTACTGGAAAACACTATACCTCAGACAGCTGAAATTGATCGTAAGACTGCTACTGTAGAAGTGCAATATGACGGCAATCCTAAATTTTCGAAAATTGAGTCAACCTCAATAAGCTATGCTGAAAATGCGGATAAAACAGTTCTGCTTATTAATAAGAAGTACTATTGTGTGGATGATGCTATTTGGTTTGTATCCTCCAAAGCAACCGGCCCCTGGGAGGTGTGTGTAGATGTCCCGGAAGAAGTTCAGGATATTCCACCCAGCTCTTCGGTGTATAATGTGAAATATGTGTATGTATATGATCATACGCCTGAGGTTGTATATGTTGCATATACACCAGGATATTATGGCTCTTATGCACATTATGGAACCGTTATTTATGGAACAGGATATCGGTATCATCCCTGGTATATGAATTATTATTACCCAAGACCCGTAACATGGGGTTTTGGAATTCATTATAATCCCTGGACTGGTTGGGGTTTTAGTGTAGGCGTAAGCTATGGGTGGATCAGTTTTGGGTGGCATTCCTACTATCGCGGTTGGTGGGGTCCCCATGGATACAGGTATGGATATCGACATGGGTATGGTCATGGTTACAGGCATGGTTATCGTCATGGATATCGACATGGATATAATGCGGGAAGAAGGGCAGGTTATGTGGCAGGACACAGGGCTAGCAACAGGCCTGCACATAGTAATATTTATAGAAACAGGGCCAGTGGCGTAAAAAGAACAGGAACCAGGCCTGCAACCAGACCTTCTAATCCTGGCTCAAGACCATCAAATCCAAATACGAGGCCATCAACAAAACCTACAAATCCGGCGGCTGGCAACAGACCCTCAACAAAACCTGCTAATCCATCGACAGGTAACAGGCCTTCCACAAGACCTGCAAACCCATCAACAGGAGGCAAACCATCAACGAGGCCAAGCACGAGGGAAAATAATGTATATTCTGACCGAAATGGAAACGTATATAAAAGAGATAATAATGGAAGCTGGCAGCAGCGAAATAATGGAAACTGGAATAGCAATTCCGGCAATCGTCAAAATAAAAGTAGCAGTCCCAGCAACTTGAACAGGGATTATAATTCCAGGAACCGGGGCAATCAACGAGCAAATTCATATGGCAGTCGCGGAGGATCTTCCGCACCAAGATCAAGACCGAGCGGTGGTGGAGGACGTAGGAGGTAGAATGATTTTTAATGAGAAAATGATAGCTTCTACAATGATTGATTGATTAATTCAACCAGGGAGACTTATACTATTAAATTGAAAGCGTTGAAGCATCTATTCATTTCAAATAAAACAGTATAAAAAGTTTTATAAATAATTTTTACTTTCAGGACTGGACAGTATAGAATACCACCTGTGATTTTATACATTTGCAACTAGTCAATTCACAATAATATTTTTTATATATGAAGTCAATGGTATTAACGGGGATCAGGCAAATGGAAATGATTGAAGTCCCTGATCCGAAAATAGTTAATGATACAGATGTCCTAATTAAAATGAAAAGAGTCGGAGTCTGTGGTTCAGATATTCACTACTATGCAACAGGTAAAATCGGTAGCCAGGTAGTGCAATACCCATTCGCCGTTGGCCATGAAGGAGCTGGAACAGTTGTTGAAACAGGGAGTGCTGTTAGCACTTTACATCCGGGAGATGAAATCGCCATAGAACCGGCGATGCCTTGCTGGGAATGCGACCAGTGCAAAGCCGGAAGGCCTCATACATGCAGAAATCTTAAATTCCTAGGCTGTCCCGGTCAGGCGGACGGTTGTCTTTCAGAGTATATCGTAATGCCGGAATCGAGTTGTTTTCCCCTCGGTGAAAACATGATTCTGGATGACGGAGCCCTCTCTGAACCCTTGGCTATTGGAGTTTATGCAGTTAAGAGATCGATTTCTATGAAAGGTGCCGCAGTTGGTATCCTGGGTTTTGGACCAATTGGCATGAGCGTTCTATTACCGGCACAAGCTCAGGGCGCTACATCCATATATGTAACTGACAAGATAGAAGGAAGGCTTGAAAAAGCGAGAAGCCTCGGTGCTAATTATGCAGGTAATCCCGATGAAGAAGACATTGTTGCAAAAGTCTCAGAACTTGAGCCCAACATGCTGGATGTTGTATTTGAATGCTGTGGTAAGCAAGAGGCACTGGACAATGCAATAGATCTATTAAAACCCGGCGGAACACTGATGATGATTGGTATTCCGGAATTTGATCACTGGAGTTTTTCCGCTGACAAAGGACGAAGAAAAGAAATAACTTATACCAATATAAGAAGGCAAAATCACGCGCTTGAACCCACTTTGGAGATGATGAAAAATAAAGTGATTGATGCGCGCCAGATGGTGACGCATAGATTTCATTTTAATCAAACTAAGGAGGCGTTCGATTTGGTTGACCAGTATGCTGACGGGGTAATGAAGGCCATGATTGAATTTTAATCTGTAAAAGCCCAAATAGAAATTGTCAGAATAAGTGTTTACGATTCCTGATTTCTGCTGAATAATCGTTTCTCATTTATCCGATTTTTAAAACCTTTTATTTTTCAGAATTGCAAGCCCAAAATCCTTTAAAACTCATTGCTTTCTTTATTTTGAATTAAAAATAAAAGGCCTTACCTTTGTGAGCCATTTTCAAAATGGCATTTTTAATTTTAAATTTAATTAAATATAATTTAGTGGAATCTATTAGTTACAAGACGCAATCGGCAAACAAAGCTACCGTTCAAAGGGGTTGGGTAGTAGTGGATGCGGATTCGCAAATTTTAGGTCGTCTTGCAAGCCAAGTTGCTCGAATTATCAGAGGTAAGCACAAGGCCAGCTACACTCCCCATGTAGACTGTGGTGACAGAGTGATTGTCATCAACGCGGACAAAATCAGATTAACTGGTAAAAAATGGGACAACAAACAGTATATAAGACATACTGGATACCCGGGAGGGCAGAGAGTTGCAACTCCAAAGCAATTAAAAGCCAAATCGGCCTCATTGATTGTAGAAAGTGCAGTCAGAGGCATGCTGCCCAAGAACAGACTGGGCAGAAAGCTGTTTAAAAATTTATATGTTTACAATGATGGAGCACATCCTCATGAAGCACAAAATCCAAAGGAAGTTAAATTTTAGTTAGATGGAAGTAATTAATAAAATAGGAAGAAGAAAAACCTCTGTTGCAAGGTTATATCTCAGCCCGGGCAATGGTGACATTTCCATCAACGGAAGAACTTTAGAAGATTATTTTCCATCGGAAATTCACAAAATCATCATTAAACAACCATTTGTAATAGTAGAAGCTGATGGAAAATATGATATAAAAGTGAATGTAAATGGTGGCGGATTCAAGGGACAGGCTGAAGCAATCAGGCTGGCTGTTTCCAGGGCTTTGTGCGAGATTGATGAGGAAAACAGACCTCCATTGAAAAAAGAAGGTTTTCTTACAAGAGACCCGAGAATGGTCGAAAGAAAGAAATATGGAAGAAGAAAAGCGAGAAGAAAATTCCAGTTCAGTAAACGTTAATTTTAAAACAATGAGTAACATAAAATATAATGACTTACTAGATGCCGGAGTTCACTTCGGACACCTTACCAGAAAGTGGGATCCGAAAATGGCTCCTTACATTTTCATGGAAAGAAACGGCATCCATATAATAGATTTAAATAAAACGATCGTATGCCTGGAGGATGCAATGAGTTATATTCAAAGCATTGTGAGATCCGGGAGGAAAGTGATGTTCGTGGCTACCAAAAAGCAGGCGAAAAACATCGTTGCAGAGCATGCACAGAAATTGAAGATGCCATATGTAACTGAAAGATGGTTAGGTGGCATGCTCACCAATTTCTCTACAATCAGGAAGTCCTTGAAGAAAATGTCATCTATTGAAAAATTGATGAAAGATGAAGCTTATCTGAACCTTGCAAAAAGAGAGCGATTGATGATCTCCAGGGAAAAAGCTAAACTTGAAAGAGTGCTCGGTGGAATTGCTGATCTTACGAGATTACCTGCAGCATTATTTGTTGTGGACATTAAAAGAGAACATATCGCCATCAAAGAAGCTCAAAAGCTCAACATTCCTGTTATTGCGATGGTGGATACAAATTCAAATCCTGAGTTTGTCGATATGCCCATTCCTTCCAATGATGATGCTTGGAAATCAATTTCATTGATTGTAGATCACATTGTTAAATCTGTGGAAGATGGACTGATGGAAAGAAGGAAAGATAAAGATGATGCTAAGCTTGCTGAGGAAGAGAAAGCAAAGCGTGAAGTTGATGCAGCAAGCGTTAAAGACGAAGCATAATCATCTGATTTATTAATATTTATAAAAATTGGACATCAATTGGTTTTGCTGATGTTCAATTTTTTTTATTCAAAATTTAAATTCAAATAAAAAAATGGCAATTACAGCACAAGAGGTAAATAAACTTCGACAAATGACCGGCGCAGGTATGATGGATTGCAAAAAAGCGCTCGTAGAGTCAGGTGGAGATTTTGACAAAGCAATTGAATTTCTAAGAAAAAAAGGACAAAAAGTATCTGCAAAAAGAGCTGATCGTCAAACAAGTGAAGGATCTGTTTTTATTCAAACCAACGATGATGATACCACAGCTGTAGTGGTAGGACTTGGTTGTGAAACAGATTTTGTGGCGAAAAATGATGATTTTCAGAAATTGGGAAAAGAAGTTTTGAAAGTTGCATTCGATTCAAGGCCTGGAAGTAAAGAGGAATTGAAAACGATTAAAATTGGAAATTTAAATGTCGGCGATAAGATAACTGAGCTTGTCGGTAAAATAGGTGAAAAAATCGACATCGTAGCTTATGAAGTTTTAGAGGGCGAAAAGATCATTCCATATATCCACATGGGAAGCAAGTTGGGCGTTTTGGTTGCACTTAAAAATACGGGTGGCACAGATGTGGCCGATGCCGGCAGAGATGTAGCCATGCAAATTGCAGCTATGAAGCCTGTTGCCGTAGATAAAGATGGTGTGGATGCTTCTGTTGTTGAAAAAGAATTAAAAATAGGCCGGGAGCAAGCAATTGCCCAGGGCAAACCTGAAAAAATTATTGATAAAATAGCCGAGGGTAAACTAAATAAATTCTTCAAAGACAATACTTTGCTCAACCAGGCATTTGTAAAAGACAGCTCAATGACTGTCGCTAAATATCTTGACTCAGTCAGCAAGGGGTTAACAGTTGATTCATTCAAAAGAATTTCTGTTAACTAAAAAAAATAAATCATAAAAAAAAGCTCCAATTCTAGTTGATTGGAGCTTTTTTTATGACCAGTCAAAACTAAAAATAAATACATAGGCGGCAATTGACCCAAGTCCATAGGCCATCAAAATCATATCTAATTCTGTCGGAACCGGGTTTTCAATGAGGTTGTACTTGATCAAATAGAAAATCAAACAGGTAATAGCAGACCACATCCAAATTCTGATTGGCCAGGATTTATTTAAAAAAAATATATTTTTCCATTTATCGCTCAAGGGAATTCCATTTAGAAACAATTTCTATTTCAAAGTGTAATAATAACCAGAAAACTTTTTGAAAAAAATGCCTTCGCTTAGTTTTGATGGAGGTAACAATGATTGACGATCTTACCAATAAGATCACTATAGTCAAATGATCTTATAACGTAATCATCGATATCTGAATAAGAAATCAATATGGGGAGTAATGGATGATCAAGTCCGGTCAGTCCAAAAATAATTGGTGAAGAATCATTATTCTGGTTAGAATACTTTATTGATTTTGAAAGATCAAATCCATTGACAACCGGCAAATTCAAATCAACCAATATTAAATCGTAATCAAAAGTTTTTACCCTTCTTATTGCTTCATCTGAAGAGCTACAGATATCCAGATTATTTCCCAGATTAAATAAGCTCTTGGCAATGACAAATTGTGATGCCATATCATCATCAACCAACAGTATTTTAAGAGGTTTCACCTCTTCCAAAAACGCCGATATAGCTTTCTCTTTGATCATAGTGCCAATTGATATGCCAATAATAATGCCATGTTAATCATGGTATATAAATGCGTTAAATATTCACAAAGTGCCCTTTTCTACAATCTTATTGCCTATCAAATTTCCCGTTTTGAGAATGCTGTTTATGCATTTTCCCGATTTGGGAAAGCATTTTACTTAATATTTCCCCCGATTCGGGTAATTTGAATACATTGATAATTTGAACTTTGGCCAATACATACAACAATCATAATATGAAACGAGAAATGAAAAAAAAATTATATAAATTGACTATTCAAACAAACTCAATAATATTATTTACTATGAAAAGAGCACGCATTTTAATCGTATTCTCATTGTTATTTTGGCAATACCCGGCAAATGGTCAAACAAAAGAAATTGCCCTAATTACTGTGGAATCGGGGAATTATGACCGTGAAAATTCTTTTGTAAATGCAAGTTTGAAAGGCCTTGAAATTGATCTGGCTAATAGTGATCTGGTTTTGTATGAGGTTGACAAAAGAAATGAATATAAGATAGAATCCCAGCCAGATATGGCCGGTGATCCGGTTTTATGGTGGCGCATCAAAGATAAAATGAAGGCTGGAAGTACAAAGAAATACTCATTAAGAAAAGAACCGAAAGTAACTCATGGAAATACCCATGCCATCGATGTCACTTCGAAAGATGGAAATTTAATTGTCAAATCCGGCGGGAGAAATGTAATTCAATATAATTTCAAAGAAGCCCCTTTGCCGGATGGTGTGCCTGAAATTTATCGAAGAGCCGGATTTATTCACCCACTCTGGTCACCAAAAGGAGAAGTCCTGACAAGGATACAGCCACCTGACCATTATCATCATGTTGGCATCTGGAACCCCTGGACCCACACTGAGTACAAAGGTAAACCAATAGATTTCTGGAATCTGAGCAAAGGAGAAGGCACTGTGAAACCGGCATCAATTATTTCTACAACTTCCAATGATTTGTATGGCGGTTTCAGAGTTCTTCACAATCATATTGATTTAAATGGGATGACCCCTGAAGGATATGAAGTCGCTCTTAAAGAAGAATGGAATGTCAGGGTCTGGAACATAGCAAAAGATGCATGGTTGATTGATTTTGTTTCTACAATGAATTGTGCAACAGACAGTATTTTTAAAATTGTGAAATACAGATATCAGGGATTCGGATTCAGGGCAACTGAAAAATGGAATGATAAATCAGCTAATTTACTTACTTCGGAAGGTAAAGATAAAGAGGATGGAAACTCTACCAGAGCCAGATGGTGTGACGTGAATGGTGTTTCTGAGTTTGGGACATCGGGCATATTATTTATCACACACCCTTCGAATTATAATTATCCCGAACCCATCAGGATTTGGCCGGTTGGAGCCAATAAAGGAAAAGAAAATGTTTTTTTTAATTTTAATCCGGCTATGGACCGAGATTGGGTGTTAGAACCCGGTAACGATTACCAATTAAAATACAGGATGTACGTATATGATGGAAAAATCGATAGTTCCAAGGCAGAAAAATTATGGCAGGATTTTGCTTTTCCGCCAAGGGTAAATGTCAAGGTTGTTAATGAATAATTGAATATTGAAACCCCAGTCTTTGTCTTTTTTAAAATTATAGTTAGAAAATAAAAGTAAATGTTATAAATCTCATTTTTGAAAATATTTAATCTAACAAGTTTTTTGCAGAAATAATTCTAACCCTTTCCCCTTTTGGCGTCCACAGCCTTTCTGACAGATCCATGGGTTAAAAGCAGCTTTTGAGCCTCGTCATATTCGATGTCTATCTCCTGCATAATCATTTTTGTCCCGCGATCCACCAATTTATCATTCGAAAGCTGCATATCCACCATCTTGTTGCCACGCACTTTTCCCAATTTAACCATCGTCGTGGTGGATATCATATTCAGTACCAGCTTTTGGGCTGTCCCGGATTTCATACGTGTACTGCCTGTCACAAATTCGGGCCCCACTACTATTTCAATTGGAAATTCAGCGGCCTCCGCAAGCTTGGAACTGAGATTGCATGTAATACAGCCTGTTACCAATCCCTTTGCCCTTGCTTTTTGCACTGCGCCTATTACATAGGGTGTACGACCGGAGGCTGCTATTCCGATGACCACGTCATTTTCATTGATATCATAACTCAACAGATCTTTCCAACCCTGTTCAGGATCATCCTCTGCAAATTCAACGGCCTTCCGGATGGCCTGATCTCCACCGGCAATAAGGCCAATCACCATGCCCTGTGGTACTCCATAAGTTGGAGGGCATTCTGATGCATCAACAATTCCCAGGCGCCCGCTTGTGCCGGCCCCAGTGTAGAAAAGCCGCCCGCCGGTCTTCATTTTCTCAACTATTCGTTCGATGAGAATTTCAATATCAGGAATAATTTTGGCAATAGCCTGTGGAACGGTTTGATCTTCCTTATTGATATTTGTAAGTAAATCATTTACAGACATCTTTTCCAAATCATTGTAATATGAGGGGGATTCTGTGGTGTTCAATTTTCTATAATTTTGTTGAATGATATAATGTCAGTCCGTCTATTGGACTTTTAATGATATTTCCTATTTCAAAGCCATTGTATTTTGCCACATTCTGAAGCATCTCCTGGTTGTGAAATGCAACAGATCCCACAAAATGGCATTTCAAATTGCCGTAATCGGGATACCGGGTGATATAATTTTTCGCAAATGTAGTGAAGCTGTCAAACATTAATTGATAGAAATACGTCTGATCGGTATTTTCACTGATAAACTTCGCAAAACCGGCCAGGTATCTACTGGGCATTGGTTTGTGATTCACATGTTCTAAAATTGTTTCCTTGTCAATATTCAATTTTTGATTGATGGTTTCGATGCTCTTTTTAGGCATATGCCCTCTAAGGTAATCAGTGACCATTTTTTTACCCAGCCAGGCGCCACTTCCTTCATCTCCAAGAATAAAACCCAATGAAGGTATATTTTTAGCAATATCTCGTCCGTCATACTGGCAAGAACCGGAACCTGTTCCGAGGATGCATACTATTCCTGGTTGATCACCACTCAATGCCCTGGCCGCACCTATTAAGTCCGAGCGAACGATTATTTCAGCTTTATTAAAAAATGGAGCTAATGCGTCAGAAATTTTCTTTTGCCGCTCAACGGTTGAGCATCCGGCACCATAGAAATATATAGTTGATACATTGGTGGTATCCAATTTGGGCAACAATGCGGATTCAATTTCGATAATCATTTCATCCATTTTTTGATAATATGGATTAAATCCTTTTGTCTTGATCTGGCTGATTTCCTGGTTAAAGTCCATTAATCGCCAGTCAGTTTTCGTCGATCCGCTATCTGCTATAAGTATCATGTGGTTTTTCAAATAGGTTATAAAATTAGCAATATTCCATAATACATTGTGTTAAAAAATCATTTTGAATTGAAAAAAGTCAGGGCTTTTTGGATTAATGGAAATTAAAAATCGTGTTAATAAGGTGCATATTTAAGGGTAAAGATGGTAGGCCATCTGTCCTTAATCTTGCTAAATACCCTGAAGTTTCTACACCCTAACCTGGACAAGCCAGAACTAAATAAGATTGATGGAGATTGATAAAAAATTGATTTTTCAATCCTCTCAATCCTTTCAATCTTTTATACGTATTAGTCAATTATTAAACTTTTGCCAAAATATACACGCCTGCCTGTCCGGTCAATGTCAGTAAGTTAAGGAATTTTCTTAGTCATTGCGCCTCGGTCTGTGTCCTCTCCTTCGGTGGACAGGCTCACAGACCGAAATGTATGGTTTGTGAGGACACAAACCATGGCGAACAGGTTATTGACACTTAACTTGTTTACATGAGCCTGTCGGTAGGCAGGAATTTCAGAATTTAGATACTAATAGCGGGCCCATCAGCGATAACCTCTCCTCCCGTTGTGAAATATGATTTCATCAAATTAGCCGTAAGGCATGAATGTGCAGGATAGATATAAACCATATCACCAATATGAAATCGATTTATAATATCATTCGGAAAATGAACGATTCCATGCTCCTGGGAAATCGCCTTTAAATATGTACCGGGAAATTGTCCTTCCCAACCCGATTCAGTTGGTATAGCCAGTTTGCCAAAATGTTCAGTGCCGTCTTCATCCTTCAATATTTCTTTAGAAAAATGGACAGCGCCTCCATGGATCAATAGCTCATTTCTATCCGGATTTTTCCCAACTACCGGACAGGCCACAACTACCGCAATATCCTCAAAACTGCACGATCCTATGTTTACCTGCATCGAATCATAAAAAATAAAATTTCCCGGGGAGATCTCTTCTATCGGCTCAAAATCTTCTGCTAATGTGCAACCGGGGGTATCTCCAATAGTTATGGAAAACCCGGGCTCATGGGCATATTGAGCTTTCAGGCTTTTCAGTTGACTGGTTATATCGTCATAAATCTCTATTACTTCAGCTTTGCTTCTGGCAGCGTAAGTATGACCGGCGTGCGCATAAAACCCTGTAAATTCAAAATTTGTACCCGACTCTATCAGCCTTAATAGTTCATTGATTTCATCGTGCTGATTTACTTCCAAACCCGAACGATGGTTTCCCAGGTCTAATTCTATTTTCAAACCGATGGGAGTATCAACTTTTTGCGAGAGCAACTTCAACGCTTCAACGCTATAAACCAAAACCTGAATTTTTATTTTGTTACCCAATTCATTTAGCTTTTCTGCTTCACGAATATTGACTGGAAAAGCAATCAGTATATCGTTCCATCCATGGCTGGCAAAATACCCTGCCATTTTCACCGAAGAAACCGTACAGCTCTCCACGCCTTCTTGGCGAATCCATTCTGCAATATGAGCTGATTGATGTGTTTTAAAATGAGGTCTAAATTTGAGTCCTTTTTTCCTGGCTTTAGTTGTCATCCGTTTGATATTTAACTTACAGATATCAACATCGAGAATAAGTGTAGGACTATTTAAATTTTTTAAATCCATCTATTTGAGAATTATTTTTAATTACCTTTGTCTCTTGCTTTATGTGACATTATTTACTTACATTTTAATATTAGCAATATAATTTTACATCTTAATTACATTCTATTATTTTTGCCGTTCAAATTCATGAATGTGAATTTGATTTTTTAACTAATAAACCTCCCCGATAACTATGAAAGTCGGAATCATTAATGAAAAATTGGATAATCGTGTGGCGATAGTGCCGGACCTTGTCAAGCGCCTCATCGCCGAAGGAAATGAAGTGATTGCCGAAAAAGGTTGCGGAGCTTCTGCACTTTTTTCAGATAAGGTCTATGAAGAGTCAGGCGCTGTATTGGAAAGCAGAGCTGATGTGCTAAGTTCCGCAGAGCTGATCTGTAGCATTATGCCATTGGATAAGGATGATTATAAACAATTGCCGACAGAAGCAATTGTAATTTCTTCCTACCAGCCATATAACTCTTTAGTAAAAACAAAAGAAGCAGCAGACTATAAATTGACTGTTTTTAGCATGGACATGATCCCGCGGATCACATTGGCCCAGGCCATGGACGTGTTGTCTTCTATGGCTTCAATTGCTGGCTATAAGGCTGTCATTCTTGCAGCAAATCATCTTCCAAAGTATTTCCCTATGTTGACTACCGCAGCGGGAAGTATTCCACCAGCCAAAGTATTGGTGATGGGAGCAGGTGTTGCAGGATTGCAGGCAGTGGCCACCGCTAAAAGACTTGGTTCTGTAGTACAGGCCTTTGATACCCGTACCGCTGCTAAAGAAGAGGTTGAAAGCCTTGGCGCAAAGTTTGTTGAAGTCGAAGGCGCAACTGATGACAAGGCTGCCGGAGGATATGCTGTCGAGCAAACTGAGGAATACAAGCAAAAGCAACGGCAAAGAATATTTGATGAGGCTGTAAAATCAGATGTTATAATCACTACAGCCCAGTTAAGAGGAAAACCGGCCCCGATACTCATCACAAAGGAGATGGTAGAAAAGATGAGAAATGGTTCTGTGATTGTGGATATTGCATCTTCTACCGGTGGTAATTGTGAAATAACAGAAGATGAAAAAACTGTTGTTAAACATGGAGTAACCATTATCGGAAATTCCGAGTTAGCAGCAGATGTGCCGAACCATGCCAGCCAGCTATTTAGCAAAAATGTACACAACTTTATAAAAATATTTCTCAAAGATGGGAAAGCTGAAATTGATATGGAAAATGAAATATTAAAATCAAGCTGTATCACATCAAATGGCGAAATTCTTTTTGGAAAATAAAAATTATTGATCATGGATAGTATCATGCAATTTATCATTGACAACATAGAGATGCTCTATATTTTGGTTTTTGCCGTATTTTTAGGCATGGAGGTCATATCAAAAGTGCCTACCGTACTGCATACACCACTCATGTCCGGAGCAAATGCCATAAGTGGCGTTGTTGTTATAGGAGCGATTATTCTCATCAGAAATGCAGACCCCGGTAATTATATAATATTGATCATAGGTATGCTGGGTATTGCCCTGGCGACCGTCAATGTGATTGGAGGATTCGCAGTTACTGATAGAATGCTTCAAATGTTCAAAAAGAAGAAAAAATAATACTAAACTCAAGGAAAGTGGAAAAGGAACTTATAGACTTTTTATATCTTATTTGTATCATACTTTTTATCGTCGGTCTGAAACGACTTAGCCATCCTGATTCTGCAAAGAAAGGGAACATGATTGCAGGAATCGGTATGGGATTAGCCATTGTCATCACTATGTTCTATCCCATGGAAAATGAATCCAATAATTATGCCTGGATATTCGGTGGTTTAATTATTGGGGGTACCATAGGATATATTGCGGCCAAAAAGATAAAAATGACGAAAATGCCAGAGATGGTGTCTTTGTTCAATGGTCTGGGTGGTGCGTGTTCCATGCTCATTGCAGCGGTGGAATTTTACAACCTCCCGGAAGGCACGCCAATGATGAGTACCCAGGTGTTAACAATAATATTTGCTCTCTTTGTGGGTAGCATTGCATTTACAGGTAGTATCGTGGCCTGGGGCAAACTGGATGGATTTTTAAGAGATAGTTTGGTCCTGCCAGCTCCCCAAATTATTAATTTAGGTATGCTGATTGTCGTTCTTGGATTGAGCGCTTACATCATGTTTCTACCTGAAATGAACTTTACACTGGTATTAGTTCTGCTTGGACTTTCCATGGTATATGGTGTTACATTTGTGACCCCAATTGGTGGAGGAGATATGCCTGTTGTAATTTCGCTGCTTAATTCATTTACAGGAATTGCCGCAGCGGGAGCAGGACTGATTTATGGCAACCAGGTGATGATTGTTGGTGGTATTATTGTTGGTGCAGCAGGAACAATACTTACTGTATTAATGTGCAATGCCATGAACAGGTCATTGTTTAATGTAGTTATCGGTGGATTCAGCGGCAGTGGTAAATCTAGTGGAAGTGGCCGGGAAGAGGTTGTCAAAGAAGCGTCCCACGGCGATACTGCCATTCAATTAAAATATTCGAATAGGGTGTTGATTGTTCCTGGATATGGGCTTGCTGTAGCACAGGCGCAGCACGTTTGTCACGATTTGGAGAAAGCACTTGAAAATGAAGGTGTAGATGTGAAATATGCTATTCACCCAGTCGCGGGAAGAATGCCGGGACATATGAATGTATTGCTGGCAGAAGCTGATGTACCTTATCCTAAATTACTGGAACTTGAAGAAGCCAACGAGCAAATGCCAAACACAGACATGGTGCTGGTAATCGGCGCAAATGATGTTGTAAACCCCTCAGCCAAGAATGACCCGGGAAGCCCTATTTATGGTATGCCCATTTTAGATGTGGAGCTGGCAGGTACAGTAATCGTTTTAAAAAGAAGTATGCGGCCCGGTTATGCAGGAATTCAAAATCCCCTATTCTTCGGCGAAAAGACTAAAATGTTGTTTGGCGATGCTAAAGATTCACTAAGTAAGCTAAAGACTGAGGTTGGGAATGCATAAAAACTTCATGTAAAAAGATACAGAATTTCAATAGTTCCCTAATGACAGAGAGGGGCTGTAAACAATTGTCTCCTATTTGATGTCCCTAAGGAACTTTAATCTTTTACCTTAAAATGATCCCAACCCTGTGCTTTGATTGGCACTACATTTTGATTTTTAGTTACGAGATTGATTCCTTTTTCTTTTTCAGTGACGTAACCAATAAAATGGATGTCAGGATGATTTTTTAATTTCTCATGGTCATCTTGATTGATAGTAAAAAGCAATTCATAATCTTCACCGCCATTCATAACGCTGGTAATAGGATCGATATTGAATTCAACAGAGGTATCAAATGTTTGCTTGTGAATAGGGAGTTTATCCTCATAGATAAAGAAACCCACATCGGATTGATTCGACAAATGATATAATTCTGATGCGAGACCATCCGAAATATCAATCATAGAATTAGGTTTAACTTTTAAATCTGATAATTCATGAATAATATCCATCCTGGCTTTTGGTTTCAATTGTCGTCCGGTTACATAGGGATAATTATTTAGATTGGGCTGCATGTCGGGATTAGCCAGGAAAACCTGCTTTTCTCTTTCTAACACTTGCAACCCGATATAAGCTCCTCCCAGATCGCCTGTTGCACAAACTATATCTCCATTCTCCGCCTTACTTCTCAGTGCAACTCTATCCTTCTCAACTCTTCCTGTGATGGAAACGGAAATGATCAAACCGGAAGGAGATGAAGTAGTATCACCCCCAACAAGGTCAACATTGAAATCTTTGCACGCGAATTTTATCCCTTCATAAAGCTTTTCCACCGCCTCCACGGAAAATCGATTGCTCAATCCAATGCTCACAACGACCTGTTCCGGGACTCCATTCATGGCGGCAATATCAGAAACATTGATCGAAATGGATTTGTATCCAAGATGGTGAATGGGCATATATGAAAGATCAAAATGAACACCTTCCACCAACATATCTGTGGACAGAAGTAAGTAATCTTTGCCTGCATCTACTACTGCAGCATCATCGCCAACTCCGATTTTAGTGGAGCTATTTTTATTTGAAAAGTTTTTGGTGATTTGCTCAATCAATCCAAATTCGCCTAATTCATCTATTTCAGTTCTTTTATCCATGTATAATATTCAATTTTAAATGCCAAAAGTAATTCAATTAATTCATTTTGAAAAAACACATGATTTATTCGTACAGCCCAGTTTATCGTTGAAAACATTTCCACATTAAATCAAGTTTTACTTTATGGAAGTTGCAAATGAAATTATTGGTTCATTATTTTGCAGGTTGATAAATAATAAATACATACTGAAATGATACAGATCACAGATAAAGCAAAGGAAAAATTGGTTCAACTGAAGAAAGAAGAAGGTCATCCTAATGATCATAATGTTCGGGTTGCTGTACAGGGTGGCGGATGTTCCGGCCTGATGTATCAACTTGATTTTGACGGAGAAATGACTGATGACGATAAAGTTTTTGAAGATAAAGGAATAAAAATCCTGGTTGACAAAAAGAGCATATTATACCTTTTGGGAACAACTCTGGACTTTTCGGACGGATTAAATGGAAAAGGTTTTCAATTTATAAACCCCAATGCTTCGAGAACCTGCGGATGCGGCGAAAGTTTTGCTGTGTAGCTGATGATGGACTCTATAAGAAACTTTAATAGGCCCTAACCAGCTTGCCTTCCATATAATTTACAAAGGCTTTATTGACAACCCGATTACCCCCGGGCGTTGGGTAATTACCAGTAAAATACCAATCTCCTAAATGTTTCGGACATGCTTTATGCAGGTTTTCCACTGTTTGATAAACTACCTCAACCTCAGCATTCATATTTTTTGGAGTTACAATCTCTGAGATTTTTTTTGAAACCTGTTCATAGGTGAATGGCTCATAAATTTCCTTCACATAATTCGGGACTTTACTCATTCCAATGCTCGCAATACATTTATTGTAAACATCATCTAAAAGATTTTCCATTCCATGCTCTTTAATCAGTGCTATCACAGCTCTGAATGCTATGAAATCTTTCATCTTTGACATATCTATACCATAGCAATCAGGGAATCTGATCTGAGGGGCAGAGGATACAATAACAATTTTCTTCGGATGAATTTTATCCAATAAAAACAAGATACTCCTTTCAAGTGTTGTCCCTCTTACGATGGAGTCGTCAATTATAACAATGGAGTCCTTATCTTTCCTTATAACCTCATAAGTCGTATCATAAACATGACCGACTAACTCATTGCGATGATCATCGTCTGTGATGAAGGTTCTTAATTTCGCGTCTTTCGTGACAATTTTCTCAATCCGTGGCCTGAAATCAAGGATATCTTCAATATTTTCAAGTGTGGGTTTCCCATCAATCAACACATCCTTTCTCCTCTTTGAAAGGTAATTTTCCAGTCCTTCAATCATCCCAAGGAAGGAAGTTTCAGCAGTATTTGGAATAAATGAGAAAACAGCATTTTTGAGGTCAAACTTAATTGAACTCAAGATTTGAGGTAAAAGCAATCTGCCCAGCTCCTTTCTTTCCCTGTAAATATCAGGGTCAGTACCTCTTGAGAAATAGATCCTTTCAAAACTGCAGGATTTTTTCTCTATTGGTTCAATAAATTTCTCTTCGGTATAATCACCGTTTTTATTTATGATCAACGCATATCCGGGCTGAATTTCCTTTATTTCTGAAAAGTTAACATCAAAGGCGGTCTTTATTGGTGGTTTTTCTGATGCGACAACTACAATTTCATCATCGGCATAATAATACGCCGGCCTGATACCTGCCGGGTCTCGCGCTATAAAAGAAGCTCCATGTCCTGCGACGCCGGCCATGGCATATCCTCCGTCAAAATCTTTGCAGGCCCTCCTTAAAACGTTTCCAAGGTCCAGCTCATTTTCAATGATCTCAGTTATTTCCTCATTGCTGTAATGCCCCTTGTATTTATCAAAAAGTTCCTGGTTTTCCAGATCGAGAAAATGTCCTATTTTCTCCATTACTGTAACTGTGTCAACCTTGTCTTTTGGATGCTGACCGAGCTTTAACAATATTGAGAAAAGCTCATCTACGTTGGTCATATTGAAATTGCCGGCAATTGCCAGGTTTCTACTTCTCCAGTTATTTTGCCTAAGCATAGGATGGGTGCTCTCAATTGTATTGCCCCCGTGCGTCCCATACCTAAGGTGCCCCAACCAAACTGTCCCGGTAAATGGCACATTTTGTTTTAACCATTTGGCATCGGTGTACTTATCCGGATTATATTTTTTTACTTTTTTATACCTCTTATTGATTCTTTTAAAGATAGTAGAAATGGGCTGCTGATCTATTGCTCTGTACCGGCTGATATAGCGGATTCCCGGATTCACATCTACTTTTATATTGACTACACCGGCACCATCCTGTCCCCGGTTGTGCTGCTTTTCCATGAGCAAATACAATTTATTTGCCGCATAAGCTGGTGTACCATATTTTTCGAGATAATAGCTGAGTGGTTTGCGAAGACGAATCATTGCAATACCACATTCATGTTTTATAATATCACTCATATACCGGTATCAAGATGCAAAGTTAAAAGAATATAAAGGACCATCAAATAAAACCTTGGTTTGCCTCAAAGCGATTCTCAGTTTTTTGCTCCGGACAATCGGGCTTAGAAAAATTCAACAGACCGTACCTTGTTCTGTGTCTGCTTACGGTACACAGGTCTTCACTGATAAAAAATTCGATTGCTTAATGGTCTGTGGGTCACAGACCATGGTTTCTTTATTTAATTGCCTTAATTATTTTGACTCTTTTCAGGGTGAATAATCGAGCGATTATTTAGTTAAACTTGTAGAATGATTGAATCACGGATATATTTCTGCCTCCTACAAGCCAAATCAAGATGGCAATTCAAATAACGGCATTGACTCCGCCTCGATTTCAGGATCGGCTGTCATCAACTTCTTTCTATGCTTTTTCTTAAAAGCATTTAATTCTTTTACCCAAGTATCATAATGAATACGGTGCATGAGGATATAATTGTTCTTCCCGTTGATGTCATCGATCAACTCAGACATCAATGGAAAGTCATCATACCTCGGATGGTTTCTAGCATATACTATTATCTGATCGCATAAATCAAATGTTGCGCTATCATAAGCGTCTATCATTGCCGAATTGCTCATGGATTTTTGGTCATATCTCATAGCTTTTAGCTGATCGACCAATTCGTTTAATTCTTCGAAACGGTCTTTGTCATAATTATTGGTATAACTCACCTCAAGTAACAAACGCTTCATCAAGGTGTACTTGTCATCATCGTCAGCAATCATGACAGACCATTGTTTTTGAACGCTATCTTCCAGGGTCAAATAGGTGCTGAGTAAAGAATCTTTCCTCGCAGATGATTTTGATGCGTTTTTTCCGCCATCACAAGCGTATAAAAAAATTGCCAGCAACCCGATCAGTGTGAATATCCTAAATGCTCTATTTCTCATGATTTTTTAAAGAGTTTTTCTTAAAAATAAGTTTATCATGCGACTAATTTAGGATTTGTCTATTTTAGCGCAAAGTAAATCTCAAGTAACTTTTCATGTCAGGAAATTCAAACGCGAAAGAATACATCAGGAAACTAATAAATATTGCCTATCTGAGTATAGGAATCCCATTGTTATTTTTCATATGGGTTTACCTTGAATCAACAGCAGAAACACTTATTCCCATGATCAATCAGGAGTATATAATGACAGTATTTATTCCTATAATTATATTCAGCCTGTTACTAATCCTCTGGGGAAATAAAAAATATAAAAATAGTATTTCAGAAGCCAGGTCGATAGAACCTCTGCCTGATAAATTAGTGATATATCAAAAAGGAACCACAATACGGTTTGTTACCTACTCTATTTCTTCTTTATTGATATCCATCGGTTTCTTCCTGACGGACTTTCAGCCATTTGCAGCACTCTTTGGCATTATGATCGTACTTTTTTCCATAAATAATCCGAATGCCCGAAAAGTTGTACAAGATTTACATCTTGTGGAAAACGATAAAAATATTATTCTTCAAGGGCTTGATATACCAGATAAATAGTTTCTCATGAAAAATTTATTTTTCCTTATAACCCTGTCCTTTCTTTCATTTTCGTGTAGCAATCCTAAAAGTTCCGAAAAAAATGAACATAGCGTCGAGACTACCAGGGATCTGGCTGCCGAAGCAGAAAGACTGAGCAAGGAATTTATAATTGTTGACGGACATGTAGATTTACCTTACCGGTTGCATAATAAAATGGAAGATGTCACCGTGCAAACCGATGCTGGACATTTCGATTATGTTAGAGCAAAAAAGGGTGGGCTTGACGCCCCGTTTATGTCGATTTATATTCCTGCCGCGAAAGAATTCAACGGAGCCATGGATCTGGCGATGGAGCTTATTGCAAGTGTAGAAAAATTGTGCACTGATCACCATGATAAATTTGCCCTTGCAATGACGCCCAATGACATTAAAAAGAATTTCTCTAATAACCTGATTTCATTGCCAATGGGATTGGAAAATGGCGCTCCTGTGGAGGGTAAACTGGAGAATCTGGATGTATTATATAAAAAAGGGATCCGGTACATAACACTGACACATTCTAAAGACAATCACATCAGCGATTCATCCTATGATCAGAAATACACCAATGGAGGCCTGAGTCCATTTGGGTATAAAGTCATTGAGCGCATGAACCGGCTTGGAATTATGGTAGATGTTGCCCATGTTTCCGACAGCGCTTTTTACCAGGCGGTAAAAGTTTCTAAAGCACCGGTGATTGCTTCCCATTCGTCCTGCAGGCACTTCACCCCTGGTTTCGAACGGAATGTTTCTGATGATATGATAAAACTATTGGCAAAAAACAAGGGTGTTATCATGATCAATTTCGGGTCATTTTTTCTTTCACCACAAGGCAATAAAAGACTTGACAAAGTAGAAGCTAAAATAAAGGCCGGCGCCGACCGGAACGATCCGGCAATAAAAGCCGAGATTGACTCCATAAAAAATTCTCCTGCTTTCTTAGGCAACATTTCGATTGTTGCCGATCATATAGATCATGTGGTTGAGATCGCAGGCATTGATTATGTAGGTTTTGGTTCTGACTTTGATGGTGTGGATAATTTGCCAATTGGTCTGGAAGATGCTTCCAAATATCCGGATCTCATCCATGAATTGTTGATAAGAGGTTATACCCCGGAGGACATCGAAAAGATCTGTTACAAAAACTTATTCCGGGTTTGGGATGAGGTAATTGAGGTTGCCGGGAAGGTGGGGGGAGGTTGAACAGGTAAAAGGTTAGCTACCTCGATACTACCAGCTCATTCATTTACATTTTTTATTTGCATTTTTCTTGCTTCAACATATTTAATTTGCTGAATATTTATCTTTTCTAATTCTAATAGATTTTTAGTTACATCATTAAATTGCGGCTTGTACCATGATTTCGATTCAAAATACCCCATTAATTCTTTACTTTTAAATTGATACCCATGTCTTGCAAAAATTTCATTCCGGATAATTCTAAGTTCATCCAAAGAGTAATGAAACAAGATGCCATTAATCATAGGTATTGTAGAAGCAAATGAGTATTCACCTGATAATTGAGTTGGATTAATTGGAAGTTTCTTTATTAAAACAAGCTTTAATAATAATTCTCCCTTATCAAACTCATCATATCCATCAAGTTTTGCATTATATAAATCAATTGTATTTTTGTTTTTTACAAAATATAAGGACTCACTTTCGAAAGTCATTACATCAATTGGGAAATCGTATTCTGTTTCAAATTTATATCTTTCACCTACTGACAAGCCTTCAACTTTAAGTTGATTGGGTAAAAAGGTGACTTTTTTTCCTGAGTCAACTATTTGATATTCTCCAGCCAATTGATGGTTTACTTTATTTCTAATCACCAAATCTCCAAGGTTAATTTTTTGTTTTTGGAGCAACCCTTTTATTTTACCATTGGGCGCTTTTAAAACCAAAAGTTCAAAACTTTGCACATTTTTATACTCCATAAAATCATTTTCTTCGCCATAACTTGGCGGGTATTGGTCATTCGATGTTCTTCCTAATAATTTGAATTTACTATCTGATAACAGTTCTCCATAAAACATTGAGCCACCTTCATGCAGATCACCTCCCTCAAATTGAATAAAATGATTATCTACGAAAAAA
The DNA here is from genome assembly GCA_024280115.1 of Bacteroidota bacterium. Classification (GTDB taxonomy): domain Bacteria; phylum Bacteroidota; class Bacteroidia; order Cytophagales; family Cyclobacteriaceae; genus JAAUQL01. Next base: position 43,684 of record JAJRQT010000165.1, on the reverse strand, counting down.
GCACTAAAACTTAGATTGCCATCTGTCCATTTACCGTCAAATTTCGATTGAGAGAAAACTGAATGAGACATCAGAGCTAAGACAAAAATTATGGAGTATCTCATCAAAATAATTTTACCAAATTTAGTGCGATCACAACAAACGAAAATAGGAACATGACCTTCAGCCACTTCAATCACCTTACAATTACACCTTCTCTTTTTCCTTCTCAAACACTTTAACGGTCTCCTGGGCGATAACCAATTCTTCGTTTGTTGGGACTACCAATACTTTCACTTTAGAATCAGGTTTGCTGATGATGGCTTCCCTGGAGCGCAGTCCATTATTTTTTTCGGTATCAAAATCCAGCCCCAAATAATCTAATTTTTTACAAATTGATTCCCGTACCCCGTCAGCATTTTCACCAATACCGCCGGCAAATACAATCATATCAACTCCGCTCATGGCAGCGGCATACGATCCAATATACTTTATTATTCTGTAATCATACATTTCCAACGCCAGTTTGGCCCTGTCATTTCCGTCTTCTGAGGCCTGCTCTATCTCCCTCATATCTGATGATACCCCCGAAATACCCAACATTCCACTGTGCTTGTTTATTAGTGTATTCGCCTCCTTAACGCTGAGCTCTTCCCTTTCCATTATATAGGTAAGCACTCCTAAATCGAGATCCCCGCTCCTTGTGCCCATGATCATCCCCTCTACAGGTGTTAATCCCATGGAAGTATCCACAGATTTTCCGTGCCTAATAGCGGTAATTGAACCTCCATTTCCAAGGTGGCAGGTGATGATTTTTTGTGTATTATAATCAACCCCAATAATTTCACAAGCCCTTCTTGAAACGTATTGATGACTTGTCCCATGAAATCCATATTTCCTCAGTCCATATTTTTTATAAAGTGAATAAGGAATAGCATACATATAAGCGGACTTAGGCATAGTTTGATGGAAAGCAGTATCAAATACCGCTACCTGGGGTGTATTGGGCATCAGATCAAAAATGGCATTAATTCCTTTGAGGTTTGGAGGATTATGCAATGGAGCCAAAGAAACGCATTCTACAATTTTATCAACAACGTGGTCATTAATCAGTGCACTGTCATGAAACGATTCACCCCCATGTACAACTCGGTGACCTACTGCATCAATTTCATCCAGAGATTCCAAAGACCCGTGTTTTTCACTTATCAAAACCCCCAATACAAATTCTATCCCCGCCTGATGATCAATGATTTCACCCTCCAGTTTTACTTCATCACCATCCATTCTTTTATTGAACAGGGAGGAATCTGCCATTCCAATTTTGTCAACAAGTCCCTTGGCGATGACTTCCTTTTTATCCATCTCAAAAAGTTGATACTTTATCGAGGAGCTGCCTGAATTTATTACCAGTACGATCATTGAATTATATTTGAATTGGTTTAATTAATCTTTTTCTAATTGTTCTACCTTCTTACCCTCTTCATCGTATAGATAGAAACCTTTTAGGGTCTCCCTGCCGAGATGATTGGCCCTTACCATTTTTTTCAACAATGGTGACGCCTTGTATTTGAGGTCACCAAATTCATTGTACAGATTGTCCAACCAGCGAACAATAGTATCCAGACCGATTTTATCAGCTAATTCAAAAGGCCCCAATGGAAAACCAAAACCCATTTTCATAGTAGCATCAATATCTTGTAAATTACCAACGCCTTCCAGCAAAATCTCACAAGCCTCGTTGATGAGTGGGGCAATAAGACGGGTACTGATGATGCCTGGAGATTCTATTACCTGAACCACCTTTTTATCAAACAACCTGGCAAACTGGCAAACTTTTTCAAAAGTATCATCAGAGGTATTAAGCCCCCTGGCAATTTCTACAACAGGAATTTTATCTGCCGGAGATAAAAAATGCAGGCTCACACACCTTTCCGGATATTCCAGTTCCGAAGACATTTCTGTAATCACGAGTGTTGTTGAGTTGGTCGCGATGATCGCATCGGGATCAATATATTTTTCTACTTCTCTGAATATCCGCTTTCTCAGATCGACACTGCTCTCTCTTGACCGCGATTTTACAGATTCAATAACAATATCCGCTCCTTCGAGATCTTCGTAGTTCATTGTGCCCTTTATTCTTGAAAGAATGGCTCTTTTTTCACTCTCGGTCATTCCCCACCTACCTATCATGGCATCCAGTTCTGTGGCCAGACTGTTCAAAGCGGCTTGAATTTTCTCTTCAGATATTTCAATAAAAATTACCTCTATTCCATGAGCGCTCACCATTCTCGAAATTTCCTGTCCAAGAATACCGCAACCTACAATACCCACTTTGGTAAATTCATATCGGCTCTTTTTCTCAACAGGTTTATCCCTTCGTTTTATCGCGTACCCCTCAATAGATTCTACAGAATAACTCATAATATTATATTATTTATTTCATTGCCTGGTTTGCTGTAATCGCTACCATATTTACTATATCATCAACAGAACATCCCCTGGATAAATCATTGATAGGTGCTGCCATCCCCTGAAGAATTGGTCCTATCGCTTGTGCATTTGCCAGTCGCTCCACCAGTTTATAGGCGATATTGCCAGATTCCAGGTTTGGAAATACCAACACATTTGCATTTCCTGCAATATTACTTCCCGGAGCTTTTTTAATTCCTATGGCCTCCACCAGCGCCGCATCTGCCTGAAGCTCGCCATCGATTTGCAACGACGGTTCCATTTCTCTGGCAATTTTTGTGGCGGAAATCACCTTGTCCGCCATCTCATGTTTGGCACTTCCTTTCGTTGAAAAACTCAACATTGCAATCCTCGGTTCGATTCTGGCAATTGCTCTTGCCGTATTTGCGGTTGCTACAGCGATCTCAGCTAATTGTTTGTCATCAGGATCCGGATGTACGGCACAATCAGCAAATACAAGCATCCCATCTTCACCAAATGTTTTCTCCGGTAAAATCATAATAAATGCACCAGATACCACACTAATTCCCGGCAGTGTTTTCACATATTGAAATGCAGGCCTTAGTACATCTCCGGTAGCATTGTTGGCGCCGGCAACTTCTCCATCGGCATCGCCATTTTTTATCATCAACGTGGCGAGATACAAGGGGTTTTTTATCAACTCCTTTGCTTTTTCTTTGGTCATCCCTTTGTGAATCCTCAATTGCACCATCAGGTCAGTATATACACCTTCTTTTTCAAAATTTTTCGGATCGATGATATTGGCTTTTGTTATGTTTTCTAGCCCATATAATGTTGCCAATTCATGGATCTTTGCTGGATTTCCAATTAAAATGATTTCAGCATATCCATTTTTCAAAACAATATCAGCGGCCTTTAAGGTTCGCTCTTCCTCACCCTCGGGAAGTACAATTCTTTTCAATTGTTTCTGTGCATTTTCTTTTATTAAATCGAGTAGATTCATGTGTCTGATATTTGAAAGGAAATATTAAAATTCAGATTTCTTTAAAAAAGTCAATTGTTTCTGTAAAGATCGGTAGAAAGAAGCCTCTTTTAAAGGAAATGACCTTAAAAGGTGAATTGATTTTGCAAAAAAACAACATACTTAAAGAAAAAATTGTGACAATAAACACACTTATCACAATAACAGTTTTATAATCAAGTAGGACTTTAATCCTATTTTGTATATTTTTAAAATTCAGGGACGGTAGAAATGGATTTTTTACATCAAATAAAATTATCCTTCAAATTCTATTGGAGGGCGTTCAGATTTATTGATAACAATAATTTATGGAAGCTAATGATCATCCCTGCCATCATTAATTTCATCACCGCCATCCTGATCGTCATATTTGCGATAAAAACTTCAGGAATTATCATTGATGATTTTCTCCAAAATTTTGAGACTGCCAGCTCAGACAAGACAATGCATTCATTTATTGAAGGTCTTTTGCTCCTGGTGATCAGAGCAAGTGTATTTTTCCTTTACTTAAAGGTTTACAGATATATAGCCCTAATCTCCCTGGCACCACTATTTGCATTTATTTCATCGAAAGTACAGACGATTGATACCGGTACCATTGCTATACCATGTACAAGCAAATACTTATTAAATTGTACCAGGGGCATTAGAATTGCTTTAAGAAATTTTGTTTTGGAAGTATTACTTACGATCCTGGTGCTCGTGATTTTCTTTCTCATCACCTGGATACTGCCTTTAGCACCAATCGCTATTTTAATACTGGAAAGTTACTTCATGGGTTATGCCATGGCTGACTACAGAAACGAACATTTCAATCTTAGCATCAAAGAAAGTAGAAAGGTGATTAATGGTTATTTGGGTTTGGTTCTAGGCAATGGACTTTTTTTTAATATTATCATTTTAATACCATTGCTTGGAGTTTTATTCGCCCCAGTATTGGCCCTTGTTGCCTCCGGTTTATCTTTAAATTACGTTGAAAAAAGAAAAAGTATCCTATGCAATTCCGATCAGTCAACCCTTATGATGGCAAAGTCTTAAAAAGTTACAAAGGGACAAGTGAAATTGAAGTAAGTAAAAAAATTGAACTCGCCCATCAAGCCTATCTTCAATGGCGAGATACAAACAACAACGAGAGGTCAGCGCTGTTGAAATCGGTCGCCTCAGAGCTGATTAAAAATATAGATCATTACAGCAAATCCATCACCCTGGAGATGGGTAAACCTTTGAAGGAATCAATTGCCGAAATAAATAAATGTGCTAAAGTATGTGAATACTACGCTGATAAAGCAGAAGATTTTCTTAAAGACGTACCACTCGAAACGCCTCATGGTGAAGCATATATTCATTACAATCCTATTGGAGTAGTACTTGCCGTGATGCCATGGAACTTTCCCTTTTGGCAAGTTTTCCGGTTTGCCGCTCCGGCAATTATGGCGGGGAATACATGTCTGTTAAAACATGCATCGAATGTGCCGGGTTGCGCAATGGACATTGAAAATGTATTCAAAAACGCAGGTTCCCCGGATGGCATTTTCAGCACACTACTGATTGGTGCAAAAAATGTGGGAAGTGTAATTGACCACAATTTAGTTTCAGCCGTGACATTAACAGGCAGCGAATTGGCCGGAAAAAGTGTCGCCGGAAAAGCTGGATTTAACCTTAAAAAAAGCGTGTTGGAGCTTGGGGGAAGCGATCCTTTTATAGTGTTGAAAAATGCTGATATTAAAATAGCCGCCGAAGTTGCCGTTAAAGCGCGAATGCTCAATGCGGGGCAGAGCTGTATTGCAGCCAAAAGATTTATCCTCGAAAAGGAAATTGCCGATGAATTCACTGCACTTTTTATTAAGAGTCTGCAAAAATTGAAATACGGAAATCCAATAAATAGTGATACTGATTTTGCGACTTTGGCCAGACCTGATCTGGCAGAGGAAATATTTGGACAGGTACAAAAAAGTATTGTGGCAGGTGCTTCAATTCTTTACGGCACGTTGCCCAAAAAAATTGAATCCGCTTTTTTCCCACCTATGATTCTTGGAAATTTGAAACCGGGAATGCCAGCATATGATGATGAAATATTCGGACCTGTCGCTTCATTTTTTGTGGTGAAAGATGAGCAGGAAGCCATTGAAATCGCCAATAACAGCCCCTTTGGACTGGGGGGCTCTCTATGGACAGATGATTTGGAAAAGGCAAAATCAATTGCGGAAAAAATAGAAAGTGGTGCCATTTACATCAATCAAATGATGTTTTCTGATCCTGCTGTTCCATTCGGTGGAATTAAAAATTCGGGCTATGGCAGAGAGCTCTCCTTCCTGGGAATAAGGGAATTTACTAATCAAAAAACCATTTGGGTTAAGTAATTCCTGTAAAAACCTCTACTAAAAAAAATTCCTATGCGTAAAATGGTGACTCCGTTTCCTAAATATACCCTGCCATCCAATAAGCTATGTAGCCGATCCATTCTTTAATGAGGAAACTCCAGTCTCCAAGCACGTAAGTCGAGGGGATTATGCCATCAATTGCAAACCTGTTTTTGGGTAAAACAGTATAAAAATCAGTGCTGAACCCGGTCACATCAATACCTACTTTTTTGAAACATCCTTCAGATCTGCGCATATGAAATGCGGAGGTAATTAAAATCACCTTTCCACTCTTTGAATTATTCGCAACAAGATCTTTTACAAAAAGTGCATTTTCATGTGTATTTCTCGATGAACTTTCTATAATTATATCTTCCGGAGCCACACCACACATTACATAAAAATCATATATAGGAGTGTTGTCTCTTTCCGGATCTTCAAAAACTTGCGAATTACCACCGGTAAACAGTATTTTCTTTACTTTTCCCGCATGATACAAATTGAGCGCATGAGTTATTCGATCGGCACCACTTTTATGAAAAAAAAGTCTGTCTTTTGGCTCACGGTTTGCATCAGCGGTTCCTCCCAAAACCACCGCCAAATCGAAATTTCCTTGAAGATCCGCTATGGATATTGCGGGTTTTTCCCACAACAGCATACATTCATTAAAAATGATTCCATTTGAAAAAAATAAAAAAAACGCCAGCGAGATATACCTCAATCGCTGTTTCCATAATCTATTCTTTATAAAAAGAGAGAGCAATAAAAAAAGTAGAATCAGATTGAATGGCTTTATGAAATAACCCAGAATTTTTGATAAAATAAAAAACATCGATCTATTTTGGCTTTGATGTGAAAACGCCCTCCATATTTATAATTTTTCTTAGAATATCGAAATACAATGTCACCACCAATAAAATTGTCATCAGCCACATTATTGCCGTATTAAAATAAATTGTTTCAAAATATTTACCTGCAAAATGCTTTTTAGGAAAGTAAAAAAGTGTCCTGAAATCCAGGAAATTTTCAGGATCAGGATCTGAATAAATCGGATAAATCTGTTGAATTAAACGGCCTTTATATGCAAGGATTCGTGTTTTTTCTTTGTTATCATAAACTAATGTTGTCACCTGATCATTTGTATTCTCTCTTTTCAGTTTATTAAATGCATCAAATTTTTTCGGGGAAGAGGTCATATCCTTTACCAATAATTCCCTGGATTTCAATGCCTTTCTATTCCGGTTTAAAAAAATCTTTTTCATAGTACCCAAAAATCTTTTCGTATCCTGAAAAGTCGCAGAATCTAATTTATCCATGGTAAGGTTTTCAAGATGCTGAAATTTGTCATATCCAAATTCATCAAGTTGAAGTTTAATTTCATTTCGAACAATCAACAAACTATTTTCAACAGTTTGAATGGTTTCCTCATCATCTTTATCCCTATTTGTAAATGCATATTCGATCATCGAATTGATCATTGGTAAATAATATACCGTTCTATAATCCGATATTGCCATTTCTTTGTCAACGTCATAAAACAACTTTTCAAACTTATTATTTTTGAACTGGTTGACCATCAGCGCTTCATAAGCCCACCTCGAAATCATTAAATCTCCGATGACCGGGACCCGTGATTTAGCACTAAATGCCGGGTTCAACTGATCAAACTGAACGACAACCCCACTCAGTAAAATTTGCGGAATGAGTAAAATAGGGATTATGATATAAATAGTCACAGCAGAGTTAAATGATGAGGAAATATTTAATCCTAAAACATTTGCAAAACATGAGGCGGAGAAAAAAACCAACCAATAGGAAAAATACATCCCGTTGATGGAAAGAATTAAATTACCAACGATAACAAATAAAAAGGCCTGAATTGCAGAAAGGCTGAATAGCAAGAATAATTTTGATGCTATATAGCTTCCACGACTCAAGTGGAGAAAGGACTCCCTTTTTAATATTTTTTGATCTTTAATTATTTCCTCAGCACTAACCGTAAGTCCCATAAAAAGCGCCACGATAACCGCCATAAAAATATAGGCCGGAATATTTACATTTTCCTGGAAAATATAAGCAAAAGGCCGGAAAGCTTCACCGGGGTAAAATCGTACGAGGACAGCTAAGATAAACGCCAATAGCGGCGCTTCCAGAAAATTGATGAGCATATATTGCCTGTTGGCGAGCTTTGACTTAAAATCCCGGGCGATAAAAATCGCCATCTGTTTTATTCGATTTGGGATATGAAGTACTGCCTTTGGCTTTTCGTCAACTTTCTCTAATTTCTGAAGTTCGACCTTTTTATTGTAAATTTCATTCCAGGTAATTGGTGTGATTTTTCGTTGCCCTGTATGCCGTCCATATTCATCAACAATACGAGTTTCAACAATATTAAATATCTGCTCGGCATTTACATTTCCACATTCTGTACAAGATCCTGATTGCCTGTCAACAAGCTTGGTCGCCTCTCTAAAATAAACAACTGCCTCTACGGGATTACCATAATAAATCGGATATCCGCCAACATCTAATATTAACAGTTTGTCAAACATCTTGAATATATCCGATGATGGCTGATGGATCACCACAAAAACAAGCTTACCTCTTAAGGTGAGCTCTTTTAAGAGATCCATGATATTTTCAGAATCCCTGGATGATAGCCCGGAAGTAGGCTCGTCAACATACAATACCATTGGTTCTCTCAGCAATTCGAGACCGATATTCAGCCTTTTTCTTTGCCCGCCCGATATTGTTTTTTGCAGAGGGTTACCGACTTTTAAATTTTTTGTCTCATATAAACCGAGGCTGTTGAGTGTTTTATTGACAAGCTTTATAATCTCTTCTTCACTATAATTGCTGAAGCAAAGTTTTGCAGCATAATAAAGATTTTGAAATACGGTTAAATCTTCAATCAACAAATCATCCTGGGGAACAAAACCGAACAGGCCGGCTATCTTTTCTCTTTCTTCGTGAATATCAATGCCATTGATCAACACCCGGCCGGAAGATGGTTTATCGCTTCCGTTAAGGACATTGAAAAGTGTAGATTTCCCCGAACCGCTCGCACCCATTACTCCAACAAGGCTGCCATTTTTTTCCTTTATAGAAATATTTCTAAGGCCTATCTTTCCATTTTTAAATTTGAAGGAAATATTCTCTGCTTCAAATGTAATTGGCGATTCAGTTTCATCCGTTTTGAAATGATTTTGGATATCACTATAATATATAGCTCTGAATTTACTGCTTCTGATGGTACTCCCTGTTGGAACAATTTCCACCTTTCCAATTTCCAAAGGTATCTGATTGAGAAAAATGCTCGCTGAGCCCATGTATCTCAAGAAAAACGGCTTGATAGATTTTAGTTTCAAAACCGCAATAAATCCATTGATGACACCTTCCGGGTAAAAGCTATGACATTTTGAAGGCAAACTGTTTTTTAGATTGCTGATTATAAGGATACTGTCTGAATTAAAATCATCGATGTTTTCAGCAGCTACAAACCTGAGAATGGACATTAATTCTGCAGAATCGATATTTAGCTCCTTACCAATATTATTAAATGCGATACTCTCCTTCTTCGAAAGCACATTATCTGCATAAATTAATTGAGAAAGCTCAGAAATAAGGAAAATTTTCTGCTGTTGAGTTATCTGACCATTTATTTCTTTAGTGATCCTGGTGATTTCGGATATCTCATTAATATCCTTATCCAAATCCTGTAAGCAGAAAGTATTGAACATTTCCATGTACTTTCCAATTACTTCTTTATTGAGCCTGGAATTGAGGAGATTAAACATCTTGGCCTTTTCATTTTCTCCAACACCATCTAATCGGGCCAATAAAGCAAAAAGCTTAATTACGGCTTCAAGTAATTGTTCACTCATAGGACAAGGTCAATTTTGTGGTGGTAAATTTTTATTATACTAAAACAAAAAAAGTATTGAAGACTCCTCTCCAATACTTTCATTCAATGAATATCATTATATGTTTAGAAAACTATATTTGTTCTGATGGAATCAACTTGTGCAGTTAAACGTGACAATACTTCATCATTTAAAACTTCATTGCCTCTGCCAGCCTGAATTCGTCCCATGGGATCAAATTTTGAATAATTATCATACAATTCCTGAAGGCTGTTAATTGTAGCCAATACCCATTCGTCATTATCTTCAACACTTCTCAGCAAATCTATGAGGTCCTTTAAGCTATCCTTTTGCTTCGCAAGCATCTGAACAAGCGGAGAAAGTATCTGCAATCTCATGTCATCAGGTAAAATATCTTTCGGATAGGTATCAATTATCTGGGTAGATATATAAAGTGCTTCGACAAAAGTTCCGCCTATAACGAGCGCAGCAATATTGTTTCTTTCATTTTCCTGAAGATAAGAATCGCTATTGGCAATTACATCATCAATAATATTTGCAAGGCTATCAGGATTAGAAAGATTTTTCTCAAATCTTTCCAATACTTTTAAATCTACAGCATCCTGGGCGCCTATTGCATCTGTTAGCTTCAAGCATACATCCATATAATCCAATGCTCCTTGAGTTTTCCCATAACTGCTTAAGTACCCAATATCCGAAGCATATACACCTAAGTTAAATGCAGCTTTTTTTGCTGAAATCATGTAGGATTCATACTTTTTATGATCATTGATGATATTGGGATTGAAATCCGCACCGGTTCCTTTTATAATATAGGGTATCTCCGAAGGTGATGGAATATCGTAGATTGCTTTTTCTACTTTTTCTTTTAATTGCTGTTGGGCTTCATCAAATTCTTTTGAAGAATCTGAACCTTTTTTCTTGTCGGATCCACATGCTATCATTATACTGATAACGACTGCTAATAATATCTTGCTACTCAGCTGGTAGTAATTTCTTGAATTCATAGCCAAATAAAATTTTTGGATTAATTAATAGTTATTGTGTTTCTAATTTGAATATAATTGGTAAATATATCAAAAAAATAGATTTTACTTCATGTGAGGTTAAAAAATAACCATAGTTCTTACATCATTTTTCAATAGCATTGCAACGATGACTTAATTATTGAGAATTAAGAGCCCATTTCACCTTTTCCCTCAGTGTAAATCTCCTTTTCTTTTTCTGAATTATCTAAAAAATATCGCATTAAACTCAGATAATTGTGCTCCGTTTTATAAATTTCTGATTATCAAGATCATTCCGTTCGAGACAGGAGAGATTAACTTATGTGACATTCTTAATTCTCATCTACAACAAAATAATTATCTGTGAACAAACTAAAACAATTCTATTTTTCCTTTATCAAAAATTGTTATTTATTCGTAAATATGATATTAGGATATTAAAACCAACAATATTATGGTGAAACATGTGGTGATGTGGAGACTAAAAGAAGAGGCAGAAGGCAATAATAAAAGCAAAAATATTGAGCTTTCTAAGGCAAAACTTTATGACTTGAAACCTGAAATAAGTCAGATTGAGTCTATTGAGGTTGGCGAAAATTTTAATTCATCTGATGTAGCATTTGATTTGGTATTGATTACAACTCATTCAGATAAAGATGCACTTGCTCAGTATATCCTCCATCCAGCCCATCAGGAAGTTGCCGGGTTTATTGGGAAGGTGGTTACAGAAAGAAATGTTGTGGATTTTGAGTATTGAAAATTATAAATAATCATGATAAGCAAACAAAGTTTTTTCAGTATGAAATTGGATGAAATGATCCAGACTTTATACAAAGAAGGAACTTTTGTGGTTTCCATTCGATATTATGGTTATAAGATAAATTTATATCTCCTTTCAAATTTTTATGTGGAGGTATTTTACAATCATAAACTAGACAAAATAGAACGGATTGAATTGTTGGAGCGCAAGAATAAACGAGTGAAATTTTATGCCGATCAAATTAGTTTGCCGGCTGATCTTTTGAGATAACGCTGCTATCGCAACAGATACATTTTACCAATTCCATGCTTGAAAGCCCTGTCTGCCGAAGTTACCCGTTGCTTCATCTCCTGGCCGCTATTAAAGATTTTTACTTTATATAAGTAAACCCCGTTGGCAAGTTGATCGCCATATTCGTCATGGCCATCCCAGGCATATTCAGTTTTATTATGCCCGATTTTTATAGGGCCGATCTCATCCTGTGTGATTTCGCGCACAACAGTTCCACTGACAGTCATTATCTGTATGATGATCTGATCCGGAATTACGCTGCCTGTTAATGTGAAAACAAATTGGGTCCGGGTTGAAAAAGGATTGGGATAAGGGAAAAAATTTGTGATTTGCGATTCATTAACAATTTCAAAATTAACAGAATACGGCTCAGTCCCCGATGGATTTCCTGAGGCATCGGATGCCTCGGCCCTTAATGTATAAATACCATCAGCTAAGGTCTGAGGCTGATATTCTAATGTATAGTCGGTATCCTCGGTAGCAGGAGTCCAGTTCACATAGGGAGATGAAAAGCTTATTCTCCTGGACTGGCAGTTATCGCATTTTTCATTCAGATATAGATTCACACCAAGCGTATCTTCCTTTAAAAGAGCGCTGTTTTCATCCTTAAGCCTTAGGGTAATCAATGGTGAAGGTGCCACAATATCTCCATCCATTATGAATTCTCCATCAATTGTTACTTCAAGAATCGGATTGGTATTGTCCTTGTTAATTGCCAGATAATCCGAGAAATTTATAAAATTATTATTGAAATTATGTTCTTTCTGAATATATGGATTGGCAAAGACTTTGAAATCATTCAGGCCCGATTTGTTTAAAGTTTCCAGCGAAAATGAGAATGCAACAGATTCTCCTCCATTCAGTGGTTTTACCTGGATGGTATCTGTATATGATTTCCGGTCATTTTGGTTGAACAAGCTATATTCAACCTTAATGGAGTCCTTATAGGCGAGGTCAGTTACATTCTCAAAAATAAATGCCGCTTCATGAGTTTCCCCCTCATTTTTCTCAATCCCCCTGATTTCCTGCCCTTGTTTATAAGTCAGAACACCATCCGGGAGTCCTTCATATATTACGAACCATTGTTCCAGTTGGGCCGGGGTCAGATATTCTTCATCCTGTACCTTCAACTCCAACCTTAAGTATGGATTTGTTGAAATACTAACTCCTCGCAGATCAATTTCATTTGACTTTATATTTTCAAATAATAGGTTTTCATTGTTACTGGCATCAATTCCATAAATATCAATGGCATATATATCTGTGAGCTCGGATAGACTAATTCTTTGATGGAAGGAACTCCAATTTGCCGCAGGTCCTATTTTTGGGCTGCTTATTACCCCTGATACAGCCTGCCCACTGATCATCTGATTTAAAATTATCTCCTGCTCATTTGCAGGTTCAGGACTGGAATAATCTGCCTTAATTATTGTCGCTGAACCGGGATCCATTCCTTTTTTTCCAATAATTATTACAGGTTCTCCATCGGCAATATTCTGGATATCCGAGGCATTTATGCCAAATTCGCCGAGTTTTGCTAGTGTAGAAGCAGGCCAACTCTGATAGGTTACATTTCCAATGGAAAATAAGAGCACATAATCTCCATCACTAACAGCATCGATATATTGCTCCATATGAAGGTTAATTTCGATTTCCCTTTTCAGCATGTTATTGATGGCCTGTGGAATTCTCCCGCAACTTTTTCTATCTAAAATAAAGGGATTCCCCAGCACCAGGTAAGGAATTGTCGTGACTTTGTCAAAGGCCATCAGATTCATTGAATTGTCGGTACAAAGCCTGGTTGGAAATATGTATTGGATATTATTGATTGAAAGTTCGACATTTTCATGGTCAAAATCCGGATGTAAGGATCCAAAAGTTTTCACAGATATTGAAGTCTCGAATTTTTCAAATTCCCATTGTCTGCTTTGCTGATTGGCGACAATATTCTTCAAATCATTTTCATCAAATTGCTGAAAATGTGCCATCCCCCATCCGGAAGCTCCATTTTTTATAAAAGTAAAAGATGATTGATTCCAAATATCCAATTCTTCCGGTCGGGTATCAGAGAATTTTGTTCGCCAGTAAAATACAATTGTGTCCTTTTCCGGAAGGTTTTCAAAAAGATTTACGCGCCATTTTGCTAATCCATTTCCCTGTAATGACATTTGTTTACGGTATGGACTATTGAATAAATTGGTGGTATCCAATTCAAATAAAAAAGTATTGTCCTTCCTTAATAAATCAAGTGATTGAGCAACCAAGTTAATATTTGTTTCATTTATCAGAGAAAGATTTGAGGGATATATGTTTGTTGTCCCTCCAAGCGAAACAAAATATTCGAAGGTCGTTTGATTGTTTATTTTGTCCAGCTCTTTGATATCATTGAGCGGATCCAGGCTTATGTTGAATTTATTTAATCCAAACCCGTCAATACCTGCAGATTTAATATTAAAATATAAGGTGTCCTTATAAAGTACCGGGGCAAAAACAAGGGTATCCAATTGAATATTTTGTCCGTTGCTCAATTTTCTATTAACAGTAATTTTCAATGAATCCGTCACCGCCGATCCGAAATTTCTCACAATCAATCCGAGACGAAAGAGTTTGGTAAACGCATTTATTGGTTGCCCATCGATGGATTCCGTAAAAACATTATTAGCATTTATCTCATAGTCAGCCAGTTTAGCTCCAAATAATGCTAATGACGGGTCGCCATGAAGAACCATTTGCTGTACTTGTGCTATATTTAATTCGTTATCGGAATTTCTTTGTAGGTATCTCTTACCGGCTTCTTTTTCAATGTCTCCAATTCCTCTATCGAGAAACAAAGAATCTGTAAAAGCAACTTCATAAAAAATATCTGTATATCTTTTGAGTAATGAGGGTAGCCCCGATTCGGTGTGAGCGATGAATCCCACGGCACCTTTATCAGGGGTCACCATCCAGTCCTCCCCAAATCCATAACCGGTATTAAACATGTCTCCGGCATTGCAACCATTTACGATCATCATCGGATACTTGCCTTGGTTATTATATCCAAAACCCGGTTCTGATACATATCCAATGTCAATATCTGCGGAGCCAGGTGCTGAATGTCCAAAAAACGTGACCAGCAATTTGCCTGCATTTACCTCATCCGCAATATTTATTAACTCGGTCGGGCTTGTTGACTTTTTGCTTAATGTCGTTACGTCACCTCCCAGAAAAATTCCTTCCGCAACCGACTTGAACCCATCGACATATCGCCTGAATAGTTGTTGCTGGAAAAGATCGCGTCCCCCACTCAGGTTAACAAGCTCTTTTCTCCAAAGTGCATTAAATGGTAAACTTTCCGTCTCTTTCACCTTTTCAAAATATGCCTCCAGGTTTTCTGGCGAATTTGCAGATATTCGGCCAATGGAGATGCCGGGTTCATAGGTAGAACCATTTAACCCCGCGACAAAAATGATGTCATTACCAGGGTACCCTCCGGTGGGTATTAAATCTTTATAAGTCTGTGAATTGAAATCTTTTCTATGAAAATTATAGTTTGGCGTTAGTCCTTTACCCATTAGAAAGATGTATTCAGGCCTACCATTTTCTGCCATAAATCGAGCGAATCTATAAATCGCCAGAGATGTTTTTTCTCCATAGCTAAACATATTATACAATTGATTCATATCAAGTAAAAGTGTATCAAACCCACCCCCCTCAGCAGAAGCACGATAATCGGCATAAGCTTTCGGGACATCTGTAAAGTTTTTGGTAGGTTTTCTTAATGACCTATGGGTAATCATTAAATAGTTTGCCGTGGAGGGAAAGATATTTCGCATGGACGTCTGTTTTATTTCCGGCACCTGAATTCTAGTGGAAGTCAACAAAAGTTTTTTGCCAATTTGGCCATTCTTTATAACCGCATTGATAGTTGATCCATTAACATTATAGCCAATATCTTCCAAATTAGTTTCATCAGTGATGTCAAAAAGTTTGGTTCCTGAAGGCACGTTTTGTATCTCAAAATAAGACCTGTTGCCATTCGTAGGTTTGATATTATAGAATTTTTGTACAAGCATTCCCTGGTTCAGGGCATCGGGGAAAGTCAATTTTGCATAGGAAACTGAAATCCTGTCAGCCCTACCATTATTTACAACATTTACCCTGCACAACATGCTTCCCGAAGCCATGTCTGCCCATTGAAGATTTTCAACAATGAGCGTATCTGAATAGTGACTGAAGTTGACGCCTTTCAGCAGACGCAAACCATTTTGATCCGGCCCTACCTCAATGGTAATATCATGATCCAGGTTATTTCTCCCGGTTAACAAAATTTTCAAAATTGGCGCTGGCCCGGATGTTACGTTGTTATCGAGACCTGTGAATATAATATCCCTGCTCTGTCCTTGTTTAAACCATGCTCCCGTCCATCCTTCGCCACGATCGAAAACCGTGAGGTGGGTTGTTGAAGATCCTCCTATTGGGTAGTAAGCTCCGGCGCTATAATTGGAAGTTTGAACGTCAATTTGCTCACTAAAGTGATACGATTCTGCAGGTAAATTCTGCACGTTATTTTCCTTGAATGGTTGAATTCTTTTCCCTGTTTTTGATAGGCTCCATGTCAGGAAATAAGCTGTCGTATCTGAATAAATATTATAATATTTGTGCGGTTGGGCTTCTGGTGTTATATATAATTCCTCGTCCAGTGTGCCATCATTTCTCTTTCCATAAAACTCTATATAGTCATTGGGGTCAAATCTCGAATCATTCTGTCCTTCGATGTGGATGGCATGCTCAACACCTCTATGAAATAATTGAATTTTGCGTGGATCTACAGTTGAAACAGGAAATCCAGAGGCCTGTAGTTCGCTGTATGAAACCCTGTATATTCCATCCTCTGCCGTTGAGAGTTTATAATATTTTTGAGCAAAATTAATCCATTCATTGCCGTATTTCTGTGCGTGAACTACAGACAAAGTTAATAGCTGAATGATGATCAATATTAGAAATCCTTTTTTCATGTTCCAGAATTTCATTTTTGCTTTTTATCATTTAGTCCTACAGCCAGCGAGAATACATGAGAATAAAGCGATTCTGCATTGTCAGAAAAATCAGTCATTGCATAGTCTATTCTCAAAGCTTTTACCTTAACCCCCAATCCAAAATTTGGCTGCCACGAGGTAATGGTAGAATTGTTAAAATCCTTGACTTGCTGGAATTTGCCTGCCCCAAGCCTGAGGAAGGCTATTTTTGAGTAATCGAGTTCCAGTCCAAACATTGGCGCTACGGAAACAAAATCAGTCTTCAAAGCTACATTCCTCTTTCCGTCAAATGTCATCTCCAGGTCTGCGGAAGTTAAAAGACCAATTTTTTCTCCAAATGAAAAAGTTCTTGTAACTCCGAGTATCGCTCTAGGTAAGGTTACTTCCAAAGATGAAACCGGAATTACATTTCCCGTCAGGGCGTAAACATCTTCAACCAAATCCGAATTATGAGACCATGCATTAAATGTTCCGGTAATATCTCTGAGCATGAGGCCAAACTCCCATTTCCCTAATGTTTTCTGTGCACCGGCATCCAAACCAAAACCCCACGCATTTGCAAAATCTCCAACATTTCTATGAACAACTTTAAAATTTGCCCCGAGATTCATCCCTCCTAGGATATTTACCTTTCTCGCATAGGAAAATACAAAAGCATAATCCGCTGCAGAAAAAAACCTGATATTATCATAGTTGATAGCTCCATTCGCATCATATAAAAACCGTGTATCCGGGATATCATCAATTCCAAACCTGATCATAGAAAAGCTCATATGACTTACGGAATCTACCGGCATGGCAAAACCGATAAAATCATAATTGGCGATGCCCGCAAAATATTCAGAGTGCATCAATGAGACTTCGTATTTATCCTTAATGTTCAAAAGACCTGCTGGATTCCAATACGCTGAGGTACCATCGTTGACATTTGAGACGACGCTATTTGACAGGGCAAGAGATCTGGCGCCGACGCCAATCGACAAAAATTCATTACTGTATTTGGGAGCAGAAACCTGCCCAATGGAAATAATGGAATAAAATAAAAAAAGTATGGTAAAAATCCGCCTCAAATCCTCTGCTTCGTTTATTGCTCTTAGCAATCACAAAAATAATAACATTAGATCACATTTTATTCGGGTGTTGTCCAATCTGTAACTTTTGCATTAAGATTCAAGAAAAATGAATTCTAACTCTTAGATTAATGATATTATCAGGCTAATAAATATAATTATATAAAGAATATACAATACAAGCTAATATTTTTTACCATGTACTTGGCCATGCAAGGTACTATTCCGTATTATTATTCAATAAACGTACTATATCATGGTTATGAAAGTAGAAAACACACAGGTTCAAATGAGAAAAGGCATTCTCGAATTTTGTATCTTACACATTATTTCGAGAGGTGAAGTTTATGCATCCGATATGCTGGAAGAATTGACATCTGTAAAAATGATAGTAGTTGAAGGGACGCTTTATCCATTGTTGACCAGATTGCGAAAAGCCGGTCTCGTGGAGTATAAATGGGTAGAATCAAAATCCGGACCTCCGAGAAAATACTACAAACTCACAGAAGAGGGATACAATTTTTTAAGTCAGTTAGATAGCACCTGGGTTGAGTTGATCGAATCGACCAATAAAATCATAAAATCTAATACTTCCGGTAACGACACTGCCTCAAAATAAGTAAAAACATGAAAAAGAATATAAGCATCAATATTAGTGGAATCATTTTTCACATTGAAGAAGATGGATACGACCAACTCAAGGAATACCTGGAATCCATCAATCGATATTTTTCAACTTTCGAAGACAGTCATGAAATCATTGCTGATATAGAAACGAGAATTGCAGAAATCTTTTTGTCAAAACTAAAAGACGGTAAGCAGATAATCGTGATAGAGGATGTGGAATCGTTGATTGCAACAATGGGAAGCATTAAAGATTTCCAGGCCGCTGAAGAAGAGGCAATTAAATTACCCGATGACGATGATGAAGATGATGAAGAACAGGGAGAAACCATCTTTTCAAAAAGGCTCTACAGAGATAACAACAGGAAATTATTGGCCGGGGTACTATCTGGAATTGCATATTATTTCAATACAGATCCCCTTTGGATTCGTTTGATTTATGCGTTGCTATTTTTTGGAGTATCCATTCTCCCATCTATCGCTGGCTTTTTGCTCCTTGCTTACATAGTATTATGGATTGTGATTCCTGCTTCTGACGAATTGATCGAAGAGAAAAAAATCAAAAAGATGTACAGGGATCCGGATGGGAAGGTATTAGGTGGTGTGGCCAGTGGTATTTCAGCGTATTTTGGAGTAGATGTGGTAATTATCAGATTATTGTTTTTTGTGACCATTTTCATAGCGGGAACAGGGATCATTTTATACATTATTCTATGGATAATACTACCAGAGGCAAAAACACTTACAGATAAAATGGAGATGCAGGGCCAACCTGTAACCTTAAGTAACATAGAATTTAATATCAGGAAGAGCTTGAATATGAAGGAGGGGGACGAAAATATAATTGTGAAAGTACTCCTATTCCCTTTCAGATTAATCGCTACATTATTCGAGTTTCTTTCCAAAGCTCTCGGACCTTTCATGTCATTTTTGGTTGAGGCGCTGAGGGTTGTCTTCGGGGTTTTACTCGCAATTATTGGCATCAGTGGAGTGCTGGCAGTATTAATTGCATTGGGAGTATTGATCGGATTGATTGCCGGTGGAGATTTGAATATCATGTATCCGCTACCATTTGAAGTTATAAAAAATGATTTGCAGGTTTTGCCGGGAATTGCACTTGCTATGGCTTTAATAATACCATTCTTCTACCTGGCCATATTGGGGTTTATAGTTTTAATGAAAAAGCAGGTATTAAATGCCAGGGCTGGATGGTCTATACTTGCAATATGGCTGATCTGTATATTAATATTAAGCTTTACTATTCCCCCTTACATCAATAATTTCCATGAAACGGGAAGACACACAGTTGTCAACAGGTATAATTTAATGGATAAAACAGCCGTCATCAATTTTAATGACATAGGTGAGGATGAATTTGATATGGTCTCACTGAGAATAAGATCTTCGAATGATACCACTATAAAACTTGAACAGGAATTCCGGGCTTCCGGTCCTTCCAGAAAAGAAGCTGTCGATAATGCCAAATTAATTCAATACTCGCCAGATGTCGAAGACTCCGTGTTTACGTTCAATTCTAAACTTGATTTTGGAGAAAATGCAAAATACAGAAAGCAAGAAGTTGAATTGACCCTCTACTTTCCCATCGGTCAAAAATTCATCCTGGATGAAAATATTAAATATTTGATCGGTAGTTTTTTATACCGAGAAGGATTTAGTAATAAACAAATGCCCGGAAATGTGTGGCAATTTGGCGAGGAAGGATTAATCTGCATAACCTGCCCGGTTGAGCGCGAAGAAAAGGAGGAGGATGATGAATGGGATATTTCGGGATATAAAAGATCATATGAAATTGATGATTTTTCCGAAATCGAGATCAACAGCGCATTTATAGTAAATATTAAAAAAGGAGATCGTTATAGCATTGTCATCAATGGCAGGGAATCCGATGTTGATGATGTGGTGGTTGAAAAAACCGAGGATTTACTTTCTATGGATTTTAAAGGCAATGCTATAAAACTCAACCGGCAGCGCAAAGAGATAAATGTATATATCATTATGCCTGATCTTAATGCTGTCCATTTTGGAAGTGCCAGCAAATCCTATATAAATGGTTTTGAAGAAGATTATTTAAATATCGAGCTGGTTGGTGCTGCGCTTACAAATATTGACATTAATGTTGATCTGATTGATGCCAAAATTGAAGGGGCAGCAAAGCTTGAACTAAGTGGTAAAGGCAACAGGCTCATTGCCAATGTATCCGGGGCCGCAACTCTAAATGCTTTTGACTATAAGGTAAGCGAAACGGATGTTACAACCTATAGCGCGTCCACTGCCAGGGTTTATGCCAGAGACCACTTAACAATAAAATCTCAAGGAGCAAGCAATGTGAGATACAGAGGAAATGCAGATGTAGAAATTGAAAAAAGTGGAAGTAGTTCCGTGAGAAAAGATTAAATACCCTTTTTTTAATAAAGGGTGTAGATTCTAAACAGGTATCAATTGATACCTGTTTCTATTTCAGATTCTATCTTTAGAATTCTGACTTGCAATTCAGGGATGAAATCAGCTTTTTTGCAATGCAATTCTAAAATCCTATGATCTTATATAATATCACTTTTAACATTGAAGTGGAAATCCAACATGATTGGAACTCGTGGATGAAACAACATTATATACCCTTTGTATTGGAAACAGGCTTATTCAGCGATGTCAAAATATTCAAATTGTTAAATGAAACGGAAAACCAGGGATTGACATATTCTGTACAGTTTTTTTCTGATTCTCTAGCAAAAGTCAATCAATACCTGGAAAATTTCGCCAATCAAATACTAGAAAAACACAATGAAGCTTTCAGGTACAAACATGTTTCCTTTATGACCATTCTCGAATCTGTCGATTGAATAATTTTAAAGATCCGTTAAAATTCAATCAATCTATTATATCAAATCCAGTATAGTTTCTTAGAATTTCCGGGATAATTATTCCTTTTTCCGTTTGATTATTTTCGAGAATAGCAGCTACAATTCTCGGAAGTGCCAGAGCGCTTCCGTTTAATGTATGAAGTAAAGTAGTCTTTTTCCCCGCTTCTTTATACCTTAATTTTAACCTGTTTGCCTGGTAAGCCTCAAAATTACTCACAGAACTGACTTCAAGCCATTTTTCCTGACCAGCAGAATACACCTCCATATCATAGGTTATTGCAGACGTAAATCCCAAATCTCCCCCACATAGTAGTAATTTTCTGAATGGCAATTCCAGCTTTTTCAACAACCCTTCCACATAAGCGCACATATTTTCAAGTGCTTTGTACGAATCCTGCGGCCTGGTTATCTGAACAATTTCTACTTTATCGAATTGGTGTAGTCTGTTCAACCCGCGAACATGTGATCCCCACGATCCCGCTTCTCTCCTAAAACACGGTGTATAACCAACATTTTTAACAGGCAATTCATCTTCTTTCAGTATTACATCTCTATATAGATTTGTAATGGGGATTTCAGCCGTAGGAATCAGATAAAGGTCACTATCCACTATTCCATACATTTGCCCTTCCTTATCGGGAAGCTGACCGGTACCATATCCCGAATCAGAATTAATTACTATCGGTGGTTGAATTTCTTCAAAACCTGCTTCAGATGCCTGGTCGAGGAAAAAGCTTATCAAGGCCCGCTGAAGTTTTGCGCCTTTCCTTTATATACCGGGAATCCGGCACCGGATATTTTATTTCCTAAACCGAAATCTATAATGTCATATTTTTCAATGAGATCCCAATGTGGAAGTGCTCCTTTAAAGAGTTCAGGGACAATCCCCTTTGTAAGAATCTCTATATTATCATCAGCCGAATTTCCATCGGGAACATCCTCATGGGCCGAATTCGGTATATTATAAAGAGCCCCTGTGAGTTGCTCTTCTACATTTTTTAATTGTTCCTGAAGACTTTTACTCCGGGCTTTTAGCTGGCCAGTCCGAACTTTTGCTTTTTCCGCACCTTCCCTATCACCAGCTTTCATCAAAGCGCCAATTTGCCTCGAAATAGTATTCGACTCGTTCAACACAGCATCTAGCTCTGATTGGGTATTTCTTCTATTTTCATCCAAGTTGAGTAATTCATCAATCTGGGCAATGGCGTTTGGCACACGTTTCTTTTCAAGGCCTTTTATAATCCGTTCTCTTTCGTTCCTTATATCAGCAATTCTTAACATGTATTCAATTTTTCAGCAAATGTAGCTGTTTTTAACCTTGATTAGGAAAAAATCATCGATAAACGCTGATTAGAAATCGAAATCATTGTTAATACTTGACTATTAACCAAGGGTAGTCTATTATTGCATAAATTTTACTTCAAAAGATTTTTCTTTTAGAAAGATCCCTTAAGAAATTCTTTTTCTTTTTTAATTAATTCATAATTATTCAATTACAAATAATCCAATACAAAAGGAGTCATCTCTCCAGTAGATTTACTATTAAACAATAATGTACACTATTCAAGATTTAAATGTGCGACTGCTTTCAGAGTTGAAAGAAATCGCCAACGAATTAGGACTTGAGAATTATAAAAAACTCCCTAAAAAAGAGTTGATTTATAAAATTCTTGATCATCAAGCCTCAAATCCTGTCGAAGAAAAGCCAAAAGAAAGCTCCGCGGAGAAGAAAACTAAAAAAGCCCAAGCCCCTAAAAAGGAAAAACCTAAAAAAGCTGAGCCCAAAGCACAAGAAAAAAAATCCAAGCTAAGCTTTAAAAGAGAAAACGTAAAGAAAGTTGCCGACACTCCGCCCCCGGAGGATTATTCTAATGAAATAAGCACAGAAGAATTGTTTGAATCAATTTCAGCAAACTTTTCCCCTAAGGTTCCGACATTTGATTCAGGTTCCTCAAAAACTGATAGTGCTGGTGATGAATCTAAAAAAGATGATCAAAAGGATAGGGCCTATGAGCAGAGAAAACCAAAGCCAAAAAGACCAAATATCAAAGAATTTGACGGAGCGATCGAGAATGAAGGCGTTCTTGAAATCATGCAGGATGGATATGGTTTTTTAAGATCTTCAGATTATAATTATTTGGCCAGTCCGGATGATATCTATGTTTCTCCATCTCAAATAAAATTATTTGGTTTAAAAACCGGCGACATAGTAAAAGGGCAGATCAGGCCACCGAAAGATGGAGAAAAGTATTTTGCACTTTTAAGGGTAGGAACTGTAAATGGAAAGACCACTGAAGAAATTAGAGATAGAGTTCCATTTGAATACTTAACTCCTTTATTCCCAGAAGAAAAATTAAATCTAAGTGGAGCACCAGGCAACTATTCCACCAGGGTTATGGATATGTTTGCTCCTATCGGAAAAGGACAAAGGGGTATGATTGTAGCTCAGCCTAAAACCGGCAAAACAGTGCTACTGAAAAACATTGCGAACGCAATAGCAGAAAATCATCCTGAGGTTTATCTCATGATATTGCTTATTGATGAAAGACCGGAAGAGGTCACTGATATGGCGAGAAGTGTAAGAGCTGAAGTTATTTCTTCCACCTTTGACGAGCAGGCTGAAAGGCATGTGAAGGTTGCTGGAATCGTACTCGAAAAAGCAAAGAGAATGGTAGAGTGCGGCCATGATGTAGTGATTCTTTTAGACTCTATTACCAGGCTTGCAAGAGCTCATAACACAGTTGTTCCATCTTCAGGAAAGATTCTCTCTGGAGGTGTGGATGCCAATGCATTGCATAAGCCAAAGAGATTTTTTGGTGCGGCAAGAAACGTTGAAAATGGAGGCTCATTGACAATTATTGCAACTGCTCTTGTAGAAACCGGTTCTAAAATGGACGAAGTGATTTTCGAGGAATTCAAAGGAACAGGTAATATGGAACTTCAACTCGATAGAAAACTTTCCAACAAACGGATTTATCCTTCTATGGATGTTCCGGCCTCCGGTACCCGAAGAGAAGAACTATTGCTCGATAAGGAGTTTTTACAGCGGGTTTGGATATTGAGGAAATATATGTCTGACATGAATTCTGTAGAAGCAATGGAATTCTTATTGAATAAATTGAAAGGAACAAGAAGCAATGAAGAATTTCTTATTTCTATGAATGGATAACCATTTCAAAATATCATATTCAAATCGAGTAGGTAGGGGAATTACTTCCCCGCCCTCTCACACCACCCAGCGTACTCTCGTACTGGGCGGTTTCAAGTTAATTGTTGAGCAATTTATGGTTCAAAGACAGGTTATACAACCCTTGTGTTTCGAACCATTTTAGGCCCATTGCCTGATTTACCTGGGGGCAGCCTGACTTTCGCCAGTGTCCTTTACCTGATAGAGCGAGTGTCCAGCTTTGCCATGTTGTAACTCCTGATCTTTTCAGAAATCGCTGTAGGGTTATCACCTTCTTACATTGCTTTATCCGGTAGCAACGGAGTTTCCTCCGTATCCAAGCATCAAGATTTTGCATTATCCGATTGCTCTTGGCTAAACGAAAGTATTGCAGCCAGCCTCTTAAAACTGGCCTAAGCTCTGAAATTATCTTTTCAAAACTCCTGCCTCTGTTCCGTTTAGTTATGCCTCTAATCTTGATCTTAAGTCTTTCCAGACTCTCTCGGGCAACTCCTAAGTTACCGTCCCGGTAAATAGTGTAGCCTAATAATTTTGTCTGATGACATTCGCATACTACACTTTTATCCTCATTAACTTTGAGTTTGAGTGTTTCTGTAATGAAGCGACCGATTGACCCCATTACCCTCTCGCTGGCCTTTTGGCTGCGAACAAAAATACTGAAATCATCGGCGTACCTCACAAAACTGTGCCCACGCTTTTCAAGCTCCTTGTCCAAATTGTCTAAAACTATATTAGACAGAAGCGGCGATAGAGGGCTACCCTGGGGTGTCCCCTTTGCGCGTTGTTGCGTTAACCCTCCTATTAATATCCCACTTCGAAGGTATTTCCTTATCAAACTCAACAACACCTTATCCCGGATTGTTCGTGATAATTTATACATCAACTTATCGTGGTTTACTTCATCGAAGAAGCTCTTCAAATCCATATCTACACCCATAGTCTCCCTTCCTTCACATAGTCTCCTGCCCTTCGCAAGGCTTGATGAGCGTTCCGCTTTGGACGGAAACCATAGCTGTGATTAGAAAACATTGGCTCGTAGATTGGACTTAGCACTTGAGAAATGGCTTGTTGGATAATGCGGTCTGTTACCGTTGGGATGCCCAACTTTCGCTTTCCCCCGTTATGCTTCGGGATTTCTACCTGCTTTACTGATTCGGGTGTATAATCCCCCTTCAGTAGTTGCTTTATCAGAGCCGACCCATGCTTCGAAAACCATGGAGCAAACTCTCCGATAGGCATTTGGTCAATCCCCGCCACTCCCTTGTTTTGTTTTACTCGCTTGTATGCTTGTCCTATATTCTGTTGAGAACATATGACCGCCATCAAACCTCCTGCTAAGGCTCGTCCTTGTTGTCCTTCTCCCTTTATTTGAGCCCCTTTTCTTGCTTGCGCTCCGGATACGCCTTCACGTCTTTCAGAATAGGGAATAGCTCTCTGATTTTGTTCTGAGAACAAATCCAACTGATATACTATTGCTTGCTGGCTCGCCATAAATGAACATTCTTACTGACTGCTCCTTAAATTAACTGATTCAGACCTTCGTCTTTTCTTAAAAAAAACTACTATGTCTTCTGCTGACTTCTCATTTCTTATAGCCGATTGTCGCCGCTCGGTTTGTTGTTGATACAACAAGAAATGAGATCTCTCGGGATAAGATAATAGACTTTCGCTGTGTCCCACATGGTTTACGCTAAGGGATTACGGTTGAATTCTGGGCTTTCCCAATCCATGGCTCGATTGCCCTCCCTATTGCGCCTTATACTATGTTTCTCTCCGTTAGAACCACAGTTTTGCTGATGGCTTTCTTCAGATTTGTAGTCACCCACAACACCCTTGCCAATCGCTAACGTTTCCTATCAACTCGGCACGTACAGAGACTTCCACTCTGCTAGTCTATTACCATACCCGACATACAAAAAAGGGGAGTCGATTACATCACTCCCTTTTTTAATGCCCTAAAAAGATAAAAGCCTTTTGAAAAGGCTTTTATCTGACATAACAACAAATCTATAAATACACTGCTTTTGATATCTTAATCAATGCTCCATGGCATTGATATAATTTCCTAAACTTTTTCGACTTCCTTTGCAACTTCTTGTTGTTCTTGAGGAGCGTCTTTAATTCCCTTTGTATAGGTTGGGCATGTCCTCTGAGTGCATGACGCTGCAAAACTCATTACAACAACTGCAATAATTATTACTGAACTTTTCATACTTACCTGTTTTAAATGCAATTATTTATGTGTAAAATTAAATTCTTGTAACATACCAAACCCACCTTTACCAAAAGAAAAATTACATCAGTAACAAAAAAAATATATTATTAACAAACAATTAACCCCACATTTACTGTTTTATTGTATGAGCATCAGAACAACTTTCTGATTTATCAGTCAATACATTTGCTGGATAAACCAATTATTTCATGTCGGGATTTAGATTTTCAAAATATATTCCACCCAAAAACGCGAATAAAAGTGGATTTGACCAATTGCATGACATCTTCAAACAATTAATTCTCATGACATCCGGTGATGTTTCTGAAGCTTTAAGCTGGCTCACCAATCTTGATAATCAATATGGTTTGACGAATGATCAATACGGTATTGGAGACTTTATTCAGGAATTAAAAGACAAAGGTTATATTAAAGAAGACTCCCAAAAAGGTACATTATCGATTACTGCCAAGAGCGAGCAGGAAATGCGAAAAAATGCGCTTGAAGAGATATTCGGAAAACTTAAGAAATCAAATAAGGGCAATCATTCTACCAGCCACAGAGGTCAGGGTGATGAAAAGAGTTCGGATAAAAGAAAATACCAATTTGGAGATAACCCGGACCAGATATCAATGACAGAATCGATTAAAAATGCCCAGATTAACCATGGGATTGGAGATTTTCACCTTACGGAAAAAGATCTCGAGATTGAAGAAAAGGAACATATGGCTCAAACTTCCACTGTACTGATGATAGATATTTCTCATTCTATGATTTTATATGGTGAAGATAGAATTACACCGGCTAAAAAAGTAGCCATGGCTTTATCAGAATTAATCACAAAAAATTATAAAAAGGATACTTTAGATGTTATTGTATTCGGAAATGACGCCTGGCAAATTGAAATAAAGGACTTGCCATTTCTGAAAGTTGGTCCTTATCATACCAATACAATTTCAGGACTTGAACTTGCAATGGATTTGCTGCGAAGAAGAAAAAACCCGAACAAACAAATTTTCATGATCACGGACGGCAAACCAACTTGTATGAAGCAAGGAATAAAATATTATAAAAACAGCTTTGGTCTTGACAGTAAAATCTTAAAAAAAACCTTGAATTTGGCTGCCCATTGTAGAAAGTTGAATATACCTGTGACTACATTCATGATCACTTCTGATCCATATTTAAGGGAATTTGTAAAAGATTTTACAAAGGTAAATAATGGAAATGCTTATTACAGCAATCTTCAGGGCCTGGGTAATCTCGTATTTGAAGATTATAACCGTAATCGAAAAAAGTACTTTTAACCACAAAAAAATAGCATATGAATTTCAGGGATATTTCAATTGACAAGCTTCAACAGTTAAAAACATTGGGTGAGCTCAGAGGCGCAGGATATCAACCTGTTTCTATAAAAAAAGAACTCAGAAATAACCTGATTATAAAACTGCAAAAAAATGAAAATCCATTTGAGGGAATTTGGGGTTATGATGAAACTGTAATTCCAGATATTGAAAGAGCAGTATTATCGATGCATAACATCAACTTTTTAGGCCTGCGCGGACAGGCAAAAACCAGAATTGCCAGGTTGATGGTAAACCTTTTGGATGAGTTCATCCCAGTTATTTATGGTTCTGAGTTGAATGACGACCCTATGAATCCAATATCAGGATATGGAAAAAAAACGATTGCTGAACATGGAAATCAAACACAAATTAGTTGGATGCACAGATCAGAGCGTTATTCTGAAAAGCTGGCAACTCCGGATGTTTCTATTGCAGACCTAATTGGCGATGTGGATCCTATTAAAGCGGCGTCCTTGAAATTAAACTATGCTGACGAGCGTGTCATTCATTATGGATTGATACCCAGATCTCACAGGGGAATATTTGTAATTAATGAACTCCCCGATTTGCAGGCAAGAATTCAGGTTGCTTTATTTAATATTCTCCAGGAAGGGGATATCCAGATAAGAGGATTTAAAATCAGGCTCCCCCTGGATATTCAATTTATATTCACTGCCAACCCGGAAGACTATACAAGCCGTGGTAGCATTGTTACTCCCCTGAAAGACAGGATCGACAGCCAGATCATCACGCATTATCCCAAATCGATAGAAATAGGTAAAAAGATAACCGAACAGGAAGCCAGAAAAAAAGAAGCTCAAGAAGCTATAGTCAATATCAATGAATATGTCCGGGACCTGATAGAAGAAATTGCCATTCAGGCCAGGAAAAGTGAATTTGTCGATGAAAAAAGCGGGGTATCAGCCAGGCTTACAATTTCTGCTTTCGAAAATCTAAAAAGTGCAGCCGAACGCAGAGCATTGATAAATCATGAAAAGAAAACTACTATAAGGATAGCAGATTTTAACGGTGTGATCCCGGCAATTACAGGAAAGGTAGAGCTGGTTTATGAAGGTGAACAGGAGGGCCCCGGAATTGTTGCCAAAGATCTTCTTGGCAAGGCAATTAGATCTCAATTTATTGTCTATTTTCCCGATCCGGAAAAGGTGAGAAAACAAAAGGATCATAATCCCTATAAAAAGATAATTGACTGGTTTAGTGATGGAAATGAAATTGATATCCTCAACGATTACCCAGACAAAAAATATGAACACCTTTTGAATGAAATCCCGGGTTTGGAAGAATTAGTAAACAGATATTTGAAAAATACCCACGCAGCTGATAAGTTGTTTTTCATGGAATTTGCACTTCATGGATTAGCTGAATACAGCATGATAAGTAAAAAACATATCACCACCGGCCTGAAATTCAAAGATTTATTGAGCAGTATGTTCACTGCTCCAAATCCCGGTGAATCTGATGAAGACTTCCTGTCAGATATAAGATAGGAAAAGTATTATCTTTATTTATTTACGCTATATCTAAGCAAATATATTGTTTAGTTTTGGTTTTTGAATATGAAACTACAAGAGCTTGAAGACTTGGTAAGTAAAGGGGAAGGCCAGCTATTGGAGTTTAAACTGAAGGCTACTTTCCCTAAAAAAATAGTGAAGGAACTCGTGGCTTTTGCCAACAGCAATGGCGGACTTTTATTTGTTGGGGTTGATGATAACGGGAGAATATCCGGATTAAAATTTGCTGAAGAAGATAAGTTTGAAATTAATAATGCTATTCAATCAAACACAAAGCCTCGGATAAGATATCAATCCGAGTTTATTCCGATTACAAAAAAACGCAGCGTTTTGTGCTACAGAATTTTTGAAAACCGGAGGAAACCAAGCTACTTTCTCGATAACCCTGAGAAAAAAGGAATTGCGTATGTGCGTGTTAATGATAAAAGCATACAAGCTAGCAGGGAAATGGTTGAGATTTTGAAACGGTCTAAAAATAACAAGTCATACCCTGTTCGTCTAGGGACAAAAGAACAAATACTTTTCAGGTATATTGAGGAATGTGGGAATATTACGTTATCTAAGTTTATGGAAATATCTGAACTCTCCAGGGCCAAAGCCTCTCAAATATTAGTAAGTCTGGCAGTTTCAAATATTCTAAAAATAGAAATTGGAGAAAAAACCGATTCTTTTTCAATGAAAATTAATGAATAATGGCAAAGTCAATGACAGATTCAACCAAAGAAAAAAAAATATTTGTATTAGATACATCAGTTATAATTTATTCTCATGACGCCATCATGAATTTTGAAGAACATGATGTTGCCATCCCCATTACTGTCCTTGAAGAACTAGATAATTTTAAAAAAGGCAACGACATAAAAAATTTCGAAGCCAGGGAATTTATTAGAATATTGGAAAATATCTCAAAAGGTCAAAAACTTCATCACTGGATTCCGATAAACGGAAAGAATAAGGGGCGTTTTAAAGTGTTGATGAACTCACAAAGTGAGATGGATGCGGAAAAAATATTTGATGAAAAAAAACCTGATCACAAAATTCTAAATGCAGCACTTCAACTTCAGGCCGAAAACGCGAAGGCCAGGGTAATTCTCGTTACCAAAGATGTAAATCTGAGGCTGAAAGCTAAATCCTTGAATTTACTAGCCGAGGACTATGAGACGGGGAAAATTAAAAATGTGAATACCCTCTATTCCGGTAAGTCTATCATTAACAATGCAAATGCAGAACTTATTAATGAGCTTTATGAGCAAAAGTATTGTGATGTAAGGGCACTTTTAAAAAGAAAAAAACCAATCGCTCACAATTATTTCATTTTAAAAAGTCAGCGAAAATCCGGGCTTGCGTATTATAATCCCACGTCTAATCTAATTGAATTAGTTGGGAAAAGACCTGTGTATGGCATCAAGCCTCGAAATGCTGAACAGACCTTTGCGATACATGCGCTCCTGAATCCAGAAGTTAGATTAATATCCATTACGGGTGTGGCCGGAACGGGAAAGACACTGCTTGCCCTGGCAAGTGCACTAGAACAAAGAAGAAATTTTAAACAAATATATCTCGCAAGACCAATTGTGCCATTGAGCAATAAAGATATTGGGTATTTGCCAGGTGATATAAAATCGAAGTTAAATCCATATATGGAACCGCTTTGGGATAATCTCAAATTTATTCAAAACCAATTTGGAGAAACAGATAAGGAATATAAACGGCTAACTGAATTGTTGAGTAAAGAAAAATTGGTTATTACGCCGCTGGCCTATATCCGGGGCAGATCTCTTTCTAATATCTTTTTTATCGTGGATGAAGCACAAAATTTAACGCCGCACGAAGTAAAAACTATTATTTCACGAGCCGGAGAAAACACAAAAATTATATTTACCGGAGACATCTACCAAATCGATACTCCTTATCTGGATTCCCAAAGTAATGGTTTGTCGTACCTGATAGATAGAATCCAGGGAAATCCGTTATATGCGCATATTACTTTAGAAAAGGGTGAGAGATCAGAGCTTGCCAATCTGGCTAATGAACTGCTATAAAAACTATAATCTATCTCATAAAAAAGACCCTACCGATACGTGCAGGGCCTTTTGATTAGGTTAAAAAGTGTATTTCTTATACTGGAATTCCGATAGATATTAGCGAGCTACTCACCTTCAATCCAACTTGCTCTATTTTAGTTTTACTTATTTTAAAATTCATCTTTGACTGTTCAAAAACAAAACTAATGGCTGCTCCATCGTTCATCAGATCATCTTCTGTTACCAGTAAAGTGTTTGATAAATTTGAAGCATCAATAAAATTCAATATTTTTTTCTTATTTGACTTTGGCATATAGGCTATATGACAATTGCTGATTTCTTCTGGTGAGGATACCTCAATAACTTGTATATTTTTGCCCCAAACTTTCTTACTTTCTAAATTGGCCTTTATTTCTGAAAATGCTTTTGTATTTCCGTAAATGCCAACAGTAAAAGTTGAACCTACTGAATTTTCCCATTTCACATGCTTAGTGAAATTGTATAAAAACAATGACTGAATACGATAAATATTTGAGGCCTGGGAAAAGGCTTCAGATATCCCAACAAAAGCCATGAGAATTGCAGCTACAATCAGGATTTTTAATTTCAAATTATCTACTTTATTTCTGTCCATGTTAATTATTGTTTTATTCAAGTTCAAAAAATTGTGTTTAAAAATAATCTCCTTCACTCGTAAATGAGGGTATTAAAGGAATAGTAAACGACAATATATTTAGCTAACTGTAAGGAATTGCTCTTTTAGATATATGATTCTACTTAGATTTTATAGGATTATAGATTTGTTGACATTTAGAAAAAGTATGGTCAGAAAATCAATACGAGAATTGTATCGATGAAACTAATGATTCATTCCATAAAATGTGTAAGGTGCTATCATTATGGTTTTATTAATAGATAGTACTATAAATTTTCCTGATGTAAGGAAATGATTAACCGATTCACTTTTTAGGGATTGAGGTAGGGGGAAATTAAAGAAATTGGATAAAATTAGATAAGGTCTTTAGATTCCATCAACCTGATTATCGAGGCTATTATATCATCTTCATCCAATGTTACGTAATTAAAAATTACGTCAAAGGCGCTATTGTCAATTTTACCGCCCTCAAAAAATTCACGGATCATTTTCCGTTGTGTATCTATTGCCAAAATTTTCTTTCTTGCCTCTGCCAGAGATATCATTTGCTTTTTACTCACATTATTTATTCTCCACTCCAAAGGTGCCTGAAGCTTTATATGCAAAGATTCCGAGATATCTCTGGTTATAGAAATTCCACCTCTACCCACAATGATCACATAACCTTGTTCGGCAAACGACCTGATTACCTCACCAATTGTCTTTTTAATTTTATGATCCCCCGGATAATATTTATGCGAAAGCGACATGACAATATCATCGACTACATTACTATCTTCTTTATATGCAACCTCCCTGATCATATTGGGCTTGAGGTTTAATTCTTTAGCTGACTCATCGAGAATTTCCTTTCCAATCCATTGCCAACGGTGTTTGGAATAATTTTCCTGCTCTATCCTGTTTAATGCAGAGGATAATATTCCGGCAATTCTTTTAGCCGAACATCCATATTCTCTAGAAATAGTGATAACCGGACCAGGCTTTAAATGATTTTTTATGAAAACAATTTTTTCAGAATTGAAACGGTTTTTCATGTAATTTATCAGGATATTCTTCATGATTAACCTCCTTTATAGTTGTTATTGACAAGTACTTCTATAACAATTAATACGAGATTATAAATCCAATGACGAAAGATAATTCACAATAATCTCCTACCTATCGATTAAAAATCCTTTACTTAATAAAATACTATGAAAAAGTGTTACACGTGAGGATTAGACTATCTCATTTCAGTTTGTAATTAGCATCCCTGAAAGAGTGGGATAAAAGGCATTTGTTTAACCTTAACAAATAAAGTTGAGTAAAATTGTTGTTAATATTCCCTACTGATGCGTCCAGATTTCCACTACACCATCTCGGAGGTTTTGATTGTACTTAATGATTTTTATTCTGCCATCGCTATGAACTGAAATATTACAATTGTATAATTTTCCTTCTTCGTGACTGTAAAATGTGCCTCCCTCCCATGAAGATTTCGATGAATCAAATGAAAGTTCTTTGATAATTTTATTTCCTTTCAGTGGCAGCATTCTCAATCGCTCTTCCGGATTATTGGCATCTAATGCAAGTTGATTCCCTGCTTTCGCTTCTAACCATACAATTCTTCCCTGAAAATGATTGCCAACTTTATCAATTTTGATCATTAGATTATTCATGGGTGATTTCCACACACCTAAAATAAGGTCAGGATTGTTTGCCTGGGCAGATAAACTGAAAGTATAAAAAATAGTCGATATTAAAAAAATGTATCTTTTCATGGTATTCATCTTAAATTTGAAAATATTTACTCAGAATACTATTTATTCAAAATGTAACGTTGATCCAATTGAATTTATTAGATATTCATACATTCATCATTTGTTAATAAAAAAGGTAATGAGATGGTAACCCCGATGATAAAAAAAGACAAGTCAAATGAGATCCTCAGAAAACAAAAATTATTTTTTCGAACTAATAGAACACTTGATATTAAACTACGACTGGCATATTTAAAAAAACTATATAAAACTATTGAAAAATATGAGCAGGAAATATTTGAGGCGCTGTACAAAGATTTTAAAAAATCTACTTTTGAAGCATTTGGTTCAGAAGTAGCTTTGATTCAGGAAGAAATTAAATATTTTCTGAAAAACCTACCAAAGCTTGCCCGGCCTGAAAAGGTAAAATCCTCTATCACCAGCTTTCCCGCAAAAAGTTATATCTACAGAGAACCCTATGGAATTTGCTTAATTATTGGACCCTGGAATTATCCTGTACAATTGATTTTTGAACCATTAGTCGGTGCGATTGCTGCGGGAAATTGTGCGGTTTTAAAACCATCGGAACTTGCTGCGCATACTTCAGCCATTGTTAAAATCATAGTAAATGAAGTTTTTGATGAGGAATATGTTTCTGTAATAGAAGGTGGCGCCGATGTGACTCAGGTGCTCTTGGCCGAAAAATTTGATCATATCTTCTTTACCGGAAGTGTGAAAGTTGGTAAAATTGTTTATGAAGCTGCCGCTAAAAATCTCACCCCTTGCGTTTTGGAACTTGGAGGCAAATCACCATGTATTGTAGATAAAGATGCAGACATTGATCTTGCAGCCAGGAGAATAGTTTGGGGGAAATTCCTAAATGGTGGACAGACTTGTGTGGCCCCAGACTACCTTTTACCTCATAAAAGCGTTAAAAAGCAATTGTTGAATAAAATATTATTTTATATAAATAAGTTTTACGGGGATGATCCAAAATTAAGCCCGGATTATCCAAGAATCATAAATGGTAGGAATTTCACACGTTTAAAATCGTTTCTTAGCGATGGAGAAACATTGATTGGAGGAGAATTTGAAGAAACTGATAAATACATCGCCCCAACTGTTCTTGATAATATTAGCTGGAATGATCACGTGATGCAAGATGAAATTTTTGGACCGATTCTTCCGGTCATGGAGTATGATGACCTAGAAGAGGTATTGAACGATATAAAAGACAGGCCAAAACCATTGGCGCTTTATTATTTCTCTAAGAATAAAAAAAAGCAGGAAAAAGTACTGAGAGAAGTTGGATTTGGTGGAGGTTGCATCAATGATACGCTCTATCAATTTGGCAATCCTTCGATTCCGGTAGGCGGAGTAGGCAATAGCGGTATTGGAAAATATCATGGGAAAGACAGCTTTTATGCTTTTTCAAACAGCAAGGGAATTGTGAAAAAAAGCAATAAACTGGATATCCCTTTTAGATACCCGCCATACAAAGGCAAACTTAAGTTACTTCGGCTAATTTTTAAATTATAGCTTAATTGGATTTTTTTTTTGGTAGCGAATGGTTGAAAATGCCACTCCAAAATTTTCCGGTAAACTTATCTTTGGAAATACAGTCTGAACGGCTATTTCAATAATGGCCATATGATGAATTGCGTGCTCGATATTATAAGCCAATTCACGTTCAATACTTGATTTAATTTTGACCGTCTCTTCATCTGTACTTGCGTAACTCACTTCTAGAATTACATCTTCTCCTAATGAAATATTATCGATTCCATTAACTAAACTTTTCATTTTTGCAAGTGTTGCCTGAGTATCCGTTTCGTACAATGGCTCATGATTTCGTTTATCGTAATTTATGATTCCTTCTGCATATCCATTGACAAGAAGGTCAAAAAACTCCAAAACATGGCGAACATGTTTGCCAATAGAGTTGCCATTTAACAGATCCAGTTTCGCCGCATATTCCGAGTCACTTAGTTGTGCTGTAAGGTCAAGAATCTGATTTAAAATGAGGTGACTTGTATTTTTTAATTGCATCGTAAAAATTAATATTAACTGTTATTTAATAAACAAAAATCAGCTAAGGTGTCGTATCAATATCATTTAATGATAATCTAAAAAAAAATCCCACCATTTGTGCGTTTCTTTTATTTTACAAATTTACCGATATCCTGCAATTTCCCAACTAGCATAGCGGCTTTTGGATTTGAAACTGATAAATAGTCATTTACAATATCTATTATTAGGATTAGCTTGTATTAATGATTGTAAACGTATTGACCGATATACTCCACCCTTTTTATCTCTTCTTTACTCAAAGGCCCAAGTTCCATCAAAGCCAGATTTTCACGCATTTGTGAAATAGTTTTTACTCCCATCATACAAATATCTATAGAAGAATTTGACAACACATACCTATAGCAATCTGAGGGTTTTAATGGCTTTTCATCGTTCGGCATGTACCTGGGATTTAACAGTTTTTTCCACCTGGTGGCTGTAAACGATACCATTCCGGGCCGGTCATGATATGTATAGAATGGAAAAATATCTTGCTCTGCACCTCGATGAGCTGCATTGTATCGAATGTGGAATACATCAATATCAGGAATGTTTTTGAGATCCTGAAACATTTTTCTATTATGCCCGGAAATTCCCAGGTGATTTACAATACCATTATCTTTTAACTTTCGCGCCCCATCAAGTATTCTTTTTGATGGAACTTTTGGGAAATATCCAAGAAGTAAAATATCGATATATTCCAGACCAAGGGCTTTCAATCGTTTTTTAAGAAAATACTGGGTTAATAAAGGATCATGCGCATAGGTAAAAACAGAAATCACCAATTGTTCTCTTTTGCCTTTTGAGATTAAATTCCGGATCGCTTTTTTCATTTCTCCGGAATCGCCCTTTATAAAAGTTCCCCAGGTGAAATAATTACATCCACGTTCGAATGCTTCTTCAAATGCCGTGGCTGGAGCACCATAACTTGATGAAATCCCCAATCTGCCAACCTCTAATCCTGTTCTGCCTAAAATGACTTTTTGTGAAAAATCCATTTTTTTTAGAATTTTATTGATGGGACCAATTTCAACCTTTAAGTCCAGAAATCAACCAAAATTGATAAATGATTGATCAAAAGTAGTTAGAAGATTGTTTATTCAATTTCCGCAACTTTAATCACAGTTTTACTTCCCAATTCAAATGTTTTATATTTTGTCATAAAATAACCGAAAATCAGAAATAAAATCAGTAACCTAAAAACGAATATTCTTCTCCATATTCGAGCATTTGTTCCACAAAACTGTTGGCATATTCCAAAGTCACATTGGTAATTTCTTTGCCTTCCATTATTGCTATAAGTTTGGGTTGAACAAATCCGGAATACGGAGCTGCATTGAGTGATTTATATCTCTCTTTTACTTCCTTCAGCATGACTTGATCTACAATTATGCCATAGTTTTCAATCAGGTTTTTCCCAGCCTCAAAATCTCCCTGAGATTTTATACGCTGAACTTCCCGGAGTAATTGCCCAAAAAGATCTCTCAGCTTTTTATAATCTCTTATCACAAAATAAGTCTTACCATTTTCTGTAATCTTCTCAATCACGTTGTCGGCCTTGCCCTTTTCGAAAACCCAGGATGCGACCATATGCCTGTTTCTCATATGAGCCTGCTCAATTTTTGCTCCATTTTCCAATCTTCGGAGTTGAAGCTGAAGACCATTTTTAATGTAGATGTCGAATTCTGCTTTACCAACATCTATTGAAGGAATCAAACCCAATTCGACCAGTTTAGGATCTGTGATGAAATATAATGAAACCAAATCAGCTCGTGCCTCCTCCAATGGAGAACGGAAATTCTTTAAGGTTTCACTAGGAGTGACTACCCCGGGCTCTAATTGTCCTGATCCATGACCGATGACCTCATGAAGAGCTGTGTGAATTTTACCCGCTAGCTTACTGTATTCCTTCACCCTGGTTCTTTCTTCTTCAGTTAAGTAAAATTCGTCCAATGTGCCCCCACTAGACGCAGCATTGTAAGCCTCCACAATATTTCCCAACGATACTGATTTAGAACCATAATCCTTTCTTATCCAGTTGGAATTTGGAAGATTTATACCAATTGGAGTGGACGGCGCAGCATCGCCACCTTCAACAATTACCGTAATGACTTTATAGGAAATACCTTTTACATCTTCTTTTTTGTGAGCATCCATAATGGGAGAATTGTCTTCAAACCATTTGGCCTCCTTTGCTAGCGCGCTCATTCTCTCTGACGCCTCCATATCCTTCATTGAAACGACCGATTCAAAAGCACCTTTATATCCCAGTGGATCTCCATAAACTTCAATAAATCCATTAACAACATCCAACACAGAATTTGTGTCCTTCACCCACACCTTACAATATTCATCAAAATCCCGCAGATCACCTGTATTATAAAATTTGATTAATAACTGAATTGCCTGTTTCTGAATATCGTTTTCTGCAACATCCACTGCTTTATTCAACCAATAAACAATTTTTTCAATAGCTCCGGAATATAATCCACCAACCCGATAAACATGTTCGGTAATCTGACCATTTTCCTTTACCAATTTTGAATTTAACCCATACATCGGCGGTTCCTTGTCTCCATCTTTTTTAAGGCCTTGATAGTATACTTGCGCCTCAGATTGGGTTAACCCTTGGTAAAAATTATTTGCTGAAGTTTCTATCAAATCAACATTTGACTCCAGGTTTACACGTTTTGAATCGACAGTGGGATCAAAAATTACCGTTGTTAAAAGCTCGATTAACCCATTTTTACCATCTACACCTTTTAAAGGCAGAGAGTTTCTGTCTGAATTCTTGATGAGTTCAGCAAGATAGGTTTCACTAAAATCCGGAACCATCTTGGTTGTTGCATAATGATGATGTATTCCATTTGAAAACCACACCCTTTTTGCATAAACCTCAAAATTATCCCAATCAGAGCCAGTTCGAACTCCTCTAAAAGAATTATAAATGGCCTCTATTGTCTTTCTAATACGTATATTATGCTTATAATTTTGATCGTAAATGATGTCTCTTCCGCATAATGCCGCCCGGTACAGGTAGTACGCTAGTTTTTTCTTTTGCAAATCCAGTTTTTCGAATCCGGCTACTTTATATCTCAGTATTTGCAGATCTGCAAATCTGTCAACTACATACTCAAATTCACTTTCCGTTTTTTGATGGATTTCTTCTGCTTGTTTGGGAGTTTCCTGGCATGCAATAAAGTTGAAAATCAATAATGCTAAAAAAGTACCTTTGGTCAATTTTTTCATTGGGTGTAAAATTTAGATAAGAATTAATCTACTGTTAAAAATCAGGATAAAGATAATAGTTGAATCGCAAAGAATAAAAATGATTGAAACAAATCAATTCAAATTCGTCCTAAAAGGAAATCAATAATTAGACTACAGGCCATACTTTTCAAGTTGTCTGATCAAAACTTTAAAATCTTTTGGATACTCGGCTTCAATCGTTATATTTTTCCCATCCATATTTTTAAAAGATATAGAATATGCATGCAGCGCAATCCTACTGATTAAAGGTCGTTCTTCCCTATTGCCATGCTTGTATCTTCGTTTGATTTGAGAAAGGTAAAGATACTCGCCATCGTATTTTGTGTCAGCGACAATAGGATGTTCATTGTATTTGAGATGCACCCTGATTTGATGTCTTCGTCCAGTAACAGGCTTACATTCCACCAATGAACAATGTCGAAAGTTTTGCATAGTCCGAAAGTAAGTATTCGATTCTTTCCCGTTTTTTGGATCCCACTTTACTATACCTTTATTCTTAACCAAAAGAGGCAGATTGATTTCGCTACTATTAAAATTTGTCTGTCCGTGAACCACAGCATGATAAATTTTAGCAACTTTTCTTTCCTGAAATTGAATTGACAGATGTTTATATGGCTCCGGTTTTTTAGCCAAAACCAGTACTCCTGATGTATCTTTATCAAGTCTATGACATACCTGTACCTCCGGAAAAAAATTTTTTACCAGGGACAAAATATGATCATCATCATTCCGGTCCTCTAATGTAGAAATGCCGAAAGGCTTATTAATAGCCAGATAATGCTCATTTTCAAATACTATAAGTTCGTTAAAATTCAGTTTCCTCACTTGTAAATCACTACTTTAATAAGTTGATATTATTTAACTATCTATCAGTATATTACAATTTTTTCAAAATATAGTAAAACATTACACATATCAGGTATAAAATACTTCTAAGAATTGATTCATTATATTTTCCCACATATTTACAACAAAAAAGTTGTGCTATGTTATTTTTATTGACTTCTATATTTTTTATTGCTTTAGCAACGGCACTTGGCGTTGGATATACAATTTCTCTATATTTGGAGAATATGTTTAAGGAAAAGTAAAAACGAATTCTTTTAGAGAAAAACTGAAACGCTCAGTTTAGCTGTTACTCTTCGGCCCAATTGTATGGATTGCCTTTTTGTAATTTGAAGCTAAACTCAGCACCTTCGTTCTGTTTACTTTGCACATAAACCTGGCTGTGATGTGCCTCGACTATGTGCTTAACGATTGATAATCCTAAGCCAGTACCTCCTTTTTCTCTTGACCTGCTTTTATCGATTCTGTAAAATCTCTCGAAGATTCTGCTAAGGTGTTTATCAGAAATACCTATTCCGTCGTCCTTTATATTGATTTCCACATACTGATCTTGATCAATCAAATTTGTATCAACAATATTTGTTTGGTCCTCCTTTCGGTATTTTATTGAATTTGATACCAGATTTAGGATTACCTGAAAAATCTTATGCCTATCTGCAAAAACAAATAGATTTGTTGGGCAATTTTCGGCGAATTTTAATTCAATGTCTTTTTTCTCTGCCTTCCCTTCAAATTGGTCATAAACTTCCTGAATAAGATTTTTTATATTAAAATTTTCCATCTCCATTTTTATGACACCAGTTTCTACCTGCGAAATTGTCAACAGATCCTGTACAATGCGATCGAGTCCGTCAAGGCTTTTTGCTGCTTTTTTTAAAAATCTGGTCCTGACGTTTTTATCTTTTACTGCCCCATCGAGTAAAGTGTGCACAAAACCCTGGGCTGCGAAGATGGGTGTTTTCAATTCGTGTGATACATCAGCGATAAACTCTCTCCGGAAGGTCTCCGATTTTTTTAGTTCATCGATTTCACGCTGTTTAGACTGTGCATAGGTGAGTATTTCTCTTCTGATTCTAAACAATGGATTACCAGCACCGGGCCGAATGTCATCCTCAATAAATGAAAAATCTTCATTTTTCAATTTGTTGATTCGCTCATTAATCTTTTCTATTTGGTCAAAAATAAAAACATCTACCGTAAAATACGTGAGCAGGTATGTGGAAGAAAAAGAAAGGACAAGTACAACTATGATCCCTCCTAATGGCACCCCATCAACCAGGGAAAGAAATGAGGTGGTAATAATACAAACCGCAGCAGCAATTAAAACTGCGACACTTTTTGACTTTGTAAGCATGCAGCAATTTAATTCATTTCGAATTTATAGCCTACACCTTTTACAGTTCTGATAAATCCCTTCCCGATTTTTTCCCTGACTTTTCTGATGTGAACATCCACTGTTCTTGCCAGTACATATACATCAGTACCCCAAATATTTTGCAATAAATCATCCCGGCTGAAAACTTTGTCTGGGTTTTGGGCCAAAAAATAAAGCAACTGAAATTCTTTTTTTGGTAAAGAAATTTTTTTGTCTTTCACGATGATCGTATAACTGGACTTATCTATTGTGAGATCACCCACGGAAATTATAGCATTTTCCTTACTATTGGACTCCTTTCTTCTGAAAATTGCTCCAATTCT
The DNA here is from genome assembly GCA_024280115.1 of Bacteroidota bacterium. GTDB lineage: Bacteria > Bacteroidota > Bacteroidia > Cytophagales > Cyclobacteriaceae > JAAUQL01. Next base: position 1,773 of record JAJRQT010000165.1, on the reverse strand, counting down.
ACTCATTAACGCCCGCGGCTTTATCGGTTTTGTAATATAATCATCCGCTCCTATATCGAAAGCTGCTACTTCAGAGTATTCTTCAGAGCGGGCAGTGAGAAAAATGACAAAAGTATGTTCAAGTTCAGGAAGCTCTCGTATCTGACGGCAAGTTTCTACACCATCCTGGTGGGGCATCATAATATCTAAAAGGACCAGATCGGGGCAAAAATCCTTTGCTGTTTCAATAGCATCGATTCCGTTAGTTACAGTTTTAACGATATACCCTTCCTTTTTCAAATTGTACTTGAGCAATTCAAGAATATCCACTTCGTCATCAACTACAAGTATTTTCTTGCTTTTGTTGCTACTCATCTCATGATTTGATTTGATATATACATATTATTAAGATTGATTGACTCCGGTGAATTTAGTAAGTAACGTTAAAATAATTGAAGCTACGGTCAATTCATAATAATACCATAATATACAAGTGATAATAAAATAATAGAGTTCTCCCCAATTACCGGTCATAGGATCTAATGTCAATTTCTAAAGCCCCTATAAGCAGCTCAGCTTTTACCTTAAGGGGTATCCTGAATTTATCATCCGATATCCAGGCCTTAATTGGGTTCTTTCCTCTGAAAAAAGTGTTATCCGGCATTATTGGAGACATCAGAAAAGTGTCAAACTCCCCGATTTTCGTTTTTAGTTTTTCCCGGCCAATAAATTTTACTTTTACAGCATAGGTAGTATCGTCAAAAAAACCGGTAACATTAAATATTTGACCAGATGTCATGGTATCATATTCAAAGGTTCTCATGTGGTAATATCCACTTACAATATCCTGAATATTTGGTGGCACATCAAAACTGTCCTTCCTGATAAGTGTGCTGTCCTTCTTATTGATCCGGTTTACAAGTGCAACATTATTTAACTGATCAAATTCAATAACTTCTTTCTTAAGGTATTTTCCTTCTTTTATACTCTGATAAAACATTTGAGAAACAACTGCCGAGGTATCCAGGTAGGTACCCCAATTGTCTCTTACCGTTGTGACCATATCGAAAAAACCTTTGGTCCGGCCAAAAATATCTACCTTATAGCAAGGTCTGTTATTCACTGTATATATATTCTCATCAATTTTTAATACAGCCTCCCCGGCATTGATGAATCCATAGTGAACTCTGTATTCGATGCGTTCACCTGGCTTCAGGCACTCTTGATTTACAATCCTGTACACATCATTATTCACATCAAATCCAAAAAAATATGTAGAAAAAAACAAAATTATCCATATTGTATATTTATTCAATGATGTGTTATTATGTCTGTCGAAAATCATGAATTAAAAAGTAAATTGTCTGATGGTCAAATTTTCTATTAATTTCAGATTAGAGTGAAGGGAATTTAATTTTATAATCATTAAGCATTTTTTTTATATCACCATCATAGTTATTTATCCATTCATTTTCCAGCAATTTTAAATCGCCTCTATACCTCAAATACGACATGAAAAAAGTATTGTTTGGCTTTATTTTACGATAATGATCAATATAGATTTTTTTCTGAGACAAGCTAAGGGTATCAATTGAAGTCAAAATAGAATTTATTGCTCGCTCTTTCATCATATGTTTTGATGCTACATCCAAATTTTTATCCATATTTTTATATAAATTATCGAGATACAATGCGCCTTTCAAAATGTGATCACTCAACATTCTCCGATCTTTCCAATAATCCTGATACTCCAAAAGATACTCGTTATCGGGGCCATATTTTGCCAGGAGGTAT
>JAJRQT010000164.1 GCA_024280115.1 Bacteroidota bacterium | reverse complement strand
GATGAATATTTTTTTAGGTTTAACCGGAGAAATCATAGGATTTCAATCTTAGATAAAATTATTGAAAGATGTGTACTACATGAACCTGTGAGCTATGCAATGATTAAATCAAATGCGATCTAAATGGGTAACCCTATAATTGTATTACTATTCTTGGGCTTAGCTTCATCTGGGGGATATTTTGCCCTACTGTCAGGTGTTTCCACCTGATACATAGAAATACTAAATATTCTAATTTCACGAATTAAATTTCAGGTAGAAATACCCGATATCAAGCAAATGTCTACCTTTAATAAACAGCGTCATACTGTTGGAATACTCTGAAAGCTCTGACTCATTCCAAAAAGTTGATCAGAGTCCTGCATGCAGAGACTCTGATCGGGAACAAAGATTTATTCCGGTTGATATATATAATTTGAGTCAATAATTTTATTGATTTTTTTATCAAGGCTCCAGATAGCGTGTTTTCCATCAATTGAAGCCTTTATTATCAAGGCATCCATTAGCCCAATCCCCAGGTTATGGAAGTTGTTATGATTTGCGTATTCCGCTGCTTTAAGCATTGCATTTTCAGGAAGTGTGATTTTTGGAAGTACATCCCAATAATTTAAAATCATTTCTTTATCCTTCTTTGCCCTGACTCCGTAAAGCAGCTCTGAAAATATAGGCTCATAAGCAACAATAGCTTTGTTTTTAAGCATTTCAGATACTTTTTCTGAGAATAAATGGTTGTGTTTAAAAAACTCTATCCACACATTAGTATCTATCAATATCATACCCGGTTGTTTAATTTCCTCACACTTTTGGCTGTAAATCCATCGCTAAACTTTACCGGTTCTTCGGCTAAGCTATTGTTTAATTGTTCGATTCTTTTAGCGTAAAGCCAGTCATTCAAAGCTTTTACCAGGCTATCAGTTATATTCTTTCCTTCGGTATATTTTTGAACATCCTTTATTATGTCATCAGGAATTATTGCCGTTACCTTCATTATTATTATTATTTTTATGATTACGATACAAAAATACGATAATAAGATCGTATAGTAAATATAGAACGGTATTATAATTGTCGTATTTTATTTACCGGTGAAAATATGTGATTTCTCCCTATAACAGTCATTACGTTTGGAAGACGCTGAGTGCTCCAACTGATTCCAAAAAAGTTGATCAGAGTCCTGCCGTACAGAGACTCTGATAGGGAAAGCTTTTCAACGATGCACTTATATCCTGTATGCTCTAACCTTTTCCATCATGCGGTTTACCTCATCTACGTTCTTGTCAGATTCAACCACATATAGTACACCCCCGGGCAGGGTGTTTCTGTTCAGGTGATTTTCAAATGTATTGCCGTCAACCCTTACGACCAACGGAACATCACCTGTTTGTTCTTTTAGTTCTGATAAAACATCAAAAGCCAGCGGATTGTCTTTTTCGTCTAAAAGATATAAGGCTTTTAAGCCTTTAAGTTTAGAAACAGCTTTTAGAAGGTGGCGACCATTGCTATGGATATGTAATACACCTCCGTCGAATTGGCTGTACATTTTTTCAACGTTCTCTTTTCCCCATTGTTCAAAATCATCCACGGAGGTCATATGAAATGGGTCAACGCTCTCGGATACTATTCTACCAGGTATCCACTGCGCAAAGTTGCTGAATGTACCTTGGTTATATGAAGGTGTATTTTCGAAAAAGGTTTTCTGAACCTCCAGGTTCAGTTGAAAAGCAAAGTCAATGACCTGCTGTACTTTTTCAGGACATTCGAAAAGGCTTAAATATGTCTTGGTAGCGCCTACAAGCTCAAAAATAAAATTAAGTGAATCAATCAGAATAAAATGGCTGATACCAAATTTATTCTTTGACACTGCGGAAAACGCTTCAAGTTGGCGTAAATACTGTTGAAACCATGGATGTTGTCTGTCAATCGGCCTGAGCTCAAACGAAGTAAGGTCTTCATACATTGGTTTAACCATGGATGATATCCATCCCGAGTCAGGGTCGCTTAAAAATTGTATTTCACCACCGATTAAAGCGCCATACAAACCCTGATCAAATTCGCTCAAATATGCGGAAGGTATGCTGTCGTCCTCTGCCAGCATCTTCTCTTCCAGAAAGTGGTCCCAGAATTGAGCCCGTTCCCGGGGATCGGGGTAGGATGTATATTCGGCCTTGTTATTTTCACGGAACTCATCCATCGTTTGACTTGGAATCTTAAAATTCGCAAATATCTGATCGCAGGTCTTTCTTTCGTAAAAAAGTTTTAGCCTTTCCATTACACTGGAAGCGTTCTTTTTGTAAATAATTTCATCCATTTCTGACCTGGTTATATTAAACTCCAATATAATCAATGTTTTCTTGCCAGCTCTTGTTTCGCCCGCTCATTTTAGGGCGATCGGGTTTCAAACAAATAAATAAAAAACTATGGCCTGTGGCCCACAGTCATTAAACAATTTCAAATTTTCGGTCTGAGAGCCACAGACCTAGGTAAAGGAGTCTCATTTATTGATATTTTTGAATATCCTTAATTATGTCACCGGAAATTATTAATGTGCTGTCAGGTGTTTTCACCTGACAAATTAGAAATTCTAAATATTATAGTTTTATGAATTAAATGTCGGGTTGAAATACCCGGCACCAAGCAAAAAACTGATCAGAGTCCGGTTGTGCAGTGACATTGATCGGGGTTAACATTCCTTTTGTGACTTAGACTAATCTGCCTGCTTAGTGTCACCATATTCCCAAATATGGGAGACAATTAGCATATAAATAATTCCTATAATGTTATAATATAATCCAGTCAGTATATGTCCGTTTAAGTTTGCCAAATTTTTCAACTTGCTCAAGTACCGGTTTCATTTTCTCATTAATGATTTTCCCGTACTCAGTTAGACTTCCACTATCATTATAAAGTTTGTCACGGGTAGTTTCAGAATCCGCAACCATAATCCATCCATAAGTATTTTTATTTTCACCCCTTATGCCTTTAGCCAGGCACAACTGCCACCCCGGGTAGTGTTTTTCATATTCTGGAATAAGTGTATTAAGGTGGAAATCCTGAAATTGTTTCATAGTAACGCCAGAATTCAACTCAATTGTTAATACATGAGTTCCGACAAGGTTTCCTTTTTTTAATGTTTGTCCAAAAGAGAATCCACCTATTAGGATTAGGATTCCGATAAGGGTTAAATTTTTCATGACATGTGGATTTAAGGTTATAGTTGGTATCTATAAAAGATTTTTAAAATGAATTTGGTTCCAATATTGATCTCATTTTTTTTGCGACAAGTGCAAAAAGAAATACAGAATTTCATCTGCATTCTTCAAAGAAATAAAGCAATGCCATTCATACTTTAATTGATATCACTTATTTTCTTGCAAATGAGCTATTGAAATAGTGCATATCAGAGTTAATCCTATAGAATATCTTTCAGTTGAAAAATCAATCGATAATTAATTTATCTGGTTTGTGAATAAACCAGGATAAGTTTCCTTTAATTATAAGCTGTAGAATTTATTTGTAGCCCTTAAAGAATTTCAGTACCTTAAATCATATTTTTTGTATTCACTCATGGTATCAAAAAACTTTTCAAAATGAAAACTTCCCGAATCATTTTCCACCTAACGTTTCTATGTACAACGATTTTTTTATTCTCAAATAGCAAGCTTTATGGTCAGAATGAACTCACCATTAACAACGATGGATATTTTGAAATGCAAGGGGTTACGATCATGGTATTTGATGACTTTTATCCTGTGGGTCACCAGAGTGGAGTAACCATTATTCAAAACGGGGTACGTGTGGCTGCAAATGGAGATATGCGACTTTCACGTTCTTCTGAGCCAGGAGAGAAAAAAATCGATCGCAAATCGGGCACCATCCGACGACATCTGAATTATGAGAAAATCCCGTTGACTTACAGTGTTGCGGTTAAGGCGGAAGGTACCAAAGCCATTGTTACTGTGGACCTTGATCAACCATTACCTGAGGAATGGGTAGGTAAGGCTTGGTTTAGGTTAGAACTGTTCCCTGCAATATTGTTTGGAAAAAGCTGGAACATGGATGGAAGGGTAGGTATTTTTCCGACTGATTCATACGGACCCCTGGTGGATGGGAATATCAAACCATATGCCCAAGGGAAAGCGCTGACCATTGCACCTGAAACAAAATCACAACGCATGACCATTAGGGCTCTAAAAGGCAATCTTCAATTGACTGACGGGCGGAAGAATTCTAAAGCGGGCTGGTTTATCGTTCAAACTGCAGTTCCGGCGGGTATTACCAAAGGCGCCATCATGTGGGAAGTAGAAGCCTTTCCGGAAGAAAATTACATCTACAAACCGGTCATACACCTGAGCCAGGTGGGTTACATGCCAAATGAATCAAAGAAAGTGGTTATAGAGCTTGATAAAACAATCTCAGAAGCAGGAATAGTAGAAGTTGTTAAGATCAATGCGGATGGCACAAAATCCAGTATTTTCTCAAATCAAGCAACTATGTTCGGTAAATTCCTGCGGTATCAATATGCTGTATGTGATTTTAGTTCCATCACAGAACCGGGAATTTATAAGGTAAAATATGGCGATGTTGAGTCGAATCATTTTCAAATTAGTCATGATATTTATGAGCGTTATGTATGGCAGCCTACCCTGGAATATTTTTTACCGGTTCAAATGTGCCACATGCGAATAGAACAAGGTTCGAGGGTTTGGCATGACTGGTGCCACCTGGATGATGCGCTCATGGCGCCAACAGATCATGTACATTTTGATGGATACAAACAAGGGCCGGAAACTTACGTGGATTACACACATCCGCAACATGTACCACATCTCAACCGGGGTGGCTGGCATGATGCCGGGGATTATGATTTGCGGGTAGAATCCCAGGCAACCACGACTTTGCGACTCGCTCAAATGTATGAATTATTCGGCATTGACCTGGATGTTACTAAGGTCGATCAGCAAAAACGATTGGTAACGATCCACGAATCTGACGGAGTTTCGGATGCTTTGCAACAGGTAGAACATGGGGTATTGACAATCCTTGGTGGATATAAAGGATTGGGGAGGTTGTACCGGGGAATCATATGCAGGACTAGAAAACAATATGGTTTGAGAGGTGATGGAAGCGCCATGACAGACGATTTAGTATACAACAGTGGATTACCTGAAGATGGAAAAACAGCTTATCAGTCCGGGCTTTATGATGACCGTTGGGTGTTTACTGAGGACCATGCCCGTCATGAGATGATTGGCATAGCCGGGTTGGCAGCTGCTTCACGGGTTTTACGTGATTATCGACCAGAAATGGCGGAGGAATCACTAGCTGCTGCTGAGGAATTATTTGCGATAACCAGTAAAAAAGAATTGGTTGCAGATCTTATTTCAGCAGCAGCTGAATTGTATCTCGCTACAACGGATAAAAAATATCTGGATACGATTGTTGCTAAAAAGGATTTTATCTTATCTAACATGACAGGTACGGCCTGGGCTGTTGGTAGGGTTTACCGGTATATTACGGATGCAGGTTTTCGTAAAGACATGGATAAGGCTGTTGTACAATATGCAAAGCAACTGGAAAAAGAAATGTCCGATAACCCATTTGGCATCCCTTATGAGCCAAAAATTTGGGGAGCGGGGTGGACTATTCAGAATTTAGGAGTAAGACATTATTTCCTTGTGACAGGATTTCCCGATGTATTCAAACCAGATCTTATTTTTAATGCTATGCAGTTTGTACTTGGATGTCACCCCGGGATGAACACAGCTTCGTTTGCCTCCGGAGTGGGTGAAAAATCTTTGCTCCAGGCATACGGAGTGAACCGGTCCGATCTTTCTTATATCCCCGGAGGAGTAGCTTCAGGTACTGCGCTTATCCGGCCCGACTATCCGGAATTAAAAGACAATTGGAGTTTTCTATGGCAACAAACAGAATATGTGCTGGGTGGGGGCGGCACCAATTTTATGTTCCTTGTACTGGCTACGAATCAATTACTAAATAAATAATGCTAAAGGTACAGTTGTTTCTTCCCCATCGGAATCATTCGATCAGGAAGACTTTGATGACTCTGACAGATGCAAATAAACTGATCAGAGTCCTGCGGTGCCGTGTTGTCAGGTGTTTCCACCTGACACTTAGTAATACTAAACATTCAATTTTACGAATCAATGTCGGGTAGAAATATCCGACACCAAGCAAATGCTTATTGGATGGATTTCCAAAAGTATATATTATAGAACATAGCAGACCCATTGGCTGTTTTAGACCGAGTTTAAAACTCTGATTTTCATTGCATAGGCACAAGTCACAGACTTGCGCCAGTAGAGATAAATCAATAGACTCTCTTCAAAACCTTCAAGCCACCACAGGTAAAACAAATATTGATTCTGATGGTAATCTATTAAGATTCAGAGATTTCAGATGAACATGTTTTCAATAATTCTTCTGCAACCCGTATAGCCTCAGAAGCAACCCTACGGTCAGGAAATGTTGCCTTATGAACGACTTCATTCCTTGGTTCAATAAGTAACTCTTTGTAATTATTATTTGGTAATTCAATCTCCAATAAACGAGAAAGTTCAAATCTCCCACCTAACATACGGAATTTATACAATAACTTATCTCCGAAATTAATACCTAAGGATTCTAATTCACACATAAGACGTTTAGTCAATGAAAGTTCAACAGCAGTGGCAGCTTCAAGGATAGATTTACGAAAATCTTTATTTTCAAAAGCTCTGTATGACTCTAATAAGACCCGATATTCAATTGATGGTATTTTCTCACTTGAACATAACTTGCAAACTAATTTAAGTTGATCGCATTTTAACGAAGTGTCATTACTAGATAGTGTCACTAAGAAAACGCATCTCTCGTTTTTGCAATATAATTATTTTAATATTTTATTGCACTCTTAATTTTCTGATTTCTGATGGATTTCGAACTAACTTTTAGCTTTTCCATTTCTGAACCAAAAATAATGAG
>JAJRQT010000163.1 GCA_024280115.1 Bacteroidota bacterium | reverse complement strand
TAACTGCATCATCAGGATAACAACGGGCATGAGGCCCTCCAAGAACAGTTATAGTTCCCTGTGCGCGAAACATATTACTGAGTGCATATGCCATCAATGCGGATTGAGTAAATGCACCAATAAAAATTATGTCAGTATTTTTAGGTAGTTCTTTACTTAGATCTTCCAGGCCGGTATAACAAACATATTGAACGTCATGGCCTTCTTGCTCGCACCATGTTGCAACAACCTGGGGCATAATGCTGGCAAGATTTGCATGCATTACCCGGGCATATGGGTTTTTAGTAGGGCCTTTATGCACTAAGTCAATTATACCTACTTTTAGTTTTTTGCTGAAAAGTGGTTTCATAGAATGGATTTTATTAATGGACAATTTCAAATACTATCAGGATTCAATGTCGTTTGTTAAACTCCTATTATCCCTCCCGGGAGAGGGTGAAGGCCTGCCCACCGGATTAGGTGGAGAGGTAATACAATCAATTTTCTTAACTAAACGGCAATATATCAAGGTTTATAGTTTATGAGAAATCCAAAAGGAACATTTAATTACATTAGAAGCAAATTAATAGGTGAATATTATTTTAAAATGATCTTCACAATCTCTATCTCCATTAGTCAAAAATATACCTGATAGACATAGGAAGCTCTAAAAGTCTGACTCTTCGTTGACTTGCGTTTTTGCTTATCACGGACAGACCTCGAAACGGGCGCGGGGATTAAAGAAGTTCAGGCAGGGGGTCTCGTCCTGAAAACCCCCAGAAATACAGATTGATTTGTTTTCCGGGTATTTTTTTTGATACATTAAAATTAAATATATTGTAGATTATCTTAATTAACCCGAATCATGAGAAAGCTGACTTTATTTTTTAAATTCTTCATTAGTCTGATATTATGCATAACAATGAATTTCGTACGGGCACAATCACCTGTCAGCACCTGGTCCTACATTGAGGTTGACAATGACAAAAGCAAATGGGGAGATTATAGTGACCCCACCTGGCTTAGATATTTTGGTTTAGATATGGGTGATCTGAATGGAGATGGACAGAAAGACATTCTTACAGGTCGATGGATTTATTTGAATCCGGGCGCGGATATGAGTGAGGATTGGGCCAAGGTGGATTTAGGCAATAATGTTGACGGCATTCTGGTGATGGATATAGATGGTGATGATTATGGTGATGTTATTGCCCAGGCCTTACCAAATGTATATTGGTTTGAAGCAACCAATAAGGAAGGGACTGCATGGAAATCAACAAAAATTGGAGAAATTCCGGCTACTTCTCACGTAAATAGCCAGGGTTTTACCAATGCACAGATTATTGCTGGTGGCAAGGAAGAATTTGTAATTGCCGGTAATGGCAACATTTATAGTTTTGAAATCCCGAAAAATCCGGAAGATGGAAATTGGAAGGTTACCCTCATTGCTGCCAATACTTCTGATGAGGGTATAGGGAAAGGAGATATTGATGGAGATGGGGATATTGATATAGCAGCTGGAAGAAGACCGGAAGGCGGTCATGAACCTTTGATTGTGGTTTGGTTTGAAAATCCTGGAGATGGCTCCGGAAACTGGAAAAATTATGAGATAGGAACCACCAATCACCCGGCTGATCGTTTTGCAGTTGCAGACATGAATGGTGATGATAAGTTGGATATAGTTGTCTCTGAAGAACGTTCTCCAGGCTTAGAACCGGATGGCAATATTTTTTGGTATGAACAAACGGACGATATAACTGAAAAATGGCTTAGGACCAGAGTCGTTACACAATATTCCATCAACAATCTGGATGTGAAAGATTTGGATCGTGATGGCGATATGGACATTATAACCAGTGAGCACAAAGGCCCAAACCTGGAACTTCAACTTTGGAAAAACGATGGACAGGGAACCTTTACCAAAGAGATATTGGACAAAGGAAAGGAAAGCCATCTAGGTACGATGGTGGATGACATGGATGGTGATGGAGATCTGGATATAGTGAGCATCGGTTGGGATCAGTACAAATTTGTTCACCTGTGGAGGAATGAAAAGGTCAGTAAAGAATCGCGAAACTGGAAACTTGTATCTTCTGCCAATGGGGATTTGGAAGTGCCAAATTCAGGGAATCAACAAACTGCCTCTTTGATTATTGATGTTGATCAGGATGGCACAAATGAATTTTTTATTACTGAGAGATCAGCTGCTCCGTCTGTAACAATGTATCGATATGAAAACAAGAGGTGGGAGAGATATATAGTTGATAATGAACCATTACGAATCGAAGCAGGCTCTGCATCCTACGATATTGACGGTGATGGAGATGAAGATATTGTGTTTGCCGGGGATGGCAGTTGTAATAAGGTTTGGTGGTGGGAAAATCCCTATCCGAACTTTGATCCGGAAACTCCATGGAAGCGATATTATATTAAAAAGTCAGGTGAAAATAAACAGCATGATCAGATGTTTGGGGATTTTGATGGAGATGGGAAACAAGAATTGGTATTCTGGAATCAGGGTGATGGGTCACTTATTATGTCAGAAATACCAGGTAATCCTAAAAAGATAGATGAATGGCCATGGAAAGTAATATATCATTATGCCAATGATAGTGAGATGGAACCACTGGTAGGCCTTGAAAATACTCCAGGATTTCAATCTGTGAATGAACATGAAGGCCTCACTAAAATTGATGTGGATGGCGATGGCATTGAAGATATTGTTGGTGGTGGAAGATGGTTTAAATACAAAGAAGGGAAATTTATCGAAAATATTGTTGATGCAAGTTATACTTTCAGCCGCAGTGCAGGAGGACAGTTTATTGAAGGTGGCCGACCTGAATTAATATTGGTAGTAGGAGATGGTATAGGACCATTATATCTATATGAATGGCATGAACAGGAAAGAAGAAAAGGAACCGGAGCATGGGTGAAAACGCTATTAATTGAAGGGATATTTAATGGACATACGATAGATGTACTTGATTTTAATGGAGATGGGAACCTGGATATTTTTAGTGCTGAAATGCGATTTGGAGCGCGTAATCCCGATTCAAAAATTCGGATTCTATTGGGAGACGGGAAAGGTAATTTCAAAGACATGGTAATCGCTGAAGGATATGGAGTTCACGAAGGCAGGATTGCCGATCTGGATGGAGATGGCGACTATGACATATTGGGCAAACCATATACATGGAAAGCGCCATTGCTGAATATTTGGATAAATGAAGGCCCGGTTTCGTCTCAGAATTAATAAACTTAGCCGATACATGTTTTACCTATTCAAAATGATTAATTATAATTTAACTTTTTTATTAAAACTTTGCTTGTCGTTTTTACTTTTAGCTTGTCATTCACAAATAACAATTACTGATGGTGAAATGAGTGAGGGGCAGGAGTGTTTCAAAATAACCACATCTTCTGCTACCTATATATATCAAAAGGAAGCTGGCGGATTTTCAAATATATATGATGCAGCCGGAACAGACTGGGTGCAGTTTCATAAAACTGATACGGCAGGATTTCCCCATTCATCAGCATCTGATTTCAGGGGATTGCCCAACCTGGTTTACAAGTCAGATGATGGGGGTTGTGGGCATCCCGGATTTGATAAAATGACTTCTGAACAGATTTCGGAGAATCAAATCAGATCCACTTCAAAGAGTGGGGAGTGGCAGTGGACATGGACTTTTTATGATAAATATGCTGAATTGTATATTGAGAAAGCTGATCCTGATCACGCCTACTGGTTTTTATATGAAGGACCCATTGCAGGCAAATTTTCACCTTCTACTCATTATTGGGGGACCGATAGTTATGGTCAAATGGCCGTACAACCAGATCTCGTGCATGGTTCGGATATATATGAATATTGGCAAACTGTATATTTTGGAAATAGGGGATATGATAAAACCTTCTTCATAAAACAAATGGAGCCTGATAAATATCAGGATATGTATGCATATTTAGGCAATACACCAAATGGCAATACTTCACCTGATGGTATGGTAGTTTTTGGTTTTGGCAGGAAAAAAGGCGCCATACCCCAGCTGACAGATAAACAAAGGTTTATTATCGGGTTTTATAATCATGAAATAAAAGATGAGAATGGGAGTGATGCTATTTTCAGCTATATTGATGATGTTATAAAATAAATTTTAGCGTTGTGAAAAAAGTCTGGATTTGGTTACAAAGTGTTGGGCCCGGTATTTTTTGTATCGGCTATACTATTGGTACAGGGAGCGTTACCTCTATGGTAAAAGCCGGTAGTGAATTTGGAATGCAATTACTTTGGGTTCTGGTTTTAAGTTGCTTGTTTTCATGGGTATTGATGGAAGCGTACGGAAGATATGCCGTAGTGACCGGCAATACTGCAATTATCAGTTTCCGGTCTAGATTGAAAGGAGGGAAACCAATAGCCATCCTGGTTGTTGTGGGGATTATCGTTGCTCAATGGAGCTCTTTGACAGGGATATTGGGCCTCAGTGCACATGCCATTTACGAGGTCAGTCGATTGTTTTTCCCTTCATTACCGGAAAGCAACTATTGGGCAGTTGTTGCTATTGCGGTGATTATTATTGGGATCATGTATGGATTACTTTTTGTTGGTAAATACTCTTTATTTGAAAATATCCTCATCGTTTTCGTGACCATCATGGGATTGTCCTTCATATTGGCTACGTTGATGGTTTTTCCCGATCCCGGTGATATTGCTAGTGGAATGATGCCTACAATTCCAGCAGTCGATTCCGGTAAGCTGCTTGTGGCAGCATTTGTAGGAACCACAATGGCGGCGCCTACTTTTGTTGTCAGGCCTTTACTTCTGAAAGAGAAAGGCTGGGGGCCGGGCCAAAGGAAAGCTCAATCAAAGGATGCACTGTTTTCTGCAGTTTTAATGCTGATTATAAATTTATCGATTATGGCGGCGGCGGCAGGTGCGCTTCATAGTGAAGGGAAAATTGTAAATAAAGTACTTGACATGGTTTATGCGCTCGAACCAATTGCAGGTCGCATGGCAGTGGCACTTTTTTTTGTAGGAACATTGGCGGCTGGTCTTTCATCCATTTTCCCTATTCTGATGGTTGCGCCATTATTGATTGCAGACTATCGCAGCGGTAAAATGGATGCCGGCTCGGGAACATTTAAAACGTTAACTGCTATTGCATGCCTGGTAGGTCTTACAATTCCGGTTTTAGGAACAAATCCAATATTAGCTCAAATAGCCACACAGGTCGCTGCGGTTTTTATTTTACCGGTGGTAATTGGTGGAATATATTTTCTTATTAATAATACAAGCCTAATGGGGCGGCACAAGGCGGGGTTTTGGTTGAATCTGGGGATTATTATGGCTTTTATATTTTCAATTTTGATTTCCTACACAGGCATTATTGCACTGACAAAGTTGCTATAACCCAAACCGTGTAAGTGGGAAAAGATTATTTTTAAATCAGAAAACTCATCTTCCACTACTGAGTTATATGGTGATTAGCAGGATATTTTTCCAATTTGGAACACCTCATTTTGTGGCCCACAGACCGGATTGCAGTATAAATATGTATGAAAAACAAATCGGATTCACCTATATGAAGCGGATTGGGTAATTTTACTAAAACAGTTGATCCTGTTAATTGTACAATTTCATCATTCAATTAGATTAAAAGAAGGAGCGCAATTTTTTTAAAGGTAAAAAGTACAATTATTATTGAAAATTCTTTGGGTTATACAAAATAGATTTTACATTTAATGTTAGGAAGGATACAAACCCACTAATTTTTGAAAGAACGCATACTCTACGAACATTTCTCTTTGAAGGAGATATTTAAGAAGCTTTCCGAAGCTCCTGACAGGCAATTGTATAATTTCTTTTTTAATAAATATTACCCAAAACTCATATGGTTTGCATTGCTTTTTGTTAAACAACACAGGGCTGCAGAAGAAGTGGTATCTGATGTGATGCTCAATATTTTCAAGAAAAGAAATAAATTGGCCAAGACTGATAATATTGAAGGGTATATTTTTATATCAGTAAAAAATCAGTCGTTAAAATATCTAAGAAAGAATAAGCGGCAGGTGTATGTTGATATTCTTGAGAGCGATACTGATCTTCTTATGACCACCTCCATTTCCCCGGAATTTGAATATTTAGAAAATGAATTTCATCAGGTTGTAAGATCCGTAATTGATACTTTACCGCCGAAACGGAAATTAGTTTTTAAAATGATCAAGGAAGACGGGTTAAAGTACAACGATGTAGCTAAACTGTTAGACCTTTCTGTGAAAACGGTTGAGACTCATATGGGGCTTGCATTGAAAACCTTGAATGAGAAGATCAAAGATTATAAAGAGGGGAAAAATCAAAGTACTCAATTTTTTTCAATAGAAAATTAATTTTTTTCCATTATTGTTAAGGGTAAATTAATTTCAAAGGCTTTTGTATGTAGAATTATATTTCAAGATGCCTAAATCATCGTTAAATAGTATTTATAATATTGTAGCCAGAAAAGTTTCCGGTCAGATTACAGAAAGGGAAAATAAGCTTTTTGATAAATGGATCAATTCATCTGAGGAAGCTAAAGAAACCTACAATGACCTTGAGAAAATATGGTCAAATAGATATTTTTCGGAAGAAGACGTTGAGCTTGTGTCGCAAAGGGAAGCCAATGAAAAGATTTGGCAAAGTACTTTTGAAAAATCTGAGGGGAAAAATTATAATAACAGAAGCGTCTCAATTTTTGTAAAATGGGCTGCGATTTTTGCTTTTTTTTTATCTCTGGCCTTTTATGTCTATTATACTGTTAATGAAAAGATAGATATTGCCGAAGCGATTACTATCATCAATAAACAAACCTTACCCGGACAAAAGTCCACAATACCACTCCCGGACGGTTCCATTGTCTGGTTGAATTCCGGCAGTACCATCTCCTACCAAAGCGATTTTAATGATAGCATTAGAATTATTGAATTGCATGGTCATGCCTACTTTGAAGTTTTTGTGGATAGGACTAAACCTTTTATCGTAAAATGCGGGGATTTAGAAGTCAAAGCTTTGGGAACATCTTTTGATGTCAATGGATACAATGGGGCATCAATTCAGGTAAGCTTGATCAGCGGAAGTGTACAGCTTTCCACGCCAGCTAATATTGAAAATAATAGTTTTATTCTTTTGCCAGGTGAGTATTCTATCCTCGATGCAAACAATCAATTTACTGAAAAAGGTAAGTTTAATTCTTCAGAAGTTTTAGCATGGAAGGAAGGGCGGTTAATATTTAAAAATGCCACACTTGATGAGATAATTCCTAAACTTGAAATGTGGTATGGTGTAAAGATTGACAATCAGACTACTCATTTAGTAAACAAACACTTCAACAGTACTTTTGAGAAAGAAAACTTAGATAATATTTTACATAACATGGGATTGTCCATGGGATTTACCCATGACATTCATGAAAATACTGTATCACTTAAAAATAAACTGCCTATGTGAATTATGCGCTCAAAAACAGTGGCTGACTTTAGAAAGTCAACTACTCCATTTCCAAAGTGAGTTCTACACCACTATTGGAAAAAAGTTAAATTTCTTTAATCTTAATATTAAAATTATGAAGAAACCGTTTGACAAAATTATGATGTTTTCAAAGCATCTATTTACAGTAATTCTTTTGCAAGGTTTGTTGCTCAATTCCTTATGGGCGGCTGACTTAAATGCTCAAGAAGTGAAAAGTGTGACTGACGTAAGTATTGATCTTAAAATAAAAGACGCCAGCCTTGCAGAGCTTTTTAATTATATTGAAAAAAGCACTGATTTCTATTTTTCATTTAGTTCAGAGGACCTGAACAAAGATTTTACTTTTTCAAAAAATAAGAAAAAAGTTACAGTTCGGGATGTACTCTTAGAAGTTTCGGAAAAAGCTGACTTGAAATTCAAACAAGTTAACCGAAATATCATTGTGTTGAAAAACGATGTAAATCTAAAAAGTGCCCCAAAGGTAGAAGTTGTTATTCAGGGAATCACTATTACTGGTAGAGTAATTTCCAGTGAAGACAGTGAAGGACTGCCAGGAGCCAATGTAGTCGTTAAAGGGACCTCCACTGGTACAGTCACAGATATACAAGGTGATTATAGTCTTGAAGTTCCCGACGGGAATGCTATAGTTGTTTTCAGCTCTGTAGGATACACAACTGTTGAAGTTGCTGTTGGAACACAATCAGTTATTGACATGACATTGGATGTTGATGTGACCTCTTTGGACGAAATTGTAGTTGTTGGTTATGGCGAACAGAAGAAAGCAACAGTTACAGGAGCAGTTGCAAGTGTTGATGGAGATATTGTTCGTGAATTCCCAACTAACAACCTTTCAGGATCACTTGTAGGCCAGGTACCTGGTTTAATGGTTGTAAACCGTTCTGGTGAGCCGGGTGCGGATGATTCTCAGATTAGAATCAGGGGTATAAATACATTGAATAATTCTTCAGCCCTTATTGTAATTGATGGTATTGCCAACAGAGATGGCGGACTTGCAAGGCTTAATCCTAATGATATTCAAACTATCACAGTATTGAAGGATGCCTCTGCTGCAATTTACGGAGCACAGGCTGCCAACGGCGTTATTTTGGTAACAACAAAGCGGGGCAAATCAGGCGCGCCTGAAATCAGTCTGAATCTAAACGTTGGATGGAACCAGGCTACCCGATTACCAGAGGTACTTGATGCTCCGGATTATGCCCAGGCATTGAACGAGATTGATTTATATCATTACAAATTTGCAGAGGGAAGGTACAGCGATGAGGATATACGTAAATTCGGCGATGGTTCTGATCCCTGGAGATATCCAAATACAGACTGGTATGGAGAAACTATCAAACCATGGTCTCCTCAAGGAAATGCAAACATATCCTTATCAGGGGGAAATGCAGATGGTGTCACTTATTTTGTTTCTGCTGGAAATACCTGGGAAGATGGTTATTTCAAAAACAGTGCAGTTGGGTATAAACAATATAATTTCAGGGCAAACATTGATGCGAAGCTCAGAAAAAATATAAATCTTAGGTTTGATGTATCGGGAAGGCAGGAAGCGAGACAATATACACAGGAGCGTGGGTCAGGTACCTTCAGAATACTCTATGGTATGAAGCCAACTGAACCGGCATTCTGGCCAAAGAGAAGTACAGATGAAGAACGCTTACCAGGTCCCGACTTTGAAGGTGGCCGAAACCCGGCTGTTACATCTACAGACGTTACAGGGTATAATAACAGTGACAATTATGTGTTCCAAAGCAATGTCGGTATCGATATCGATGATCTGTTTACTATTGAGGGTTTGTCTTTTGTCGCCAATGCAGCAATTGACCAGTCTTTCGAAGAGCATAAAAACTGGAGGACGCCCTGGATATTATATCAGTGGGATAAAATTACTATGAATGAAAATGGTGAGCCTGACTTACAGGGTTCTTTTAAAGGAGGCACAGCTCCTCAATTAACAGAACAAAGTTGGAGAAGAAAAGGATTTACGGGCAACATGCGATTAAACTATGTGAAGAATGTTCAAAACCATGGCTTTGGCTTCATGGCCGGTATTGAGCGACAAACACTTACAGAGTATTTTTTCAGCGCATTTAGAAATGAGTATGTAACTGACCAATTGCCTTATTTGAATTTTGGAGCAGACAATGTGAAAAAAACGAATAATGGAGCACAATGGGATCAAGCTCGTCTGAATTATTTCGGTCGTGTAAACTATGCCTTTAAGGATAGGTACCTGTTGGAATTTGTCTGGAGGTATGATGGTTCGCAAATCTTTGACCCTGATTTCCGATGGGGATTCTTCCCGGGCTTCTCCGCAGGCTGGGTTGTTACCGAAGAAAATTTTATGGCGAATGTTTCGTGGGTGAGCAGGCTGAAGTTGAGAGGATCGTATGGTACTTTGGGTAATGATAAAATTGATCCTTACCAGTACCTGGCAAGTTTTGAATTTGGAGGAAGCTATATATTCAATGAAACCACGCAGGAAAAAAGCTTGAGGCCATCATCAGTGGCCAATCAGGGTGTTTCCTGGGAGGTGGCAAAAAACTCAAATATCGGTATCGAAGGATCTTTGTTTGATGGGAAATTAAATTTCGAATTTGACGTGTTCAAAAATCTGCGAACAGATATATTGTATCCGGCAAATGCTTCCGTCCCTTTGTCAGCTGGCTTTGAGCCACCGGATCAGAACATAGGTGAAGTGGAAAATAAGGGTGTTGATTTTTCTGTATCTTATGGCAATAGTATCAGCGAAAATATGTCCTGGAATTTAGGAATTAATGGTGGATATGCGAAGAACAAAATTTTGTTTTGGGATGAGCCGGCAGGCAAACTTCCATGGCAGATTTCAACAGGGAAACCTATAGGTAGTGCGTTATACTATAATGCAATAGGTATATTTAGCGATCAGGCAGCTGTAGATGCGTATCCTAGCTGGCCTGGAGCAGAGCCTGGAGATGTCATCTTTGAGGACGTAGATGGCGACGGTGAAATAACAGTTGACGATAGAGTTCGTGGTGAAAAAAATAACTTCCCACGATTTGTTGGTGGTATTACACTCGGCTTCACCTGGAAGAATTTTGACTTGTCGATATTGATGCAGGGCGCTACCGGCGCTGAGCAATATGTATTCCTTTCATCTGGTGAATTTGGAAACTATTTACAGGATTTCTTTGATGGACGTTGGACGGCAGAGAATCCAAACGCAACGCAGCCAAGAGTGTATAACAGAACTGACCAATACTGGGCAGCAAATCGCAATACACAATTCTTGAGAAGTACTGATTATATTCGAGCAAAGAATGTAAGGATTTCTTATACTTTACCTGAATCTTTACTAGCAAAGGCTGGTATCAAGTACACGCAGTTTTATATTAGTGGCATGAACCTGCTTACCTGGGATAATTTCAAGGTCTTTGATCCGGAAACTAGTTCAAGTAGCCTTTCTGCTTATCCTCAGAGGAGACTGTTTAATTTAGGTTTGAATTTAACTTTCTAAATAATAGTTAAAATGAAAAATATTCAAAGAATACTATTTATAGTAATGGTGTCGGTTCTGATCAACTCGTGTAGTACGGATTTTCTGAACCTGACTCCAAAGGACAGCATTAGTGAATCTGCGGTTTGGGGTGATCCAAACCTTGTAGAACTGTTTGTGAATGAGATGTATCGTGGTCTCGGGCACGGCCATCATGAAGCAGAGCTTAGCTCTATGGTAGATGAGAGCCACTTTATCCATAATTATGGAACGAACCAGGTGGTACTTTCCATCATCACTCCATCTGATATCGGGCAGTGGAATAGAGGAAATCAGAATGCGTATCGATGGAGCCGAGTGTATGGCTATATCAGGAATGCAAATATGTTTATGGAAAACATCGATGATGTTCCCTTTGAGGATGAAGCATGGCGGGAAAGGCTAAAAGGTGAAGTTTATTTTCTCATCGCGTATTACTATCATAACCTGGTGAGACTCCATGGAGGTGTTCCGATCGTCACAAAGGTCTATGGGCTGGAAGATGACTATGCAGTTCCAAGAAATTCCTTGAAGGAGTGTGTAGATTATATTGTAGAAAATGCGGATAAAGCTGCTGCAATTTTACCTGAAGTTCAAGAAGGTGCAAATTTGGGCAGGGCCAATAAGGGAGGAGCATTGGCATTGAAATCCAGGATTTTACTCTGGGCGGCCAGTGACCTAGTTCATGAAAACTGGTACGGTAGCTACGAGCAACCTGGTTTGGTGACCATTGGTGGAGACCGAACCGCTGCATGGACTGCAGCCAAGAAGGCTGCTTTCGATGTTATGAGCTTGCCCGTCGGCTATACCCTTCATGATGAGTTAGGAGATCCTTTCCAGGATTATACCGATCTGTTTATTCATAAGTCCAGTTCTGAACATATATTCAGCAGGTATTTCATTAAGTCAAGTGGATGGTCAGATGCAGATAACAATATGCAATCGCCATTGTACAACGGCCCCAACGGTTACGCTGCATGGGCAGGGAATACGCCAATCCAGGCTTTGGTAGATGATTATGAAATGGCTGATGGGACAAGGTTTGATTGGAACAATCCGGTGCATGCCGCAGCTCCATACGAGAATCGTGACCCTCGTTTCTATGCTTCCATTCTTTACGATGGGGCTCCATGGCGTCAGCGGCCTACAAGTACTGCAGCTTTCGATCCCTTAAATCAGATCAGCATAAGGACAGTATATAAAGGAAACGATACAAATTCTGAGGTAGCATCTTATGGTGTGGACACGCGTCAAGGTCCGCAGCAAACATGGAATGGTGGATATACCGGATATTATCTGCGTAAAACAATAGATATTGCGGTTGATCCTGAATTCACATATAGTGGAGCAGCCCCGGAGACTCCCTGGGTATTCTTCAGGCTAGGTGAAATTTATCTGAACTATGCCGAAGCTTGTATAGAACTTGGAGAGGATGCTGAAGCCAAAACGTATCTGAATATGATTCGTAAGCGCGCAGGTATGCCTGATATTACGGAAACCGGTGATGCGCTGAGGGAAAGATATAGAAATGAGCGAAGGATAGAAATGTTTAACGAACAGTCAAGATACTTTGATGTAAGGCGTTGGTTGATTGGGGACCAGGTGTATCATAATACCAAAGGTATCGTAATAAACGAGTTCTCTGACGGAAGAGTTGAGTATTCTGTTCACGAAGTAAGCCAGCCGAGGGGTTGGGATGATAAGACGAATCTCTTACCGATATTACAGGATGAAATGAATCGGAATACAACGTTGATTCAAAATCCTCTTTATCAATAGGATATAATTTCAATTTCAATTTTTAAAAAGTCACCCGGTGAAGAAGTTACCGGGTGACTTTTTTTATACATATTGGGGAAAACCGCCTAAATCAGTCGCTCGGTTGCACAGAGTGACTTATATCATAGCAGGTGTTCGTCGTAAAAGCAAGGATAACTGTTATTCTACATTCCTCATAGGATGAGTACAAAAATGTATGATTGATAGTAAACGAGAATATTCCTTAACATAATTGTCATTGGCAAAATGCAAGCGATTGTTGAAGATTCAAAAATGGTTGGTGACTTATTAATAAATTCTCCGCAGCGGGTTCATTGATGACACAATAAATTCATTGTTTATCAATGTTTGGTTTCCTAAGTTTGCGCCTTATTTTCATATTAATTTAAAAGTAAAAATAAAGTTAGTTCTATGGCATTAAGATGGATATTTTTTGTTGTGATTTGCACGTTTGTCGCAAGCTCTTGCAATAATAACCAGACCCTATTCAGGTTAATTCAATCAACTGATTCCAGATTGGAATTTATAAATTCATTGAATTCCACCGATTCATTAAATGTACTGAGCTATGAATATTTCTATAATGGTGCATCCGTATCCGTTGGGGATTTCAATAATGATGGATTGAGTGATTTGTTTTTTTCGGGGAATATGGTTCCCAATAAATTGTATTTGAATAAAGGTAACCTCAAATTTGAGGATGTTTCTGGCATCGCCGGCATTGAAAACAAGGGTGTATGGAATTCAGGGGTAGCTGTTGGCGATGTTAATGCAGATGGTTTGCTTGATATTTATGTCTGTACCAATGTCGGAGACGAACCTGCTGACAAGGCTAATTTTTTATTTATAAATACGGGATTAAATGAAGACGGTACTCCTGTTTTTCAGGACAAGGCCAGGGAATATGGAGTCGAGGAATTTGGCTACAGTCAAAATGCTGCTTTTTTAGATTACGATCTCGATGGAGACATAGATCTTTACGTACTCACAAATTTTGTTGAAGCAAGAGGGCCATTAAATTATCACCCAAAGATAATTGATGGATCGGCAAGGAATAACGATCAACTATACAGAAATAATGGGGACAATACTTTTACAAACGTAACCATTGAAGCTGGAATTGTTTACGAAGGGTATGGGTTAGGGCTTGCCATTGCTGATATTAACAGGGACGGTTGGCCGGATATTTTTGTCGGAAATGATTATGTGACCAATGACTTGGTGTACATCAATAATCAGGACGGAACTTTTTCGAACCAGGCAAAGCATTTATTAAAACATCAATCACGTTTCTCTATGGGGTGTGATGTAGCAGATATTAACAATGATGGCCTTGTTGACATTTTTACCTTAGACATGCTTCCTCAAATTAATTTTAGAAAGAAAACCGCCTCTGGTGGAGGAGCTTCGTACAGGACTTACCTCAACAATGAAAGGTTTGGATATGAATATCAGTACATCCGAAACATGATGCATATTAATAATGGCAATGCTCCATTTAGCGAAGTTGGCCAGATGCTGGGCATTTATCAAACGGAATGGTCATGGTCTCCATTATTTGCAGACGTGGATAATGATGGTTTTCGGGATTTGTTGATCACTAACGGTTTCCCAAAGGATTTGACAGATATGGATTATATTGGTTTCAGAAATGATGTTGGCGTGTTTACCAAGCCAAATCAACTGCTGATGATCATACCGGAATTGAAATTGCCAAATTACGCGTATAAAAATCAGGGAGACCTGGTTTTTTCTGACAATACGATTGAGTGGGGGCTCAATACGCCTTCTTTTTCAAATGGTGCAGCTTTTGCCGATTTGGATAATGATGGTGATCTTGATTATGTAGTAACCAACATTAACGATATAGTCCATTTGTATGAGAATACATTATACAGTGGAGAATTGAAGGAGTCAGACCCTAATTTTTTAAGGATTAAGTTGATTGGAGAAAATAAAAGTAGTGGTTTAGGTGCTAAAATAAGTATAACCTATGGGAATGGTAAAATGCAATTTCATGACCATTCTATTTTTCGGGGCTATTTATCGACAGTAGAAGATTTTGTGCATTTTGGCTTGGGTAAATATGATTCGGTGGAAAAACTTGAAGTTATATGGAGAGATGGAAGGACCCAGGTATTGAAGAATGTTGAAGCAAATCAGTTATTAAGCTTAGAATATAATGATGCTGTGCAGATGGAAGGAGGGGTTAATTCCCGGGAAAAGAGAGAAAGTAATGAAAAGTATTTTAGGGATATGTCTGCTGATATTGAGATTGCCTACGTACATGAAGAAAATGATCAGATTGATTATTATATTCAAAGAACATTGCCGCATAAATTTTCACAGGCGGGCCCTGGGATAGCTGTTGGAGATATTAATGGTGATGGGCTAGAGGATTTTGTGCTGGGAGGATCTTCCAATGTTCACACTTCCATATTTACACAAACCGAAAATGGAAATTATATTGAATCACTTCTTAAAAAGAGCACGGAAAGATACAGTGAAGATGAAGGGTTGCTATTGTTTGATGCTGACGGCGATGAGGATTTGGATTTATATATTGTGAGTGGGGGGTTTGAATCAATTTCAGGAAGTGAACGAAATAATGATCGGCTTTATCTGAATGATGGGTCTGGGAAATTTATAATGAATGCAAATATTATTCCTGATGTATCTTCAAATGGCTCATGCGTAAGAGCTGCGGACATTGAAGGCGATGGCGATCTGGACCTTTTTATTGGAGGCAGGGTAATCACTGGGGCTTACCCATTTTCCCCCAAAAGCTATATCTTAATAAATGAAAATGGTGTTTTTAAGGATGCGACAAGTGAAATATGCAAGTCTCTTGAAAATATCGGAATGGTCACTGATGCAATATGGACAGACTATGATAACAATGGGACACAGGACTTAATTGTTGTTGGAGAATTTATGGCGATTACCATTTATGAAAATACGGAAGGGAAATTGACTAAACTTGAGGACTCTGGTATTGGTGAGTATTCAGGATGGTGGAATAGTATAAATGGAGCAGATGTTGATAAAGATGGAGATACAGATTATGTTGTTGGAAATTTAGGACTGAATAACGTATATCATATTTCACTTAATACTCCATTGAGGGTTTATGCAAAGGACTTTGACAATAATGGCACTATTGACCCCGTTTTAAGCTGCTATTACAAATCTGAAACTGGTGAATTGGTAGAATTCCCTGTGCATGCCTGGAATAAATTAGGGGAGCAAAGTCCTGTTTTTAGAGATCAATTTAAAAACTATGCCGAATATGGACAGACAACCATGCAGCAATTATTGGCGCCTTATGATACAACAGGTTTGCTGGTGCTGCAAGCCAACTATCCATTGACCAGCTACATGGAAAATTTAGGAAATGGTAAATTTACCATAAAAGCTCTACCAAAAAATACCCAAATTGCACCTGTAAATGGCCTTCAATTTGACGATGTTGACAGTGATGGTAATCTTGATTTGATATTGATAGGTAATGACTTTGGAAACGAAATAATTTCAGGAAGATATGATGCCTTGAATGGAGTTGTTTTGCTGGGAGATGGCAAGGGTGAATTTCAACCATTGACAACAATGGAAAGTGGATTTGTAGTGCCTGGTGATGCGAAAGCCCTGGCTAGGCTAAACAGAGAAGGAAAAGATCTTTACATTGCGACACAAAATCGGGATAGCCTGAAGATTTATTCAAAAAATCTGCAGGTTGGTGCAAAGAAAAAAATTTACAAACCTCATCCTTTGGATAGTTGGGCTGAATTGGTATATGAAAGTGGTCAGGTGGAGAAAGTTGAATTTTACTATGGAGCTGGTTATTTGACTCAGTCTTCGAGAGCAATTCAAATTCCTGATAATGTGGAAAAATTAATTATTCACGGATTCAATGGTAAAATCAGAAATGTTGATGTGGAGTCGTTATAAACCGGATTGTGATTTGATTTATAGGGTTACCCATTTAAGTCTCAAACGCTTGTTAACCAGGTAATTAATTTGTATCTTATAGAAAAGATATTGCATATGAAATTACTAAAAGAATTGGAC
>JAJRQT010000162.1 GCA_024280115.1 Bacteroidota bacterium | reverse complement strand
GGGCTTGTTGAAAAAGTCCAAACAGTCTTTCAAGACCCTTCGACTCCGCTCAGGGTGACTTGAAAGACAACAACTTATAATTTGTCATACTGAGCGGAGTCGAAGTATGTTCCAAAATAAGAGGTTTCTCAACAGTCCCTTTCATGGGAATGACATTAGGGAAAAAATAACATAAAACAATATGCATCCAATTTCCTAAAATGAACATTCTAATTAGTGCAATATATTTCATCTCATAATGACTTCAGAAGTATAAGTATCATAATTGTACTCTTCTTGCACAGCAAAAGGTACTATATTATATGAATAAGAAATTAGCGTAATTAGATACTACATAATGTATTACAAATAATGTTACTACTCGAAACAAAAATAAATTCTCTTTTTTTGAGAATTTTTGGCAATGGCATATCGGTTGCATTAACCTATTTCGGATTTAGTAAGAGAAAAAAAGAGATGGTTTATAAAATACCGAATGGTATGAATACCGAAAGGTTGACAAAATGAAAAAATTGATATTAGCTGTGTTTATCTTCGCTCTTGCGATGATGATAACAAACCAAGAAGTAGTCGGTCAAACTCTGGCGGGTACAGTTTCCGTTGACTCCGTAACAGCCCAACGTGGTGAACAGATAGCGGTAGGGATTCGTTTGACTGGTAACACTCATGATATTTCAGGTTTAGCAGTTCCGCTTAGATATTCAAACTCTGATTTAGCCCTTGATTCTGTCTCATTTATAGGGACTTTTATCAATGCTGATTTTGCTGGTTTGGTAGATACTTTTTCAAGTCCTGATATTATACGTATTACCTATATACCGACAAATTTTATCGAAATTCCTTCCCTGATTTCACCAAATGGGTTGCTGGCGACTATGTTTTTTACTGTTAAAAATGATGCTGGTCCTGGAAATGCACCAATTGACTCAGTAAATGAATCAATTGATGTTGGTGGTCTTATTTTTGAAACAACTGTTATATTAGCATCTCCAGATGGTAATGTAACCTATTATCCTGAATTTTCATCTGGTAATGTAGCGATTTTGGTCCCGACTGATATAAATGATGGTATAAATGCTTCTCTTCCAACCGAATTCGCTCTTTCTCAAAACTACCCGAACCCATTTAACCCGTCTACTGTTATTGGATTCTCATTGCCAACTGCTTCATTTGTGACGCTTGAAGTTTATAACGTATTAGGTCAAAAAGTCGAAACTCTTGCTTCTGGCCGTTATGCTGCTGGTTCTCATACTGTTGAATTCGATGCATCCGAGCAT
Source organism: Bacteroidota bacterium (assembly GCA_024280115.1). Classification (GTDB taxonomy): domain Bacteria; phylum Bacteroidota; class Bacteroidia; order Cytophagales; family Cyclobacteriaceae; genus JAAUQL01. Next base: position 41,065 of record JAJRQT010000162.1, on the reverse strand, counting down.
ACATCGGGTTTGTTTTTCTACCGATTATCTCATGAAAAAGGGACAGAGACCAAGAAAATGCTCTTGATAAAATAATCTTTTTACATAAACTGCCGATTAATATAGGGATAGTCGTATAACACGATTATCCCTTATTTTATTGAGAAAAGAGATATGTCAGAAGCTGTTAAAGAACGTAAAGAACTCAAAATCGGCGAATATGTTTTGACTGGAAAAATCGGTCAGGGTGGTGCTGCTGAAATTTATAAAGCAAAACAAGAATCCTTGGATAGGGATGTTGCAGTTAAAATCCTATCATCCAATTTTTCCGATGACCCAGAAATCGTCCGACGCTTTGAACGGGAATCAGTTGTTGTAGCAAAACTTAATCACCCAAATATTGTAAATGTAATAGATAAAGGTTCCACTGGTGGACGCTATTATTTTATTATGAATTACATTGATGGTACCTCGCTTCGTGAAGTTATCGATTCGGGCAAAGTCTCTCTAAAAGTAAAAATGGAAATGATCGTACAGGTGTGTAAGGCACTTGATTATGCTCATAACAATGGTGTCATCCATCGTGATATAAAACCTACTAATGTACTAATTGATAGACAGGGAAATGCTCTCGTCGCTGATTTTGGAATAGCTCAGATTGTCGGGATTCCTGAAGCAGAGATGACCTCGTCAGATATGATAATGGGAACCCTTGCCTATATGTCTCCTGAACAAAAATTAAGCTCGACCAATGTTGATCAGACGACAGATATATATGCGACTGGAATTATGATTTATGAAATTCTTGTTGGGAAAAAACCTCTTGGACGTTTTAAATTACCATCTGAAATTGATACTACGATACCAAAGGAGTATGATAGACTTATCACAAAATGTCTTGCCTCTGAAGCAAAAGATCGTTTCCAGAAAGCAGTAGAACTCAAAGATGCTATTTTGGAAATCATTAATACTGGGGGAGTAGCATTACCAGAAGCTGAGGTAACAACTGTTGGTTCAGATTCTTTCTTAGGTAAATGCCGACACTTGGATACGATAAAAGAAACTCGTTATAGTTCTACAATGCTTGTTGAAAATAGAGTTACTAAAAAACTGTATGTTATAAAAAAACATGCTCGTGGTGAACAGGGCCGCAAAGAAGCAAAGTTGCTTAGTTCTTTAAAACATAAAAACATAATTAATATCTTTGGAGCAGGTGGTAATAAAAAAAATACGGTAATTATTATTGAATATGCCAAGGGTGGTTCTTTGGCTGATCGGATGGCTCGAAAATATAATTGGGAAAAAGCATTTGATATTATTTTGGCTGTGACCTCTGGTTTGCATCATGCTCATAAAAATAAAATTGTTCATACTAATATACGTCCATCAAATATTCTTTTTGATGAGGATGATGTCCCCAAGCTAACTGATTTTGGTTTACCAGCTCATTATGAACCACAGAAGAAAAAAAATTGGTATAACCCACCAGAACATAAACCATCCAAGCAGGGTGATATATATGCACTCGGTGTCATCTTACACCAGATGGTTATAGGAAGAAATCCAAGCTATGACAATGCGGGCAATTTACGTTTTGATGATATTCAAAATGAACTTCCTGAAGCAATTCTTGAAATACTCAGCAAATTATTAGCCATCCGAGTTACTCGAAGATATGATAGCTGTGAGGGATTCCTTGCTGATTATGAAGCATTTGAAGAGTATCGTCGTGAATTAGGAATGAGAAAACCCGAACCAGAAAAATCAGAACCAATTGTTATTAAAAAAAATACACCAATATGGGTTTATGGTCTCATTGCCATTGGTGGTGTCGTAGTTGCCTTAGTTACCTTGTATCTATCAGGGTATCTACGATAAATCTTTTCATTTCATTTTAATTAACTATATTATTTTTTAGTGTTGAATGTTGATTCGACTATTTCTTTATAAGATATTTTCGTCGGAGCGGTAGGAGTTGACACTGTCAGGCAAGTCGTGCAGTTTCAATATCGTATTGGGCGAGAGTAGATTTAGAGAATTAATAAAAAAGTCGGGTTCTTTTTCCACCTATTGGCGGTTTTTTGAACCCGACTTACACCTCTAATAAAAAAATATTATTACAAATATCTTAAATCAATTTAAACACAAATCCAATAGCAATGGTCTCTTTGAAACGACCTTTTTTGCTTATCTCTTTATCATAGAGAAGCTGTGTGTACAAGTTCACGGTGATAATTTTTGACACTTGTGCTGAGATAATATTTTCCCAGTTTACATCAACTGCTTTCCAGTAATCTTCAGATTCTAATCCTTTGACAGCATCAGATTCTGAAAAGAAGAATGCTTTGTAGAGAGTCAGTTTTCCAGTAAAGGTCATCCGTTCGGATAATTTAAAGACGGCATCAGTGACAGATTCCAATCCACCATCTGTGAGAGTAGTATCAAAGACTTCATAAGTAGTCAAAGTTGGTAATGGGTCAGTGTCGATAACACTTGATTTATAAATTTGTCGAAGTCCCAAACCAAGACGACTGGTAAGGAACTGTTTATCTTTTTTGAAAAAGAGACGTGCGATACCAGCTGACTCTGTAAATTTAAGTGGGGAGAAGTATTGTTTCATACTTTCAACAGAACCGTCATAAAACTGCGTTTCGACTCTGAAAGCAATATAAGGGTCAACTAAGCCACCAAGAGTGAATTTGCCAACGTTTTCAAAGTCAATTAAGTCAGTTGATTTCACTGCTGGGCTCCACTCTTTTGTTTCAGCACTTTGTGTTTTTGTCTGACCAAAAGAAACTTTGAGAGTAGATTTAAAATTCAGTTTTGGACTGAATTGTTTTTGAGCAGATGAGTTGATATTGCCAACCCAGTTAAATGAACCTGCTTCACCACCAACCCATGAATCAGAGTAACCTGTTTGGGTCGTAGTTACGTCGACGACCATTGATCGTTGCCAACCAGTTGCAGTTGAGTCGGCTGCTTGTGAAGTTACTCCTGTGAATAGAGCAATTGTAAGTAATAATAATAAAAACTTTTTCATTTTATATTTGTTCTTTCTATTTATTGTCTACTTGGTGCATGTGAACATCTTGTTGAGGATAAGGAATTGAGATACCTTCAGCATCAAAAGTAAGTTTTACTTTTTCCATGAAGTCCCAATAAAGTCCCCAATAGTCAGCAGACTTTACCCATGGACGTACGATAAAATTAACCGAACTATCAGCAAGTTCTGCTACTGCAATAACAGGGGCAGGTTCTTTGAGGACACGGTTATCTTCAGCAACCATTTTCTCAAGAAGTGTTTTTGCTTTTTTGAGGTCATCGTCATAGCCGATACCAAAGACCATGTCGACACGACGGGTTTCTTTGGCGGAGAAGTTAGTGATATTTCCACCCATGATGTTTGAGTTTGGTATAATGATAGATTTGTTGTCTCCAGTTTTCATAAGCGTATTGAAAATACGAATCTCTTCAACAACACCAACAGCACCACCCGCTTCGATAAAATCACCAGACTTAAATGGTCTGAAGATGATAAGCATGACACCCGATGAAAAGTTTGAGAGTGAACTTTGCAAAGCCAAACCGATAGCCAAACCAGCAGCACCCAAGATAGCAACCATGGATGTTGTATTGACTCCCAATGATTCTAATGCGGCGATAATGACAACTAAGAGTAAAAAGATTTTTGCTATACTTGCAATGAAACTTGTTAAGGTGTCGTCCATGTTTGCTTTCTTCATAACTTTTTTTAGTAATGATACAACCATGCCGACGACAATACGACCGACGATAAAAATAGCGAGTGCGATTAAGATTTTAGGTCCGTATGCCCAAACCCAATCCATAAACATTTCTGAATACTTTTCCATAATGTCTCCTAAATAATTTAAATTTGATTTATTTCCCTGTGTTTATTTTTTTAATGTAAGAGAGTATCTTTAGCTTGTAAAGAATTATAATTAAGTTAATGAGAGTTAACTGGTCTTTATTCTTTTAATATGACTCATCTTCAGATGGGAAGTTGGCATTGGCGACATCTTCGATATATTTTTCGACCGCATCTGAAATAATCGGGGAGATATTGGCATATTCACGTAAGAATTTTGGTTTGAAATTTTCATCACGCAACCCAATCATGTCGTTTGTTACTAAAACCTGACCGTCACAATTAACTCCCGCACCGATTCCGATTGTTGCGGTAGTTTGAAGTTTTTCACTGATTTCCGTAGCAATATCTGACTCTAAAAGTTCAAGGACGATAGCAAAACAGCCCGCTTCTTCAAGTGCTAATGCGGATTCCATAAGGTATGTTTTTGATTTTTCTTTTTTCCCTTGAATTTTTGGACCGCCAAATTTATGAATCGATTGTGGTGTTAGACCGATATGCCCCATGACAGGAATGCCGATTTCGATGACTCTTTTAATTGTGTCAAACATTTCGATACCACCTTCCATCTTGACCGCCTCGGCGTTTCCTTCTTTTAGGAACCGTCCTGCGTTTAGAATTGCGGTTTCAATTGATGGTTGGTATGAGAGAAATGGCATGTCGGCAATCAAGAGTGCCTTTGATGTTCCCCGTGCGACAGCGGCAGTATGGGCGACCATGATGTCCATCGTGATTGGAATTGTCGATGCGTGACCATGGATAACATTGCTTGCTGAGTCACCAACTAAGATAGCGTCGATACCAGCGTTGTCCAAAAGAGAGGCGATAAAATAATCGTAGGCAGTGAGGACAGTGATTTTTTTCTTCTTAGATTTTTTTTGTATGAACGATTGTATTGTTATTTTTTTTCGGTTTTTAATTGATGACATGATTTATTTTCCTGCGAGATGTCCAGATGGTGAGTAATATTTTTTCCCGGTTATCGGTTTTGAAATCTGTTCGATTAGATCTTCAAAATGTTCAGGGTTGTTGACAAAATCAATTTCATCTGTTTTGACAACTAACAATGGTGTATCGGTATAGTTGAAAAAGAAATAATCGTAGGCTTTGTTGAGTACTTCGATATAGTCAGCACCGATTGTTTTTTCAAATGAGTAGTTTCGTTTTTGGATTCGCTTTGTGAGAGTATATGTCGAAGCTTGCAGATAAATTGCTAAGTCAGGTTTTGGGATGTTTTGCGAGAGAGTCGGAGCAACTTTGTTGTAGAGAGTAAGTTCTCGGTCTGAAAGATTTATTGATGCGAAGATTGAATCTTTTGAAAAAAGATAGTCGGCGACAATCCGTTCGGCAAACAGATCACGCACCATCAGTTGTTGTTGCTGTTGGAAACGTGAGATGAGAAAATACATCTGACAAGAAAATGCAAACCGTTTTTGGTTTTTATAGAAGTCTACCAGAAACGGGTTTTCAAATACTTCTTCCTGCAACAGTTCTGCATCGATGCATTCTGAAAGCATTTTTGAAAATGTTGTTTTGCCAACACCTATGACACCTTCGACAGCTATGTATTTTGGATTAAATATTTCGTGCGACATGATCTTTATACAATTCTACTTTGTTTTCGTCAGCTTCTGTCACAAATTCTGCGATTGCTTTTTTCTTCACAGGATGTACGACATGAGGAGATATTTGTAACAGAGGAATCATAGCAAAAGGACGGTTTAGGAGTTCTTTATGTGGAACAGTTAGTTCTTCGGTGTTAATAATTTCATCACCAAAAAGTAAAATATCCAAGTCGATAAAACGAGGTTGCAGTTTTCCTTTTTCGGTGCGACCTAAATCGGTTTCGATTTTTTCGAGCCCATTGAGTAGTTCGTTTGGACGAAATTGAAATTCAGCCATGATGACTTGGTTGAGAAAATCAGGATGTTCTCCGACCATGTCCTGTGCTTTGGAAACATACAAAGCCGATGTGGCGATGATTTCTAAACCTGGGAGTGATTCAAGTTTGTCGCATGCGGTGTCGAGATTTTTTTCACGATCGCCTAAATTTGAACCTGAGAGAATATATACTATTTCAGCCATAGTTACCTCGTTGTTTGTTTATGCCCGTTAATTCTGTTGACGACAGATTTCTACTTCAACAGCCTGAATATGACCCGCAATCGGCGGGTTCATCTTTCGTATACGTAAAATTACTTGATTAACACTAAACTTGTCAAGAATATTTTGAGAAATTTCTTCAGCTAATTTTTCCAAAAGGGAATATTTTTTATTTTCAACTGACTCTTTAATTGTCAGGTAGACTGATTCGTAATTTATCGTATGTTCTAAATTGTCCGACTGTCCCGCTTGGGTTAAATCAACTTCAAGTTCGCAGTCGACTTCGTACATCCTTCCTGTTTCCTGTTCAGAGGATGAAACACCATGGTAGCCGTAAAACGATAAGCCTATTAATCTGATCTTATCAGTCATCGGTGCTGGTGCCTTTTTTTAGGAGTGATAGTCTTTTTTGAATTCGTTTGAACGCTTCTTGATAGTCAGTTATTGGAGCGGTGAGTGAAAGGCGTATAAATCCTTCACCGTTGTTGCCAAAGACTGTGCCAGGGACAGAGAGGATACGGAATTTTCTGAAAAGTTGGATTGCAAATTTGTTGGCAGATTTTCGTTTTGCGAGTTTACCCCAAATAAATGGCATTGTCTCTGATGAGCAGTTTTCAATGTTGAGTAGCTCAAATAATTTCTCGGCTTCAGTTTTTGACTTTGAAAGCTGTTTTTGCAAATCTGATATTTTTTCCGAGGGGAACTTCCTGATACCCTCAAGGGCTAAATCGACATAGTAGTTCGGAATGTGCGATGAAAAGAGCGTCGCTGTTTGTGAGATACCTGCAATCAGTTCTTTGTTGCCAACGGCAAATCCAAATGGCAGACGAGGGAGTCCAAACTGGTAGGAGAAAGAATTGATTTCGAGTCCGACTCGTTTCCCATTTTTTGTACCTATCAATGAGGTCGCTTGGTTTTTGCCAATTGATTGATAGGCGGCATCATTTATGATTGCAATATTTTCTTTTGAGGCAAGTGAGACAAGATGTTCAAATTCGTTCTGCCCCATTGTGTACCCTGTTGGGTTATGGGGTGAATTTAAAAAGAGTAGTCTGCTGACATGGCCAATGCGAGTCGATAGTTTTTTGAAGTCTGGTTTGAAATCAGTCTTTGATGATACTGAATAGCTGACTGGTTCACCGCCTGATGCGGTGATAACTTTGCGATAGAGTGGGTAGCCGAGTTCAGGGATAAAAACTAAATCGCCTGGGTCGATAAATGAAAGACCAATTGCAAAAAGTGTCTGGGAAATAGACCCACCGATGTAGATTTCTTTTTTGGGATTGATACGGACTTTGTGTTGTTCGTAGAGCCAGTCGGAAATTGCTTCTTTAAGCTGTTCAATTTTTTCTGTTTTGGCAGGCTGTAAATCTTCGGGGGTGAAGTTGGTGTCATTGTCGTATGGGATATTCCAGTTGAACTTGCCTAAATCAATCAGTTCGGTTTTTTTTATTAGAGATGGTTTATCATTGTCGGGTAAAAATGAAAAAAGGTCAGGTGGAAATTGATAAGTGCGATTGGCTTTGTCGATTAGAACTTTTTTTATCATAACAACCCGCTTAAGTTTTAGGAATTCCAGGCATCGTCGAGCTTAGCACGCATTTTCTCAAGACGTTTGAAATCATCAGATGGTATCGAGTTGACATTGCCTAATTGACGGGCAAGATGGACAATATTGGCAAAATGTTCGACTGTCTCATGACGGTTGAACGCCTCGGTGAGGTCATGTCCGATAGTCAACAGCCCATGATTACGTAGCAAAAAGGCGTTGGAGTCAGCTAAGTACGGCTCAAGCGACTTTGGCAGAGCATCGGTTCCCGGAGGAGCGTAATCAGTAAGAGGAATCCCACCGATAAACAGAACCACTTCGGGCAAAATATCTTCTTTCAGCTCAATTCCTGCTGCCGCAAAGGCAGTCGAGTAAGGAGCATGCGAATGAACGCATGATTTGATTTCTGGTCGTGCTTTATAGACAGCTAAGTGCATCAGCATTTCAGATGATGCTTTTTTGTTGCCTTGCAGATGTTTGCCGTTGATGTCGACAATAACCATCTCATCGGGTGACATCCGCCCTTTGGCGACACCAGATGGGGTTATCATGATACGATCATCGTCAAGTTTGACCGAAATATTGCCATCGGAACCGGCAAGCATGCCGTTCTCGTACAGCAATTTTCCTATATCGCAGATTTCTTTTTTCATCGTAAATGGGTTACTCATAGTTGTTTCAAAGTAGACGGTTTTTGTACAAATGTCAACAAGAGAGAATAGGAAAGTGAGGGGGTAATCAAAGTAAAATTTTGTAGAGAATAGGCTTGCATGTTCCGATATGTCGGGTTAAGGCATGCCTTAACCCAAAGCCTACCAAATTTAATTGATGCGTAATATTCCATCATTTTTTCTTAAATCAACAGTCACTGAGTCTGATTTAGTCAGTGTTTTAGAATTTTTTTCATAAGTCAAGAAAATAACATTTATTATGTTTGTATCTACAAAATAAACATAACCAGAATCTCTATATTTTGCCTTAATTATAAACTCTTCAGACGGGAACCAATCTTTTTTGTCAATAACTGAAATATTTACATATGGTCTATTTGCACTTATGTCATAATCTTTTTTAAAGAGAATGATATCATATCTAGAATTGCTAACTTTTTCAGTAATAAATTCTTCTGGGACATCACTCCATAAAATTAAAGCTAAAAAGCTAAACACATAAACACCTATATAAAAAAGACAGATAATTATCAAAGGGATTGATAATATGGCTAAAATTATTTTTACTAATTTCATTCAGTATCCTATTATAGTCAAAAAAAACTAATTACTGAAAGTGAGATACATAATTACTGAAAACACTACTAAACTTAATATCGCAATCGCAATAATGATGAATGGTAATAATAGAAGGAAAACTTTAATCTTTTTTTTATTCATAAGAGCAAAAAAGCTCCTCCCTTTCAAGTGGGTATTTTTAAAATACTATATATCCTATTATAGTCAATTATAAAAGATTGGTTCCTTTGTGTATTTGCTTTAAGGAAAAATAGAGGCAGACGAAGGCGACAAGCGTACACAAATTACCGTTAATTAAATAGGACTGGATCCGGTGTCAAGCCAGGGAAGGGGATTGGGGAGCTTCGACTTAATAAGGTTGAATTCGTCAGGAATAGGCCCCTGAAAACATATATCAAAGACAGGGCAATGCCCAGTCGGTACATGATATATGCCGAATAAAATTCCAAAAAATAATCTGCATCGTTTTTGTCACTGTATTGTCTTAAAGAGAGTAAATAAATGTTAAAATTTGAAATAAAATGCATCATTTCTGGTATTGATACGTTAAACATAATAGATAGAGTTTGGTCATAAAGAGCTTGACCAAATAGAAACCGTTCACTATCTTACTTGGCTAAATAGTCGGAGGACTAGATAATTGAAATTGGGTAGAATTTCTCCTCAGGATAAAAAACAAGATACGAAAAAGCCGGTTAAATCAGTATCACTTTTTGTTTTGACGGCGTTGTTTTTTACATTTTTTGGGATGTTGGTCACATCAAATATGGACTTTACCCCAAAAACTATCGCACAGACTCCTGTCAATATAGCCCAAACAGGGCTTATGCCTGTTGCATATCGTGATGGTCAGACAGAGTCTCCATTTGTGCAAGTTGTTGAAAATGCCTCAGATGCAGTCGTAAATATTTCGGCAAAATCAGCTACACCTGATTCGCAATGGTGGCATAGAGGTTCTGGCGGGACATCGTCGGGATCAGGCTTCTTTTTTAGAGAAGAAGGATATATACTTACAAATAACCATGTTGTAGAGAATGCACAGAAACTTGAAGTAACGACTTCATCTGGTTATACATATCAAGCAACATTGGTAGGGGCTGATCCACAAACAGATTTAGCAGTATTAAAGATTGATCCAAAGAATGAAAAAATTACAATAATTCCATTTGGTGATTCGGAAAACCTAAAAGTAGGCGATTGGGCTATTGCTATTGGGAATCCATTTCCACAACAAGGACTTGACCGTACTGTAACTGTTGGAGTTATTTCAGCAAAAGGTAGACGGGATTTAAATTTTGGAACAGAAACACCAACTTATCAGGATTATATTCAGACCGATGCTTCGATTAACCCTGGAAATTCTGGTGGACCATTGTTGAATTTGCGTGGTGAATGTATAGGAGTCAACTCGGCGATTTCATCTCCAACGGGTGCATCTGTTGGGATAGGATTTGCGATACCAATTAGCTTGGCACGTTCGGTGGTACCTGATTTGATTGCTTTAGGCAAGGTAAACCGTGGATGGTTAGGCGTTTGGCTTGGTCGGTTGACTGAAAGAGAAACAAGACTACAAGGAATTGATGGTCTTCATGGTGTAAAAATTGATTCAGTTTTTACAGATTCTCCTGCCGATAGAGCGGGGATAAAATCTGGTGATATTATTTTAAAAATAAATGGGCAGGAAATTGAAAATAATCAACATTTGTCAGTTCTTATTTCTCAGGCAAAAGGCGGACAACCTGTACCAGTTGAATATATACGAGAATCTGTTCGTCATGAAGCAAATGTGATTGTTGCTGACAGGGATACATTTATGGCATCTTTGGAAAGTAACGACCCCAGAGCAGTGATTCCTCCTGATACTCGTTCAGTTCGTTGGCTTGGTATGGAGTTAGTCTCATTCTCTGAGGAGTTGGCGGCATTGTTGAAAATAGAGCCAATTGATGGTGTCTTTGTTCGACGTGTCGGACAAGGTACTCCAGCAGATATTTCTTCAATTAGAAGAGGAACAGTGATTTTGCAGGTAAATAATCAGTCGGTATCGTCGATAGATGATATTCTTGCAATATCTGATGAATTGCCTTCGTCGGTAAAAAGAATTCCGATGATTGTAGTAGAGCCAGATGGTTCAGTGGCACGAAAAGTAGTACGACCATAATTGTAGTATGGAATATATTGTGGTAACTCAGAAAAGTTCTGAGATGAAACATTTTAAGTTGGAAGGAGTTAGTCAGAAAATTGGCTAAACAATCCTTAAAATATCGCGATGAAGATAGATCCTTGGATCTGTATCTTCGTGAAATCGGGGAAACCCCTCTTATTAACGCCGAAGAAGAAGTGCGGTTAGCGAGAAAAATTAAGCAAGGCGACAAAAGAGCCTTGGAGAAATTAACAAAGGCTAATTTGCGGTTCGTTGTTTCGGTGGCAAAACAATATCAAAACCAGGGTTTGTCTCTGGCTGATTTAATCAATGAAGGTAATATCGGATTGATTAAAGCTGCCAAGAGGTTTGATGAAACCCGTGGGTTCAAATTTATCAGTTACGCCGTGTGGTGGATCCGTCAGGCTATTTTGCAATCTCTTGCTGAGCAGAGCCGAATTGTGCGCTTGCCTTTAAATAGAGTCGGAACCCTCCATAAAATCGGAAAGGTCTCATCACGGTTAGAACAATCGTTGGGGCGTCTGCCATCTCCTGAGGAAATCTCAAAAGAGCTGGAGCTTTCTGAAAACGAAGTGTCTGATACATTGAAAATCTCGAACTCGCATCTTTCATTAGATGCACCATTTTCCGCATCGGAAGATAATTCCCTTATTGATGTGTTAGAAGATGAATTCCAACCTTCACCTGATGAAGCCCTATTAGATGGGTCTTTAAAAGTAGAAATCGAAAAAGCGTTGGATTCATTGACACCAAGAGAAGCGGAAGTAATTAATCTCTACTTTGGTTTACACCATGAGAAAGCGTTGACGCTTGAAGAGATAGGAGCTCGATTCTCTCTTACCCGTGAACGGGTACGTCAGATAAAAGAAAAAGCGATTCGAAGACTCCGTCATGCCTCAAGAAGCCGTTCATTGCGAGCTTATTTGAATTAATGATTGATACACAATTGAATATAAAAATAGCTCGTCATCTTGGCGGGCTTTTTTTTTTGCATGTGATTATCTGTATAGTAATCTAATGACTTTACAAATATTATACAAATCAGTACATTCTGTTTCATGGGAGTCATAAAAAACATAAAAAAAGAAAATTTGTATTTCTTTGCTGCCTTTGTGGTCTTAGTGATTATAGGCTTTCAGTTATATGGTCATGCTGAGGGGTACACATATCTTTCTGATGAACATACCATTGATATTGTTAAATCAAAATTTTGGGCGTTGTCATGGATTCTCGTCTCAGCATTTATCATCTATTGGAAACGTGAGAAACCATATGTACCAGCATTGACGGTTTTTGCTGTTTCAGCGTATTTTGTTGTACTCTATGGTATTATGTTTTCAGGTACTGAATATGGCATGCATGGACATTGGGGGGATAATGGGAATCGGTTGGCATTGATTTGCAAAATGATGGATTATAATACGTTTTTTACAGATTGGTATCTCAAAGACCTTCCAAGTTTTTATCCACCTTTATGGTTTTACATAATGGCACTTTATGCGAAGCTGATTAATATTGAAGCGTATCAAACAATTAAGTATGGTTACTTATTTATATTTTTGTTATACCCGTGGTTGCTTTATTGGTCATGGAAAAAAATAGTGAAACCATCTATTGCTGCAGCAATCGTCGTGGGGACTATTTTCTTTGCCTTCAGATATTTAGATTGGATTTATTATGAACATATAACCGCGGCTCTGTTTATGCCGTGGTGGCTATACTATTTTGAAAGAGTTGGTCAGGATAAAAAGCCGAATAAGTTTGATTGGAAGTTTTATCTGTATGGTGCTATTTTGGGCGGTCTCATTTTTATGACATATTACTATTGGTTCTTTATGGCATTTATTGTTTTACCTATTACTTTGATTCAACAATACAGTAAAGAAAAAAATCTTTCAAATATTATCTTTGAGGTTCGGCACAAAGTTATTCTCATGGTTGGCGTAGCTCTTGTGAGTGCGGTCTATTGGGTGCCATTACTAAGGTCTATTTATTGGAATGGAATGTCTTCCGCACAAAACGTATGGTTTGGACTCAGACATACAAATTTAACTTCGCATTGGAGTAAGGTAACTATTGAAAGTCTTTTAATCTTTTTTGGAATATTTTTTCTATTTTATCTTTTTCGTAGTCACAAAACAGGGAGATTGTTATATTTGTTTTTAGGTGGTTTCTTATTGATTCTATTAGACCGTTATATGAATTTAGATGAGTCATCATTTCAATCAAGAAAAATTTTAGAATTTTTTCATGTCTTCGTTTTGGCTCCTGCTTCAATCGGAGTGATGGTGCTGTTGAATAAATGTAAACTTAATAAAGCTGTGTCTTTTGGTGTCTTCGGAATAATTTTTTTGTTGTTTGTAATTGAATCAAACTCGCTGACTAAAAATTATGAATCAGTGAAATTTCAGAATGGTCTGAAACAACGTGTCCCAACAAATGATTTGAAGGTTTTTGAAAATGTTGAAACGTATGACAAAGTATTTTTAACAACACATTACCTTGAGTCTTGTTATTTACCGTACTATCTATTTATACCTCTAAATAATATGACCGCACACACCGCAGGACGTATTGACCAACGTGAGATGTTTTTAGATCAGGCTATTAAAATAATTGAAGCAGATATGCTGGCGTATGTCTTGGCATATAACAGATATAGCCCGATTGATTATGTCTATATGCCTCGTGAAAAAGATTCAAACAAGTTTGTTCTTACTTTGTATGAAGTGAAGTTTAATAAAAAAGCAGAAGCTAAAAAGAAAGTGTTCGAAGTAGACTTTCTTCTTTCTCCTGACAACTTTATTAAAAAGCATGAGAGAGGAATGTTTGAACTGCATCCTCCAACTAGAAGCATCGAGTTTGATGAAGTAGTTAAATCAAGGTACGCTGATATTTTCTGGCATCTGCAGCCTTTATAAACTAAATAAATTATAATAGGATTTTTTTATCTATGCTTTACAAATGAGTGCTTATAGTATAGATTTTGCTTCTATGGGAGAAATTACATATAAAAAAAAATTAGGGACATTCATATCTGAGTTTAAGTTTCCTATACTGATAACAACACTTTTGGCGATGTTATCGGTGTATATTCATTTATACACTTTTGGATCACCGATGGATCAAACAGAAGAAATCTGGTTGAAAAGAGTAACATGGCATCTTGAATATGCTCCCTTTGCCCATCGACTACTTCAAAATTATGCTACTCTTTTGTTTCATCAGTTTTTTCTACTTCCTATAAAAGAATCTTTTTTTGTTGTGCAGTATATTTTATTTCTTCTTATTGGTTCTGTCTTTTATAAATATCTTCGATTGTTATCTTTTGACAAATATTGGTCAATTATAGGTTTAATTATTCTCTTGACTGCTTATCCAATATTAGGTGCTCATTTTTCTCCAGTTTATACTTGGGATGATATGTGGGCATATCTGTTTATAATGCTTATGTTGATAAATCTGATTAAACTTAAATGGAATCATGTTGGACTTTTTCTATTACTTGGGCTTATGGCTCGTGAACAAACAATTATTTTTGTACCAATCTTAATTTTTATAGTTTATTTACATCGAGAAAATAATAATAGTAAGTTAAAATTAATCTCAATACTATTGCCAATTTTAATATATATTATTTATCGCCTTTTTCTTTGGCAGGAAATTAGTTCTAGTAGGTGGGGATTATTCAATTTTAATTTTGAGAATCATGGGAGAACTAATGATTCATTGATGTCAATATTTCTTTCATTTGGTTTTATCTGGCTACTTTATTTTGTGGGATGTGTGAAACTATATTTTAATAAAGTTCTAAAAGAGTATAAACTCTTAGTTTTTGGTAGTATAAGTACTCTTATCCTTACTTTTATTATTGCGTTGTTTTTTGCCTTTACAAGAGAAACGAGACTTCTGTTTCCGCCATTTGTATTTGTCATACCTATCGCATTGATTGCATTAAAGAGTATTGTAACTTATAAAAATAATAGTAATTGGATTTGTTTGAAATATATTTTCTCAGTAATTCTCTTAGGCGTTTTTATCTTTGGTGGTATCAACTATGTGGAATATCTGAATATTCAATGTGACTTTTGGGCAGGTGCTGATGTAAGATTTCTTTTATTAGGTATTCATCTTGGAGTTGCTACGTTTTTTATTGTTTTATATCTTCTCCGAATTATTTTAAATTTTTTTCAGTGGGTAAAAAAGAAGTTCAGATTAAATATTAAAATTTATAAAAATATCTTTTATGTTATTATAATAGGGTTCATATTATTTTTTACAATAAGAGTCATTTCTCAAATATTTAACAACAGATATTCGATTAGGATGATTACACAAGATTATGTAATTAATGATAAAATAAAAATTGTAAATATTAAATACGAATATATTGATGATATTCCACATGCAATTTTGTTCAGCTTTGTTGCTCTTGTAAATTTACAAAAGGATTACAGGATTTATTTCCATCTGCATCTTAAAGGGAGTGATAAAATGATCAACCTTGATTTTGTCCCATATCCAAGAGTATATAACTGGAACGCAAAAGAGGTAATATCTTTAAGAAGAGAAATTGATTTACCTCCCGGCGAGTACAAATGTATTGTTGGATTATTTAATGAATTTGGGCGTATGGGGAAACCATATAAATTTATTATTACATTATAAACTATCAATATTTGGCTGGTACATCTTAATGTCAAAGGAGGAATCAACTAAGGTGTAATTATTAGCAACAAATATTGCTAATGCCTTTGGGATGTAATCACCATTAAGAAAAATAATTTTTGGGTGGTTCTTTTCTAAATCTTCTACCGACTCTTTAAGCATAGCATCATTAAATTCCAACTTATAGTACCATTCTATTTTTGTTGGGTTACGTCTTCCAGTAATATAATACATAGAAGAATAATCAGGGAAAAAGAAAACTAAATCATCTGGTTCGCTTAAATTGTTTACATTTTCAGTAATAAAATCAACATATTTTGTTCTTCTCTCACTTGATATGATTGATTGTAGTCTTGGGTGTGAAAAATTTGAATTCAAGATTTCTCTTTGTGAATCTTGGTAGATGTAATTTGATTTATGTCTATATCCTATTCCACCAATAATTAAAAGAACAAGAATTGCTCGAATGCTCAGAGATTTGTTTTTCCTTAAAATCAGATATAAAGCAGGCATCATTAGCCCAGCACCCATGTAGGCAAAGAGAAGTCCGCCATAACTAAAGCCAGCAAGGTACTGTATGATTATTGTAAGCGGTACAAATATAAGAAGAGTGTGGGGTAGTTCTTGTTCTTTTTTGTTGTAATTATAAAGATATAAGATAGCTGCAGTAATATTGATGTAAATGATGTTAAAAATAAAATATTTTACATTGTTATAGAAGTCTGCATACAGAAAACAGATAATGATAGCTATTAGAAAAGATGAGATGATTTTATTTTTATGAAAGTGATAAATTATGATAATCGCAAGAATTGAAAACAAGGACTGTGCGATTGCCTCAGGGTTATTTTGTATGAGAGCAAATTGTGTGCTTATATCGGCAATCTCTTTTGGGAGTAAAAAAACTTGTTCGATAAAAAGTGTAAGATTACCTGACAAGAGAAAGAAAAGAGATGTAATGAATGCACCTAAAGAAAAACCAATAAGTATTTTTGAAACATGTTCTTTGACTATTGTTTTTATGTTTGCATAATCTTTTTGAAAAATTAGTAAAACAAATATTGTTCCTGGTAATAGGAGAAAGTAATTTTGTTTTGACATTGCGGCTAAAAAGATAGTAACTCCCGTAAAGATAAATTGTTTTTTGTGTAAGAGAAAAAGAGAAAGCCCCGCAAAAAATAGACCATCATAGCTGTACCATTGGAATTGCAAAAGCAAGGTCGTGATAATATAGCTGATGATCAGAATGAAAAAGAACTCTATTTTGTTTAGATGTTTTTTATAAATGAGAGCATTTAAAATAACTAAGAGTGTTGTTTGGAAAACAAAAAGTATACGTCCGATATATATTGTATGGGAGTCACCTAAAAGAGAAATGAAACAAGCTTGAAGGTATATAGATAATGGAGGTCTCAGAAAATAAAAATCGGTATATGGAATCTGTCCGTCGGTTATTCGTTTACCTAAAGAGATAAGATAACCTTCATCCATATGAGCCTCAAACCCTTGATGGAGATAAAAATAATTATACAATAAAACTGATAAGGTAAAAAGTACAAAGGGAATGAAATTCGTGTTCTGAATTAAATCTCTAAACTTTTCTTTTAAATCAGTTCTCAAAAATCATCCAACCTATTATTACTAAAGAGAATTGTACCACTCAAGAGTTCGTTTGAGCCCTTGTTGAATACCAATCTGTGGTTGCCAGCGAAGTCTTGTGCGGATTAGTTCAATGCTTACCGCACGGCGACGAATGTTATCAATGTCACGACGGTCAATATATTTTGGTTTAGCATCTTTCCCCATCAACTCAGCAATCATCTGATACAGCTCAACAATTTTTGTCTCCACACCTGTACCAATATTGTATACCTGCCCCTCAGCTTTAGGGGAAAGTAGAGCCAAAAGGGTTCCATCGACAGCATCATCAACATAAGTAAAGTCACGTGTTTGCTGTCCATCGCCATGCAGATATGGTCGTTCATTGTTGTCAAGCATCTCAATAAATTTTGATACAACTCCGCAGTATGGATTCTTCGGGTCTTGTTTTGGTCCATAAATGTTTGAGTAACGAACAGAGGTAACCGGTGTTCCGTATGTTTCATAAAAGGCGTGACAATAATTTTCACCAGCAAGTTTGGAAACGGAGTATGGTGAAAATGTCAGCGTGCGTTCATCTTCAGTGATTGGTAAAATACGAGGGTTACCATAGACAGATGCTGATGAGGTATAGACAACTCGTTCAACTTTATGTTCATTGGCAGCAAGAAGAATATTGAGTGTACCACCGATATTTACTTCGTAATCATTGCGAGGATTCTTGGTAGAGATAATAATGTTTCTGGCAGCCATGTGAGCAATGTAGTCAACCTTTTTGGCAAGTTTATTGACAAGCTCAACGTCAGCAACAGAACCTTCTACGAATTCGTATTCAGTTCCTTTGGTTATATTGTCAAGTGTGCCTGTGAAAAGATCATCTAAAACAATTGCTTTTCCATTGCTTTTTACAACCCGTTCGGTAACATTGGAGCCAACAAATCCAGCCCCACCAGTTATAAGTACTTTTTTCCCTTGAAAATCTAAATCTGTCATTTTGTTATCTCTTTATACCAAACCGTAAAAAGAAAAGAGGACGTGACAATCGCCACCAATCTCGAAACGGTTTCATTTTTGAATATGATTTTTTCTCACCACGATAATAGACGGTAATTGGAACTTCGACTACATCGATATTTTTTGATTTGATTGCTTTATATAAAAGATATGGCTCAAGCTCGTAAGTGTTTAGCCATTGTTGGTCTAAATTAATAGCTTTGTCATCAAACATAGAAAGATAAAACGCCCGAAACCCATTGGTGCCGTCGGTTACTATTTGACCTGTAAAAATGGTCATGACTATTGAAAAAAGTCTTGTAGTGATTTCCCGAAAAAGTGGAGGATTAACGGCATCGCCACCTTTGAGTCGACGGGAACCTTGAATAAAATTTCTATTATTTTCTTTTAGTTTTTTAAGAACCATAGGCAGTTCTTTTGGCTCATGCTGGTCATCACCAGATAATATGACAGCTATATCAAAGCCGTTTTGTATGCCATATTTGATACCAGATCTTATTCCTGCACCGACACCCATATTTATATCATGTCTAATGACAGTCGCACCGTGTGATTCAGCTTCAGCTTTTGTGTTATCTGTTGAACAGTCATCAGCAACAATAATTTGGTCGACAACGCCAATCGCTTTTACTTTTTTAATAACTTTGCCAATTTTTCCCTCTTCATTAAAGGCAGGTAAAATACAGAGTGTTTTCAGTTTGAACCTCAAAATTTTAATTTATCCAATAAGTGACAAGATACTTTATAAGTGAGTACCTCGCAAGAGTTTTCATAATTTTCTTTTTGGAGATTTCAATTGCTTTTTAATTGGGAAAATCTATATTTACCATTGCTTATCGTAAGCAATTAGCCGAAGTGGTGAAACTGGTAGACACGCTGCATTCAGAGTGCAGTTCCTGCAAGGGAGTGGGGGTTCAAATCCCCCCTTCGGCATTATACTACGAATATGTTACGCAACATACTAGTTAGCAATAATATACGATTTTTATTTGTTAAGAAAAAAATATAAGAATTGTTTTAGTGATTGATAAATAATTAAATGAATTAGAAGTAATAACATAGAATAATCAAATTCTTAGAAAAGTTACTCGTTTTTATTATAAAATATTTCGTACTTTTTCATTCGGTAAATTAAAACATGACGTGGTATCTGAAGAAATTTTGCTGACTTGGTTCTGTTCCAAGCAAACTTATTAAGGGTATCAATTATCAGTTTTTTTTCTGCTTCATGAAAAGATAAATGACTTTCTGGTGCTTCATCTTTTACTGGAGTTATGGTTTCAATGATTCCAAAATCTTCAGGCAGATCTTTTTCCGTAAGTTTTTTTGATTTTCTTAAAATAACCATACGTTCAATTAAATTTTCTAATTCTCTCACATTCCCAGGCCAAGAGTAACTCATAAGAGTATCCATCAGTTTTGATGAAACTGTAATATCGTTTTCTTTACTGAACCTTTTTAAGAACTCTTGTACAAGAATAGATATATCTTCTTTTCTCTCATTCAAGCTGGGAATATTTATAGGGATTACATTCAATCTATAATATAGATCTTCACGAAAATCTCCTTTTGAAACTTTTCTCTTTAGATTGGCATTAGTTGCTGCTAAAAGTCGGACATCTACTTCTTTCTTAAATTCTGAACCTACAGGATCAATGATTCTTTCCTGTATGACTCGAAGTAATTTTGCTTGTAGCTCAATATTTAAATCACCAATCTCATCAAGAAAAAGAGTCCCTCCATCAGCCAATTCAAATTTCCCTTTTTTATCTCTTACTGCTCCCGTAAATGCCCCTTTTACATGACCAAACAATTCAGATTCAATAAGATCTTTTGGGATTGCGGCACAGTTTACAGCAATAAATTCTTTATCTGAGCGTCTACTTTTGTAATGAATAGATTTAGCTATAACTTCTTTTCCTGTACCTGATGCCCCAGAGATAAGGACAGTTGCATCGGTATCAGCTATTTTATCCACCATTTTAATCATTTCTTTAAACGGTTTTGATATACCGACAAAGTTTTGTAAAAAATTCTGAGCTTTCAGTTTTCCTTTGAGTTGTTTATTCTCATTTTCTAATCTTTTAATTCGAAATGTTTTTTCTATAGTTACGAAAAGCTCTTCATCATTAAATGGTTTTGTAATATAATCGAAGGCTCCTAACTTTAATGCTGCCACAGCTTGTGGAACCGAAGCATGAGCTGTGATGAGAATAGTTTTTAAGTCAGGTTGAATAAACTTTGACTGTTCAAGTAATTTTATTCCGTCAATTTTTGGCATCCTAATATCAGATAATAATAAATCGAATTGAGATTTGTTTAATTCATCCAATGCCTCTTGCCCATCTGCTACAGCAACAACATCATATCCTTTTTGCTTGAGTTTAAATAGCAAAACTTTTCTTAGTGAATTATCGTCATCTGCTAATAAAATTTTCATTGTTTAAATTCTCCATACGTTGGAAATTTAACAGTAACAGTAGTACCTACATTAGGTGTACTTTCAAATTCAATAGTAGCGTTATGTTTTTCAATAATATTTTTTACAAGAGCTAAACCTAAGCCGCTACCGCTTGGTTTTGTTGTGAAGAATGGATCAAATATTTTAGAAATAGTTTCGAGGGGGATACCTTCTCCAAAATCAATAACTTGTAAAATAACTTTAGAGTTTGAGGCTGTTAAATTCACCATTATTTTAGATTTCTCTTGAGAAGCTTGGATCGAATTTAAAAGTAAATTCAATAATACTTGGTGAATTTTTTCTTTGTCACCTTCTATATAGATTTCAGGTTTTAGATTTTCTTCTATAATAATATTATTCTTTGAGGCATTAACATTAACTTGTTTAAGACATGTTTTGACAATCATGGATAACTGAATTTTTTCAAAGTGATATTCTTGAGGTCTTGATAGTTCTAAAAAGCTGGTTACAGTATTATCAATTCTTTTTATTTCATTAAAGACAATATCTTTGAATTCTTCTTTGTCTGATTTGTTTGTTTGTTCGTCGATTAAGATTTCTACCGATCCTTTAATTGAAGCTAATGGGTTTTTAATTTCATGAGCAACTCCTGCTGCAATTTGACCTACCATTGATAAGCGGTGAGATTTCTCTAATTCTAAATTTGCTTTTTCATGTTTTTTTCTTATTTTTAATTCTCTTTCAACTAAAGCACCAGTTACAATAGCAATTGCAAAGTAGAATACGATTTCTATAATTTCTCCAGTTAACTCATGTACATCATTGCCTAATTCAGTTATATAAGGGAAGACAAGAACTGAAATTATTGATGCGGTGTATAGTCCTCCACGTAAGCCAAACCATGAAGTCGCAATTACAATCGGAATATAACAGAATCGACCATGCAAGGCATGTAGCCAATGAATGTGTCCGAAGAATGGCTGTGTAATCCAACCGTAATGAAAACCAATTGTGATAATTATTGTCGAAGATAAGATTATCAATTTTAATCTTGTGTTAAGTTTTTGCTCAGGCATTATTATCCTTTAAAGTAATTTCCAATTATATAAGCAACTTATATACCACATTCACTTTGACATTTCATTATTGTTGTTAACTAATTAGTGTATAAGGATTTATTTTATCTTAAACGAATGTACTGAGGTGAAATTTATAATAATGATAGTTTAAATTAGTGAATATTGTATAAAATTCTTCACTATTGAAGAATAGTCAACAATTATTCAGTTTTACGAATAGGCTCGTAGTTGTAAGTTGTTGATTGTGTGGGAGTTAAGTTTTTGGCATGTAATTTGATATGTATTTAATCAAAATGAAACAAGAGGTTGTTTATGAAATTGAAATTAAAAGTTTTTATCTTATTGTCACTATGTTTATTTGTTGGAAACAAAGCATATTCTCAAACAGAACTGAGTTCCATAAAAGATGCACGGGAAGAGGTTAGTGAGATTGAAGCAAATTTTGATGCAGAATCTACTCTTGTAAATGTAAACTCTAATTCAAGTTTGAAAGATTATCTAACATTAGCTGCTGTGAATAATCCTGGTCTAAAATCAGTCTTCTATAAATGGAAAAGCGATTTAGAAAAAACAGGGTATGTAGGTGCTTTACCTGATCCAATGATTGTCTATGGGTATTTTATTGAAAATGCTGAGACAAGAGTCGGACCACAGAATCAGAAATTTTCATTACGTCAGAATATTCCATGGTTTGGGACGTTGGGTGATAAGAAAGATGTCGCATTTGAGATGTCAAATGTCAGTTTTAAAAAGTTTCAAGCTGCATTATTAAAATTATCATATCAAGTAAAATCAGCCTATTATGATTTGTACTTTTTGGGAAAAGAAATAGAAATTACAAAAGAAAATATTGAACTTCTTTTGTTTTGGGAGTCTGTAGCCAGAACTACATATAAAGTAGGTTTGAGTCAACATCCTGATGTTATCAAAGCTCAAGTTGAATTAGGAAAACTTGAAGACAGAATGCTTACATTAGAAGATAAAGTTCGACCTCTCAAGGCAAGACTTTATGCTGTTATGAATATATCTGATACAACAGACCTTCAAATTCCAGAATTGATTAAATTTCAAGAAGAGACAGCAGTAGATAAAAATTATATTGAACAGGTATTAAATAATAATCCAAATCTTAATGCTGTAAAGCATTTGATTGCCAAAGAAGAACATGCTTTACAATTAGCCAATAAATCGTCATTGCCAAATTTTACCTTGGGTATTGACTATATAGAAACAGGAGAAGCCCTTAATCCATTGTTAGATGAAAGTGGAAAAGACCCATGGATAGCATCTGTTGGTATTAATGTGCCACTTTGGTTTGGAAAGAATAACTCAAAGAAAAGCGAAGCCAAAGCTAAGAAAAGATCAGCGGAATATTTATTAAAAGATAAGGAGAACCAACTTAGAGCAATGACCGAAAGAATTATTTTTCAACATGATGATGCTTTGAGAAAAGTCCAACTATATCGGGATGGCTTGCTTCCAAAGGCAGAACAATCACTTAATGCATCATATACATCATATCAAGCGGGGAAAGCAGACTTTCTAAATGTTCTTGATGCCCAAAGACAGCTTTTGAATTTTCAACTTATGCTTGATAGATCAAAAACAAATTTGGCTAAAAGAAAAGCCGAAATAGATATGTTAACTGGAATAGAACTTAAAACCAAATAAACTTATTTAAAGGAGTAACAAATGAAAACAACTAAACTCTTCTCAATGATTCTTTTAGGCATCATGCTTATATCTGTCTCAGCTTTTGCTGGAGACAAGAAGGCTGAAGCAAAAAAAGAGTTAAAAAATCAAACAAATTGTCCTGTAATGGGTGGAGCAATTGACTCATCAATATATACTGACATTCAAGGACAAAGAGTTTATCATTGTTGTCCAATGTGTAAAAGTAAATTACAAAAAGATCCTGATACATATTTCAAAAAAGCAGGAGAACAGGGTATCTTATTTGAAAATATTCAGAAAACTTGTCCTGTCTCAGGTGAAGAGTTAGACGAAAATTCTGTCTATTCTGATTTTGAAGGTCGCCGTATTTATTTCTGTTGTAAAAAATGTCGTGGAACTTTTAATGAAGACCCTCAAAAAGTTCTCAAAAGTATGGACGGTAAGAGCGGAAAAATGGATATGAAGCATGAAATGAAAAAAGATAGTGGTGACGGTCACAGTGGACACAACCACTAAGTAGATATAAATTCTTTAGGAGAATGCTATGAATGACAAAGTAACAAATAAAAACATACTACAAAAGATCACTCCAAAGGGAGTGGCTGGATGGATTGGATTAGTCATCGTAATTATCCTGGCATTCTCCTTTGGGATAATGATTTCAGGAGGATCTGACTCCTCCCAAACAACAACACAAGAACATACTGCTGAAGCATCGGCAAAGCCAACAGTTTGGACATGTTCTATGCACCCTCAAATTAAACTTCCAAAACCAGGTAAATGCCCTATCTGTTTTATGGATCTTATTCCGCTTGAAACAGGAAGCGGGGAAGATTTAGACCCAAGCCAAATTCGTATTTCTAAATTTGCAAAAGAACTTGCAAAAATACAATCAACACCTGTGAGTAGAGGCTTTGCAGAAGCAGAAATTCGCATGGTTGGTAAAATTGCCTATGATGAAAGAAAAGTAAATTATATTACTGCATGGGTGCCAGGTAGATTAGACAGGTTGTATGCTGATTTTACGGGTATGACTGTTAACAAAGGTGATCATATGGTGTATATGTATTCACCGGAATTGTTAGCAGCTCAAGAAGAATTACTACAAGCCAAAAAAGCTATACGGGCATTAGGGAAAACAAAAAGTAGCATATTAAAAGGGACAGCCGAACAAACCTTAGTAGCCTCAAGAGAAAAATTAAGTTTATATGGCTTAACGGATACACAAATTCAAGAAATTGAAAACACAGAACAAACAACTACACATCTAACAATCAATGCTCCAATTGGCGGTGTCGTTGTTCACAAAAATGCCAAAGAAGGTATGTATGTGAAAACAGGAACACAAATATATACGATTGTAGATTTATCAGAATTATGGATTTATTTTGAAGCATATGAGTCTGACCTTCCATGGTTACGATACGGACAAAAAGTTCAGTTTAGTTCAACTTCATTTCCTGGTGAAAAATTTGATGCAATTATTAGTTTTATTGATCCTGTTGTAAATTCAAAAAAACGGACAATAAAAATTAGAGCAATAGTAGATAATAAAAATAATCTTCTCAAGCCAGATATGTTTGTTAGCGGAATTGTGAAATCAAAACTTGATTCAGATGGTAAAGTTATCGATAAAAATTTAAGTGGCAAGTGGATTTCTCCTATGCATCCCGAGATTGTAAAAAATAGTCCTGGGTCATGTGATGTCTGCGGGATGGCACTTGTTAAAGCAGAAGAGCTTGGGTACTCAACCAAAGCTATCACAGACAAAGATGCCCCACTATTAGTACCAGTAACATCTCCAATGATAACTGGAAAACGTGCTATTGTCTATGTCGAGATTCCGAATGAAGAGGAACCATTGTTTGAAGGACGTGAAGTAGAACTTGGCCCTCGTGCTGGTGACTTTTATGTTGTCAAGAGTGGTCTGGAAGAAGGTGAACTTGTTGTTGTCAATGGTGCTTTCAAAATTGATGCTGAACTTCAGATTCAAGCAAAACCAAGTATGATGTCACCTGATGGTGGTGTAGCTCCTCCTGGGCATAATCATGGCGATGGTGGCATGGCTTCGATGAAACAAAAAAGTGAAAAAAAAGAAACCATAAATCATAATGTAAATTCAAAAGCACTTACATCTCTTAAACCTCTTTATGAAAATTATTTTGAAATTCAGATGGCTTTAGCAAGTGATGACCTCAATGCTGCTACAAATGGATATACGAATGTTCTGAATGTAGTGAAAAAAATTGATATGTCATTGTTTGAAGGTGATGCTCATATGGTTTGGATGAAAATATCAAATTCTATTTCTCAAGCTGCCAAAGTCGGTAGCAATGCTGAATCTATTGAAAATTCAAGAAAATCTTTCTTGTTATTATCCAAACCAATTGTTGAATTGGAAAACTCATTTGGACATAATGAAAACAAAAATTATTACCTGACATTCTGTCCTATGGCAAATGATAATAAAGGTGCTCACTGGCTTCAGACTGTTGATACTGTTTATAATTCTTTTTATGGTGAATCAATGCTGAGATGTGGAGAAATTCAAAAAACATTCAGTTCTAAATCTGGGAAAGAGGAATAAAATATGTCTCAAAACATTCAAATTCCAGATGGACAAAAACAGTCTTTTCTTGATAAAACTATTCAATACTGCCTTGAGAATAAACTTGTTGTAATTTTAATAACAGTGATGTTTATCGGTTGGGGTATTATGTCGGCTCCATTTGATTGGGATATAACTTCAATCCCAAGAAATCCTGTTCCAGTTGATGCCATTCCAGATATTGGTGAGAACCAACAGATTGTGTATACCGAATGGATGGGTCGTTCTCCTCAGGATATTGAAGATCAAATAACATATCCTCTGACTGTTTCTCTATTAGGTATTCCAGGTATCAAAACTATCAGATCATATTCGAACTTTGGATTCTCATCTGTTTATATAATTTTCAATGATGATATAGAGTTTTATTGGTCACGTTCGCGCGTGCTTGAAAAACTCAGTTCGCTACCATCTGGGACTCTTCCCGATGGTGTAAGTCCAGCATTAGGTCCTGATGCCACTGCGTTAGGACAGATTTTCTGGTATACTTTAGAAGGTCGAGACAAAGATGGCAATCCTACAGGGGGCTGGGATTTACATGAGTTAAGATCTATTCAGGACTGGACTGTGCGATATGCTTTACAATCTGCTGAAGGTGTATCAGAAGTTGCATCTATTGGTGGCTTTGTGCAGGAGTATCAAATTGATGTAAACCCTGACGCTATGCGTGCCAATAATATTAAACTTCAGGATGTCTTTAGATCTGTTAAGATGTCAAATGTTGATGTTGGTGCTCGTACTATTGAAATAAATAAAGCCGAATATGTTATCAGAGGACTTGGTTTTATTGAAAGTTTAGAAGATATTGAAAACACCGTTATTTCACAATTTGATAATGTTCCAATTCGTGTCAAAGATGTTGCGACAGTTACTTTAGGTCCTACAATCCGTCGAGGTGCATTGGATAAAGGTGGTGCGGAAGCAGTCGGTGGGGTAGCAGTAGTTCGCTATGGAGAAAACCCACTTTCTACAATTCAAAACATTAAAAAGAAAATTGAAGAAATATCTCCGGGGCTTCCTAAAAAGACATTGGCTGATGGTAGAGAATCACAAGTTACTGTTGTTCCTTTTTATGATAGAACTGGGTTAATTAATGAAACACTTGGAACTCTCAACACAGCTTTAGTGGATGAGATATTAGTTACGATTATAGTCGTTATCATTATGCTGATGCATCTTCGTTCTTCTGTTCTTATTTCTGGGTTATTACCTTTAACTGTACTTGTTGTCTTTATTGCGATGAAAGTATTCAAAGTAGACGCGAATATTGTGGCTCTGTCTGGAATTGCGATTGCTATCGGGACAATTGTTGATATGGGGGTAGTTATATGCGAGAATATAGTAAGGCACTTAGATAATGCCCCCCCCAAAGCAAACAAGTTGCAAATTATTTATACCGCATCATCTGAAGTTGGCTCTGCAATTTTAACAGCTATTGCGACAACTGTTGTATCATTCTTACCAGTCTTTACTATGCAGGCTGCCGAAGGGAAATTATTTAAGCCTCTTGCGTATACAAAAACATTCGCTTTGATTTCATCGGTTATTATAGCATTAACAATTATACCTCCATTTGCTCATATTTTATTTACCAAGGGAAAGAAAGCAACAAAAGGATTTAACTGGCTTCCAGTCGGTTTTGTATTGTCAGGTATTATCACGTTGTTATTTTCGTTCTGGCTTACGGGGTCTGTTTTAATAATAACGGCTGCTTTTATGCAGTTTAAAAATCGCATACCTTCAAAGATAAATGAAAAACTTCCTACTTATTTTAATTATTTTGTAGTTTTAATTGTAGCAGTTTTCTTGTCAGATCATTGGATGCCACTTGGAATTCAAGCGGGATTAATATTAAATTTTATCTTTGTAGTCATTTTGTTGGGCACAATTTTATTCTTTTTCCAAATGGTTATCAAAGTGTACGAACCAGTTTTAAGATGGTGTCTTGCTAATAAGACACTCTTTTTATCAATGCCACTTTTTATTGTTATTGTTGGAATGTCAATGTGGCTTGGGTTTGATAAATTATTTGGATTTATGCCTGATTGGACGAAATCAAATGCCGTCTATGCATCAATGAGTCACTCTATGCCTGGCTTTGGTAAAGAATTTATGCCTGATTTAGATGAAGGTTCTTTCTTATATATGCCAACGACCATGCCTCACGCATCTATCGGTGAAGCTCTGTCTGTTTTACAAACTCAGGATAAAGCATTTAATTCAATTCCTGAAATCGAGTCAGCTGTTGGTAAACTTGGAAGAGTGGAATCTCCATTAGACCCTGCTCCTATTTCAATGATTGAAACAGTCATTAATTATAAATCGGAATATATCGTCGATAAAGTTGGCACTAAAATAAAGTTTAAATTTGATGAAACAAAAGACGAATTTGCTCGCGATGAATTTGATGAGTTAATTCCAGACAACAATGGTAAGCCGTTCCGTCAATGGCGGGATAAGATTCAAACTCCTAATGATATTTGGAAAGAAATTGTCAAAGCAGGAAAATTATTAGGAACAACATCGGCCCCTAAGTTACAACCTATTGCTGCTCGAATTGTCATGCTACAATCAGGGATGAGAGCTCCTATGGGTGTTAAAGTTAAGGGACCTGATCTTGAAACAATTGAAAAAGTTGGATATGAAATAGAAAAATTTCTAAAAGAAGTTCCATCAATTGAACCATCTGCAGTTATAGCGGATCGAATTGTTGGTAAGCCATATTTAGAAATAGATATTGACCGAGAAAAAATCGGAAGATATGGTATTCATATTAGACAAGTACAGGATGTTATCGAAGTTGCCATCGGTGGTAAAAAGATTACAACTACCGTAGAGGGACGTGAACGATATCCTGTTCGTGTTAGATATCAACGGGAACTTAGAAATACTATTGAAGACCTTGAAAGGATTCTAATTCCTGCCATGGGTGGAGCTCAGATTCCATTGATTGAGTTAGCAGAGATAAAATTTGTCAGAGGACCGATGGTCATTAAATCTGAAGATACATTCTTGCTTGGCTATGTACTGTTTGATAAAAAATCAGGCTTTGCTGAAGTTGATGTTGTCGAACAAGCCCAAAGTTATTTAAAGACGAAGATCGATAGCGGAGAACTTGAAATTCCAGCAGGAGTGAGTTATGTTTTCGCGGGAAGTTATGAAAATCAGATACGTTCTGAGAAAAGACTGCAGGTTGTGCTTCCGTTAGCATTGGTGATAATATTTTTAATTCTCTATTTCCAATTTAAAAAAGTCCCTGTTACTCTATTGGTCTTCTCAGGAATCTTTGTTGCCTGGTCGGGTGGATTTATAATGCTCTGGCTTTATGGACAAGATTGGTTCTTGAATTTCTCGTTGTTAGGGTATGATTTTAGAGAACTGTTTAATATTAGAGAGTATAATTTGTCGGTAGCAGTATGGGTAGGGTTCTTGGCACTGTTTGGGATTGCTTCAGATGATGGTGTGATTATCTCTACGTATTTAAATCAGGTTTTTGAAAAACGAAAACCATCAACTGTGAAAGATATCAGAGAAGCTGTTGTTCATGCAGGCCTACGAAGAATCAGACCTGCGTTAATGACTGTCTCGACAACAATCCTTGCGTTGATTCCGGTTCTTACTTCAACAGGACGTGGTTCTGACATTATGGCTCCTATGGCAATTCCATCTTTTGGTGGAATGACTGTTGTTGTCATTACAGTATTTGTCGTACCTGTTTTATACTGTGCCATTGAAGAAAGAAAAGTAAAAAACAGTTCAACTGAAACAATCGAGGAATCATAAAATGAAAACAAATAATATGAAAATTATATATTTGATACTTGCTCTGAGCATGATTAGCTTAATTCCGACTCATATAAAAGCTGATGTGACAAATAAGTATTGCCCTGTTACTACCAATGAATTAGCTGAAGAAAAGTTCTCGTTAGAGTATAAAGGAGAAACTATTTACTTTTGTTGCAATGGTTGTAAAAAAGACTTTTTGGCTGACCCTGAAAAATACATGGCTAAACTTGACTCTATGCAAGTAGCTTCATCTGTAGAATCAAAACCTCATGAGCATGATAGTAGTAACGCCCATGGAGTTGCTACTCAGACAGTTGATGATTCTCATAATAATACCACCGATGAAAGTCATGGGCATGATGGAGAAGCTGACCATGACCATGATACCGATCACAAACAAACGAGTTCATTACTTACATTTATAGGCAAGATACATCCGTTAGTTATTCATTTTCCAATAGCCTTAGTATTTACAGCATTGTTATTTACCGGATTATCCTTGTTTTTTAAAGTTGAAATATTTAATACGCTTTCTATATATCTGATTTATTTTGCGGCTCTTTCGGCAGTTTTGTCTGTTGTATTGGGTTTAATTGCTGGGTCAAATGCTTCGTATCCGTCATTTCTGTTATCATCATTTGAATGGCATCGAATTTTAGGAATAAGTTCATCGTTAGTTACTCTCATAACTGCATATTTTGGTTATAGACAACTATCACAACAACCAAACGGTGGAGTGACAATCTACCGTTTGGTCCTCCTACTTAATGCTATTCTTATAGGTATTACTGGGCATTTAGGAGCAACATTAGTATATGGTATTGATTACTTTAACTTTTAATATTTTAGGATAATATAATGAACAAATCAAAAACAACTCTCACGCTTCTAATTTTATCATTTAGCATTGTTACTCTTTTTGTAGTAGGATGTAGTGATGATGATAACAACGTGGTTGATTCCAGTAATAACATAACATCATTTATTGTTAGTGTCTCTCCTTTAGCGGGCTCCACATCTGTGTCAACAAGTTCAACGATGTCAATAAAGTTTTCCCAAACGATGGATACATCTTCTTTTATGGATAATTTCCACTTTTCAGGTGGAACTGAAATGCATGAATGGATGGACTCTTCCAATTTCTATGGAGGAATGGGACAAATGAATATGGCAATGAATAATCATATGATGAATTGGATGGATTCAATTCAAATGCCAGGAACTTTTAATTGGAATAATAATTTTGATAGTTGTGAATTTATTCCTGATTCAACTATGATGGCAAACAGAGACTATATGATGTTAATGTTTGAAGGTGGAATGATGAATCAGGGTGGTGGTATGATGAATATGAATCATGGTGATGATGGGTATCATATGTATCAATTTATGACAGGTGGTGGAACTCCTGTACCACTTTCAATTTTGAATATATCTCCTCAAGATGGTGATACAACAGTATCTGTGTTGTCTTCTATGAGTATAAAATTTAATATGCCTATGGATACATCTTCTTTTATGGATAACTTTCGCTTCTCTGGTGGAACTGAAATGCAAGCTTGGATGGATTCTCTAAGTCACCACACAGGAGGTATGGGTGGCATGGGAACAGTTGACATGATGCATATGATGAGCATAATGGACTCTATCCAAATCTCAGGAACTTTTAATTGGAATAATAATTTTGATAGTTGTGAATTTATTCCTGATTCAACTATGATGGCAAACAGAGACTATATGATGTTTATGGATGAAAATAATATGATGAGTAACGATAGTAGTATGATGGGAATTAACATGAATCATAGCGACGATGGATTTCATCAATATCATTTTACAACAAGATAATTTTTTTTATACCACCCTCTGCATTACCCTCAAAGCGTCCTGATATATTTAAGGACGCTTTTTTTAGAGAATATTATTCAATTCTCTTTAATACTGGATAATATTCAACGATAAATTGTTGTTTGAATTTCACATTTTTTATGGTTTAACTCTCTTAACCTGTTACGGTGTAACTATGTAGAAAGTAAATAATCCTTATGGCATGCGATATGCTTTCTATTATTGTGAAAATAGGAAAATGAGGTCAATGATGAAAAGTTTAATTATAATTTTAGTAACTTTATTTCTCGTAGCAAATGTAATTGGAAAAGAAGTAGTAAAAGAAACAACAAGAAAATTAACAGATGACATTAGTTCTTTAGAAAAAGAAAATATCTATTTTTCTAAAGAAAATTCATTGGTACACAAATATTTTCAAGTACAACAAAATTATCCCAATCCATATAATGCTACGACAAGTATAAAATATGATTTTTTTGAACGATCTAACACATCAATTAAAAAGATAGTTTTACTAAAAATAAGTTGGTGAATATGAATAATAATAGTACAGTAAGCGTATCTTTAAAAAGTGAACTTCCTCATTATTATAGTGATCTTATGAGATATGCATTTAAGCTTATAAAAAATAAAGATGACGCTCAGGATCTTGTACAGGAGACATTTTATAAAGCATATTCGAATATAGACAAATTCAGATTGGGAACGAATGCCAGAGCTTGGTTATATAAAATATTGTTCAACCTATTTTGTACTCAATACAGAAGAAAGTCAATAGTATGGGAAAACAGTATAAAAAATAATACTGAAAATTGTACTGTAGCTCAAAATATAATTTCAGAGAGTGAAATTATTGATTCAATGAATAATTTAGATGAGAAGTATAAAATTATTTCAATCTTATTTTTTACAAAGGAATTTTCTTATAACGAAATAAGAAAAGTGACAGCTTTAAAACTTGGTACTGTTAAGTCGAGACTACATAGAAGTCGGCGGATATTAAGAGATGAAATTGTTCAAAGAAATAAAAATAGATCATTTTTGAATGCAGTTTAACAAATTTAAGGTTTAAAATGAAAACTCAGAAAAATAAGTATGATATAAATTACAATTTTATTGGTATAGCGTTAAGTATACTGTTAATATCTATGGGGCATTATCTGTTTTCACCGCATCAGGGATTAGTTCATAATATTCTCCAACGTCTTTATTATATTCCAGTCATTTGGGCGGCATACAAATATGGTAAATATAGTGGATTATTAACTGCTGTTATTTGTGGTGTAATCTATTTACCACATATCTATATAAGCTGGGGAATGCATCCTGAATATCAGATAAACCAAATGATAGAGATTATTCTTTTTGTTGTAATCGGTTTTACATCTGGACTTCTTTTTGAACAGCAAGTAAACGATCAACGGTTATTGCAGTCGTATGAAAAAATGGCTCTGTTTGGGAATTTATCACGGTCAATAATTAGATCATTGAAAACACCTTTGAAGTCAATAAATGGAATGCTCATAGCACTTGAGCCTATTGAGAAAAATAATCCTGCTATTGCAACTTTCTTGGACGTAATTAGAACAGAAACAAAATCAATCGAAACTGTGAGAAATGATTTAATTTCTCTTGTTGAAAGAAAAAAACTACGACTAAAGAAACAGAATATTAATGAAATATTGTTTACCTTTTTGTCTGAGGCTGAACTTAAGTTAAAACATAAAAATATCTCTGTTTTAAAAAGTATTCCTAATTTAAATTTACAGGGGTTTATTCACAAGAAAGCACTTGTTGATGCTATGCATCTTTTAATAGGAATGCTTACTGAGACTCACAGGACTTTAGATACTATTAGTATATATAGCAAAGAGACATCTTCTTATATTTTAATAGGTGGGGCAAAATCTGAACCATTACTTGATAAATATTACTTTAGCAAGTTAAGTGATCTTAATGCTGATAATTTTCATAACTATGATATGATTTCAGTTATAAATGTGATGAATAATCATTTTGGTGATTGCCGTTTTCGTTGGAAAGATTCTGAGTTAGATGAGTTTATTTTAGTCTTACCTAAGAGATTAAA
Source organism: Bacteroidota bacterium (assembly GCA_024280115.1). Taxonomy (GTDB): domain Bacteria; phylum Bacteroidota; class Bacteroidia; order Cytophagales; family Cyclobacteriaceae; genus JAAUQL01. Next base: position 7,347 of record JAJRQT010000162.1, on the reverse strand, counting down.
ACTACCTTGGTATTTAAAAGATGGTGCTAAGAAAGATAATAAAAAAGAAAAAGTTACAGCTGATTCAAAACATAAAATTATAGAACGCGAAAAGGTATTATTATAAATATAAATTGTATATACTTTATTTTGTCAAATGCTGTTAAGCAAGGAGTACCCTTATGCCACTAAAAGACCCTGTTTGTAATATGAACGTAGATGAATCATCAAAATTTTCTGTTATACATGATGAATCAACCTATTATTTTTGCAGTCAAACATGTTATGATAAGTTCAATAACGATCCCATTAAATATATTAAACCACATGAAGCGGATCACGAATGTTGTGGTTCTTCGCCTGAGACTGATACAAAAAAAAAGGATGTAAGTAGTAAATCAGGATCATATACTTGTCCGATGCATCCTGAGATATTACAAGACGGCCCTGGTGATTGTCCAAAATGTGGAATGGCATTAGAATCTCTTACACCAACAGTAGCGTCTGAAAAAACAGAATATACCTGCCCGATGCATCCTGAGATTGTTCAAGATGAGCCTGGTAGCTGTCCAATCTGCGGAATGTCTTTGGAGTCACGTACTGTAACTATTGAAGAAGATAATTCAGAACTAAAGGTAATGACAAAAAGATTCTGGGTAGGTACGATATTGTCTATACCGCTTTTAGTTATTGCTATGGGAGGTCTTATTCCTGCTGTACTTGACTGGCTTCAATCAGTTGCATCACCTACCGCTTTAGCTTGGTTAGAATTATTGTTAGCAACTCCCGTTGTTCTTTGGGGTGGGTGGCCGTTTTTTGTAAGAGGATGGCAGTCTATTGTTAATAGAAGTCCAAACATGTTTACATTGATAGGTCTTGGAACAGGCGTAGCCTATATCTATAGTTTGATAGCCGTATTATTACCAGATATTTTTCCCGATGCATTTCGGGATGAAGTTGGAAGAGTTGCAGTTTATTTTGAAGCAGCAGCAGTAATTGTAACTCTGGTTCTGCTTGGGCAAGTGCTTGAACTCAAAGCAAGGAGCCAAACAGGAGCTGCTATAAAAGCACTGCTTGGTCTGGCACCTAAAACAGCAAAACGTATAAATGATGACGGAACCGAAGAAGATGTTCCTATAGATCAAATAATAATAGGAGATAAACTTCGAGTACGTCCTGGGGAAAAAGTACCTATCGACGGAATTGTTGTTGAAGGAAATAGTTCAGTTGATGAATCAATGATTACTGGTGAACCTATCCCAGTTGAAAAAACAGAAGGCGAAAAAGTAATAGGGGCTACAATAAATAACACAGGGTCGTTAATTATAAAAGCGAACAAAATAGGTTCCGATACGTTGCTTTCTCAAATAGTACAAATGGTTGCTGATGCCCAAAGAAGTAAAGCACCTATTCAAAAGTTAGCTGATCAAGTTGCTGGGTATTTTGTTCCAGTCGTAATTGTTGTTGCGATAATAACTTTTATTGTGTGGGCTACGGTTGGACCTGATCCAAAATTGGCATATGCTCTGATAAGTGCTGTTGCGGTACTTATTATAGCGTGTCCATGTGCTTTAGGGTTGGCAACGCCAATGTCAATTATGGTTGCAACAGGACGTGGAGCGTCGCTTGGTGTTCTGTTTAAAAATGCTGAGGCAATCGAAACTCTAAGAAAAGTTGATTTACTTGTAGTTGACAAAACAGGAACTTTAACTGAAGGTAAACCAACACTTATGAATGTTGCTTCGATTGAACCCTTGAATGATGATGAAGTTCTAAAATTTGCAGCAAGCCTTGAAAAAGGGTCTGAACATCCTTTAGCAGATGCTATTGTCAAAGGTGCATTGAAGAAAGATTTGCAATTAACAAACGCCACTGATTTTCAATCGATAACGGGAAAAGGTGTTGTTGGTAATATTGATAATAAATCTATTGCCTTAGGGAACAAATCTCTTTTTGATAGTCTGAATATCGACATTACAAATCTTCATGAAGAAGCTGATAAATTACGAAGCGAAGGACAGACCGTCATGTATGTGTCAGTTGATAATACAGCAGCGGGGATTATCGGTGTTGCTGATCCTATTAAAGAAACATCACAAGCAGCGATAGATTTACTTCATGAAGAAAATATTAAAGTCGTTATGCTTACTGGAGATAATAAAGCAACAGCAGATGTCGTTGCTAACAAGTTGCAAATTGATGAAGTAATCGCCGAAGTACTTCCGCATCAAAAAGCAGAAGCGGTGAAGCACTTTCAAGAAAAAGGATATTTTGTTGCAATGGCAGGTGACGGTATCAACGATGCTCCTGCATTAGCACAAGCAGAAGTCGGGATTGCGATGGGAACTGGTACCGATGTTGCTATGGAATCAGCAGGAGTAACTCTTATTAAAGGTGACATTAGAGGAATCGTACGAGCTCGACAATTGAGTAGGTCAACTCTTGCCAATATTAAACAAAATCTATTCTTGGCGTTTATTTATAATACTTTGGGTATCCCTGTAGCAGCAGGAATACTCTATCCATTTTTTGGACTAATGCTAAGCCCTATAATAGCAGCAGCAGCAATGAGTTTAAGTTCATTATCGGTTATATTAAATGCCTTGCGTTTAAAGAAAAGTAAATTGATTTAAATGAGAGATATGTTATTTTATATCTCTCTGTATAGATATTAATCAAAAAGTCCCTTATTTTCGGTAGGAGCATGAGGTCTTGATTTGTGACCAAATAGAGTTAGTCCCAAATTAAGACCGAATCTCAGATTCCACTTTTCGGTTAACTGAACACCTTGCACATATTGATATAGCGGAATATCTGCTTCAGACCAAAATCTGATTGCTGTTTCACCTTGTCCAAAGATGACTTTTGAAAACCCTGGTGTGAAATATATATAATCTCCTCCGCTGTTTGCAAAAGTAATATCATTAAAAATATCTTGTTCACGATTAATAAATTTAATTTGGGAATTCAGATTATATGATGCTCCGACTGGTGCATAGGTAACATTAAATCCATATGAGTATAAATCTCCGATTTTAGTACGGTTGTCATCATAAGATAAAATCTGACGGGTATAAAATCGAGTATCTAATGACCAGCCTGGTTTAATCATTAGAGCTGCTACCATGCTGACTATCGGGTCAAAAGTACCACTGGCAAAATTCTTTTCATCCGTAATGACATTGGTAATTCCGTTACCTGTAGGAATTGTAGAACCGATTGCTAATTGGATGTTTGATGGTTTTGAAAACAGTCGAGGGGAAGAAAAATGCCTAAACAAAAGTGAAATGTCACCTACATTTGTTTCCTGTGAGTCTAAATTTAGATTCACTGATCGATTGATAATTAATGGTAGAGAGATTGAAAAACTCATTTTGTTAGATATACCAATATTGGCATAACTACTAATAATATGAGATTCTGTTTTTTGTTCTAATAAATCAACAAGATTGTTATTTCCTTGTCTTAGTTGGTTTCTACGGGAGAAACTATAATTTATCCCAAGTTGTAAATCACCCGTATGAATAATCGATGTTTCAGATCTACCGACCGGTAGGTTAGGTGATGATCAGAGAGCTCATTGGGCAAATAAATCTGTTGAAAACAGTAACATTGTAATGGTAAGAGATATTTGTATATAATACTTTTTCATATTGAATCCTATTTTTGAATGGCTTTGAACCCTGCTGTTTCTATTGTAGTAATAATTATATCAACAGATGTATCATCGTTGATTGCTATTATTGCTTCTTTATTTTGAAATGAAACGTCAGCATTGATTCCTGGTAGTGTACTTAAAAACTTTTTGATTGTTGCAGCACAATGGTCGCAGGTCATACCTGTGATTTCTAATGTAATTTTTTTGTTACTCATATTTTACTCCTCGTTATAGGTATCGATTTTCTTTAATACTTCTTCTTATTTAATGTAATCAGTTTTCGCAATTTGGACAATTACTATCTATTATTATTTGCTGGGATGTTATTCCAGATAGATGCTATTATCAAAAGAAGTGCACCTGAGTAAAAAATATATTCGGATAACGAATAATATTTGCCTGCTATAATAAGTGTTGCACCTATAAGACCGACTATAAATGGGAAGTAACCTCTTCTTATTTTTGCTTTGTATGCTAAGCTGAAAAGAGAAATACTCAGAAGTAACCCTATAAAGACATAAAAATAAGGACCTGTCATTAAAAAACCTAATCCAAGAGATGAGAGTATCCCAGCATATATTGGCCAACAAGCAGGACAAGTAGCATTTGGGAGAAGAGCGGCTCCAATTCCAGGAAGAGTAGATAAGATTCTTTTTAGCATTTTATTCCCTTTGTTCCTCTAACAATTTTAATTGGATTAGTTCTTTTGATGGAAACCCTACCATTGTTTCACCGTTTTTATAGCGGCGACACCGCATCGAATATTCTGTTGAGTTATCTTCTTCAATTTCGAGGTCTTTATTATTTATCCTAATGGATGGAGAACCAAGAAAACGATATTCCAATGCATCTTCGGGACTTTCAACTTTAATAATTTTTATGTCAGTATGTATATCAAGCTCTGAAAGAGATTCTTTTAGGTTTGATAAAGCAATCTCATGGTTTGGACATCCTTCAAAATATAAAAATTCGATATGCATATTACGCTCCTTCAGAAAGTGATTCAATTATGGGACAATTTTTAATAGTCGTAGATGTTTGGCATTCTTTGACTAACTTAGTCAAAGTTTTCTTTAGTGTTGTAAGTTGTTTGATTTGATCAGCAATATATTCAATTTTATTTTCAGCAATTATTCGAACGTCACAGCATTTGTAAATATCGCCATCTGCTATTGCTAATAATTCTTTTATTTCAGATAAAGAAAAACCAAGTGCTTTGGCATTCTTAATAAAAATAAGTCGTTCAAAATCGACTTGAGTATACTGCCTGTAACCGCTGTCCGTTCTATTCGGTTTTTGCAACAATCCTTTTTTTTCATAAAACCGTATAGTTTCTTTATTTACACCAGCTTTTTTGGCTAATTCACTTGTTCTCAGATTATCTAATTTCACATCATTCTCCAATTCTATATTATTATACAGTCTGTATCATACTACAGGGTTTCAGCTTTTTATAATAAATAAAAAATAATTGTTTTTTTGTTTTTTATTACGTATAGTTTCTTATATAAGAAAGGTTCCTTAACTGGGGTTTAAAAGTGAAAGATTGCGAGTAAAATGACATTTTCTGAATCAATGAATAGTTTTGAGAAGGTCTGTAACGATAAAGGGTTGCGGATTACACACCAACGATCTGAAATATTCCGTATTTTAGCCTCAAACTTAACTCATCCAACAGTAGAAAATATTTTTAATAAAGTGCGTGAAGATCTTAAAACAATCTCTATAGATACTGTATACCGTACAATCGCAACATTCGAAGAATATGGTCTTGTTAAACGAGTACAACTTGATAATATTACTCGTTATGATATTAATTTATCACTGCATCATCATTTAATATGTTCAAATTGTAAAAAAATAGAAGATTTTTATTGGCCTGATTTTGATAAGATGCAATTACCTAATACTATTCCCGGGTGGGGTAAAGTAGATATGAAACAGGTAATTATCAATGGCTTATGTCATCAATGTAAAAAATTAAAGAAGTAAAGATATTGAAATATAACCAATGTAAAGAAACATGTTATAATAAGAATAATTCTTAAATAGGAAAAACTATTAAAAGGAGACATGCTATGTCTAAAAAGAAAGTACAATTAACAACTTCTGCTGGTATTCCAGTTGGGGATAATCAAAATTCAATGACAGCCGGAGAGCGGGGGCCGTTGCTTATTCAGGATTGGCAGTTATTTGAAAAACATGCTCATTTTAACCGTGAGAGAATTCCTGAAAGAGTAGTACATGCAAAAGGTTCAGGGGCATTTGGAACGTTAACTATTAACAGTGATATTTCAAAATATACAAAAGCAAAAATATTTCAAGCTGGTACAAAAACAGAATGTTTATTACGATTTTCCACTGTTGCTGGTGAAAGTGGAGCCGCTGATGCTGAACGAGATGTTAGAGGTTTTGCTTTGAAGTTCTATACTGAAGAAGGCAACTGGGATTTAGTAGGTAATAATACACCAGTCTTTTTTATTAGAGACCCGTACAAATTTCCAGATTTTATACATACTCAGAAACGGGATCCAAAAACTAATATGAGAAGTAATACTTCTCAGTGGGATTTTTGGTCGCATTCACCAGAATCTTTACATCAGATAACAATATTATTTTCTGATAGAGGATTACCTAAAAGTTATCGGAATATAAATGGTTATGGTAGTCATACATACAGTTTTATAAATTCTACCAATGAAAGGTTTTGGGTTAAATTTCACTTTAAAACTGCCCAAGGTATAGAATGTATCACATCATCTGAATCAAACGAGCTAATCGGAAAAGACCGAGAAAGTCATCAGCGTGACTTATATGAAGCAATAGAAAGAGGTGATTTTCCAAAATGGAATATGAAGATTCAGATTATGACTGAAAAGGAAGCAGAGTCAACAAATTTTAATCCGTTTGACTTAACAAAAGTATGGCCTCATAGAGAGTTTCCATTAATTGATATAGGGCAGTTAGAACTTAACCGTAATCCAGAAAATTACTTTGCCGAAATAGAACAAGCAGCTTTTTCACCTGCCAATATGGTTCCTGGGATTAGCCATAGTCCTGATAAAATGTTGCAGTTTCGTATTTTTTCTTACGCAGATGCCCATCGGTACCGTCTTGGTGTAAATTATGACAGTCTTCCTGTAAATAAACCGAAATGCCCAGTACATAATTATCATAGAGATGGTAAAATGCGGTTTGATGATAATTCAAAGGGTGCTGTAAATTATGAACCAAACAGTTTTAACGGTCCCGCTGAAAATGCCCAGTATAAAGAGCCACCTTTTAAAATAGAGGGTGATGCAGACCGTTATAGCCATCGTGATGGAAATGACGATTATACACAAGCAGGTAACTTGTACAGACTGTTGCCGGAAGATGAAAAAAAGAGGCTGTATAAGGCAATTGCAGGTGCTATGGGAGGAGTTCCTAAAGAGATTATTAATCGTCAATTAGAACATTTTAGAAAAGCTGATCCAGCTTATGCTGATGGAATTTTGAAGGAATTATAGATTTCTATAGTATTGTAGAAAAATAAACTTTTAATTAAACCACTCTTATTACCACTAATGCTGGACTTCCCCCGCAAAAACGGACACGGAGTTAAGTATGTTTTGTCATCACTTCAAATTGAGCTGGACTTTTGTATCCTAAGCTCGAATGACGACGGTTACGGTTATAAAACAATTCAATATACTCAAATATCTTAAGTT
>JAJRQT010000161.1 GCA_024280115.1 Bacteroidota bacterium | reverse complement strand
CACTCTACGGACAAATTCGTTAAATCGCTGGTCACTTCTATTTCACCATCACTATTTCCACAATTACTATTTGTAACAGTGTAAACAGCCTGAGGGGTAGGATTAATGGTAACAGTAATAGTGTCGTCATTTACGCAACCGGTTAATCCATCAATGACATTAACCGTGTATTCAAAAGTTCCACTCGTATTTGTATCGACTTCCAAGAAACTTGTATTGGAATTCTGATTCACTCCATCACGGAACCAGGTAAAAGTATTTGGTGGAATGCCATTTGGCAATCCAGTATTCAATGGAGGGATAGAATCTCCCTGGCAAACAGTCATATTTGGTCCTAAATCAAATAATGGCCTGCCATCGAATACCTGTGTAGTATCTTCCGATTCACAGCCGGCAGCATTTATTATCCTCACTGAATAATCTCCCGGCAGAGTAACCTGAATACTTTGAGTAGTTTCACCGGTATTCCAAATAAATTGTTTCCCTCCGACATTCGTTGTATCAGCATCCAACACCAACGGTCCGTCACAAATTATATCCACCAATGGAATGGTGGCATCATCCGGAAATCCGGAAATATCTACTTGCTGCACAATCGTGGTATCCAGTCCGCATCGGTTGCTCACATTAAATGCAACAGTGTATATAGAATCTGCCAGGTAAACATGGCTGGCAGAATCGGTAGTTGCGGAGCCTCCATCGCCAAAAGTCCATAGGAATTCATCGATTATAGATGTCCCTACTCCGATAAATGTTGAGGTTTGGGTAATACAGGCAGGGATCACAGTAGCTGACGGATCAGGTGTTTGCTGGAAGAAACTTTGAATGAAGTTAGGTAATCCAAGGGAAGATGTTCCTGTTACCAAATCAAAACCATCTGCCATATAGGTAGAAGTATTAAGTGTATCAAGGTTTGCCGTGATGGTTCCTAAAAACTGTTGTCCATCTCTTGCCACATATATTTGCCCATCCGGTCCGGTTTGAATGGCACCCATATTTATACCCGGTTCATCAATGATCTCCGCCATGGTAGTCTCTATGGAATCCTTATTATAGTTGTGCAATTTCAATTCGTAAAGCTTTGATTGAGGTGCAGTACGATTGTTTACTGTCACAAATAACTTATCGCTGTTAGAGGCAAACTCAACGCCATAAACCTGGAACGGAGGATTATTTTCCGGTAATTCTATTTGTAGAAAATTTGAAAATGTCCCTGTCTGGCCATCAAAATCAAATATCTCCACAAAGTTACTTCCTCCGCTTGACAATGACACCGCCAGGCGCGATCCATCGGGAGAAAGCTTCATATATCCCTGGCTGGAATTTTCCTCGTTCAAATTATGTGGGGATCCTATGCTTGTCAAAACGGGATTTCCAATACCCTGATCAGTTATGGGGTAGGCCCTGAATGTGTTATTTCCCAATTCGTGAGCGATCAACCACACAAACCCTCCCGGATTTGTAGCAGTAATTCTCTCCGTAGTTTTTTCAAATAATGGCTTATTATCCGTAACAACTTCTCCTAAACTCCCTTGGCCTATTTCTTTAATATCCACAACTGAATAACTTAGTACATACTTGTTGGAGGGGTTGTAAACCTCTCTTGTTGTAAAAATATAAAACAGGGTTTCATCATTCGGAAAGGGAACAATTATCGATGACTGTGTTGATGTATTATCACCCCCAATTCCGTTTCCGTTTGGCATTTGTGTATGATCCTGATCGTAAACCAAATTTCCATCCGTATAAAACAAACTCTCTCCATTTCTTTCTGAAATCGCGGATGCGCCTTCAGGGGATATTAATTTACCATCAGACAGTGCCACAGGTGGTTGTTCGTTAAAATCTATTCCGGCATTATTTCCAAAATACCAGACATTAGCTGTTTGCACCTGCTCACCATATTCCTCAATATTGATACCGTCATAAGAGGTGCAGGTTCCATAATCTACTACCACCCAGAAATAACCGGTGGCATTCGTAGAGTCAACAGTAATCGTCTGACTGGTTTCTCCTGTATTCCATCTGTACAATTGTCCATTTGCCCCGGCATCTAAAATAAGTGTTTCACTCGGACAAATCACGGTATCCTGACCGAGATCAACAGAATCCATGAGCTGTATCACATTCACAATCTGGGTAATGGTATCCCTGGAACCATTGATGCCTGCAACCAGCGTCACCGAATACTGCCCGGGTTGATTATAGGTGTGTAAAGGCGCTATCATATTGGAGTTATTGCCCGGAGATGCTGGTTCACCAAAATCCCATAAATAAAACTCAGCCGGCGGATCAAAATCAGGAAAAAATTTAGTTGGCGATCCTTCACAAGTATTTTGATTTACTATCTCGAAGGTATTGGGGGAAAAGGTAATTGGGGCCCTCGGTGCAAAAGCAGGGAATTGAGTACTTGCAAAGTCATCATTTCCCAAAGGGACAGATTGATATACAATATCTGATAACAATGAATCATTGGGATTCGTAATTCTACCTACACGGGTCGGCCCTCCATTGGTTTCCTGGTATAAATGATAAATTCTTCCGTCCGGTCCTAATTGCACACCAAAACTTCTGAACAACAATGATGGATTTACCTGATCGAGTGTTGCCGTAGGATTAGTGAGATCATATCTGTAGAGTACACCTTCCTGGGTGCCATCGCCGAATCTTGAAATAAATATTTTCGATCCATCCGGTGACCATTCTACATCATAAATTGCCTCATTGGCAGTATCAAAATTTCCAGAATTTGGTATTTCTTGCACAAAACCGAGAGTATCAGTGGCTGGATCGAACTGTAAAATTTGAATGTTCGCACCCTGATTATTTGGAGAAACAGCAATTTGCCCGGTACCGGGATGATAGGAAAAATTTGCAGCAATCAAGTTGGTTGGATTCGGGACAGTCTTAATTAAAACCCTGGCATTGCCATCAATACGATACAATTTATATTCACCGGTTGTGGCATCCTGAACCAGTAAAAAGTAAAAGTAGGGATCGTTACCAACTTCAAAAACCAGCATGCCGGGATTGACCTGAATACTTCCTGGTAGAGCACTGGGTATATTTTGATTGGTAATCCGACCTAATGGAGGAGCTGCGGTAAAGCATTCCCTTGTGAATTCATATCAACTGTACTATAAAAAATATTCCCAGCTACTGGATAATTAGCAGTATTAGTAAAGATATAATATTGTCCATCGTTATTTGGCCTTGGACTAATCGCAACACCTTGGTTTGCTGAAGGATTTCCATTGAGCCCTATCCAATCGAACATAGTATTGTGTGAGGCATCAAAAACGAAATCCCCATCAGTGTAAAATAAAAGATCTCCGGATATCCTGTCAGTAGCTACTGACGATGCACCTTTACCAAAAGGCGTTGCCTGGGTATCAGTTTGATTTGGCTGATCATCGGATTTATTGAATAATATGCCATATTGGGAATTGCCAAAATACCAATTGTATCGCGTATAGTTTTGTGCTGATACAAAAGTTGTTACGGAAATTAATAGGAATAAAAACAGGTAAATCTTTCTTCGCTTCATATTCAATCTTGAGAATTCTTTCATGAGAACCGGTCAGGTTTCCTAAATATCATAATACAATTAATACGAAAGTTGAATAACAAATCGTATGTTTCATCAACTATTTTCATTCAGATTGATTAAATCAATCATTCTGCAAGAAATAATAAAAAATGCAATAAAAGTATATTTCTAACGTCCTATTTTTATATTTAAGGCCAATTGGCAGAATTATCACTTATACAAAGACTGCATGCAAAAAAGTTACAACATCATTTTTCTATTATTATTGGGGCTTACCGTTGAGTTAAAAGCACAGGACCCCCAGTTTTCACAATTTTATGCAGCGCCACTTTACTTAAATCCCGCCTTTGCCGGATCCTCTGAATTGGCCCGTGTTGGTGTGAACTATAGAAACCAATGGCCTTCTTTTCCAACTAATTTTGTGACATATTCCGCCTTCTTCGACTATTATTTCGATGAATATAATAGTGGTGTTGGCATTTTATTACTTTCTGATGTGGAAGGCCAGTCTGGACTCAGATCAAATAGCGTTGCACTACAATATTCCTACCAATTGAGAATTTCGGATAAATTGATATTCCGTCCTGGGCTTGAAGGATCATACGTCATGAAACGTATAGATTTCAGCAATTTAATTTTTGGAGATCAGATAGATTTTGATGGCCAGTTCAAAGATATGACTGATGAAAATTTCAATGCTGATTTCAGGAATAATTATTTCGATTTCAGCGCAGGCGGATTGCTATTTTCCGACAAGTTTTGGTTTGGGTTTGCAGCACACCATCTACTGACTCCAGTCAATTCTTTGTTAAATGGCGATGCTGAATTGGATATAAAATATTCTGCTCATGCTGGTTATAAAATTTTATTACCGACGAGCACAAACTTCAACTACCCAGGAGGTTACCGCGACATCAGCATCACGCCTACCGTTCAGTATAAGCAACAGGGTAAGTTTTCTCAACTGGATGCGGGAATGTATTTTAATTATGAACCATTTGTATTTGGCACATGGTATCGTGGGCTTCCTTTTAAGCCTGTTGAAGGAATTGCAAATCATGAATCACTCATTTTTTTAGTTGGTGTTTCTACGAATGGATTCCATATCGGGTACAGTTTTGACTATACTTTATCCAAGCTGGGCATCGCAACCGGCGGTGCACATGAGATCTCAGTACGCTATGAATTCTTCCTTGGTGATCCAAGAAAGCCTCCCAAAAATGTCAGGAAATTACCTTGCCCAAAATTTTAGCCATTCAATATTTTATTCTGATTTTAGAATTAATTGAATAATACCATAGGCCTGCATTAGTTTTTTATATTTTTGCAAACCAAAAAAATGATTGTGCAATGGATGCAAAAGGTATATTAATTTTATTACTGGCTATTCTTTCTTTCGATTTTATTTTTAATAAGATACTCGAATACCTGAATATTAAGAGTATGAAGGAAGAGTTACCTGAGGAGGTTAAAGGAATATATGATGAAGAAAAGTATAAAAAATCCATAGCGTATGCCAGGGTCAATAATAAATTTGGCCTGCTGACTTCCACATTTAGCTTTATTCTTTCTTTCTCCTTGCTGGCATCCGGATTTTTTGGATGGTTTGATGAAATAGTCCGCAACTACATTAGCACAGAAATATTTGTTTCCCTCACCTTTTTTGGGGTACTGTTCCTGGCTTCAGATATTATAAATATCCCTTTCCAGATTTATGACACTTTCGTAAATGAAGAGAAATTCGGCTTCAATAAAACCACGCCAAAAACATTTATTCTTGATAAACTCAAAGGATATCTGCTGGCTGTAATCCTTGGAGGATTGATCCTTTTCGTATTGTTAAAGCTCATCACGCTATTCGGCCCTGGATTCTGGATCTATTTCTGGATTGTAATTTCAATTTTTATTCTATTTATGAATATGTTTTACACCTCTTTGATCCTCCCGCTTTTCAATAAATTAACACCTTTGGAAGACGGTGAGTTGAAAGACGAAATAGAGCAATACAGCAAAAGAGTAAAATTTCCATTGGATAATATCTTTGTTATTGATGGCTCAAAAAGATCTGCTAAATCCAATGCTTTCTTCTCCGGGATTGGGAAAAAGAAGAAAATTGTATTGTATGATACATTAATAGAAAATCATTCGAAAGAAGAGCTGGTAGCAATATTAGCCCATGAGGTCGGACATTTCAAGAAAAAGCATATCATTTCAGGGTATGTGCTTTCGGTATTGCAAACCGGATTCACGCTATTCATTATGTCTTTGATTATTTTTAATCCTACAATTTCAGCGGCGCTTGGTGGTAGTCAAATGGCCATCCATCTCAATTTGCTTGCTTTTGGAATTTTATACTCGCCGATCTCAAATTTCTTAGGTGTTTTTATGAATGTTCTCAGCAGGAAAAATGAATTCGAGGCCGATGCTTTTGCAAGGGATACATACGGAGGTGGATTTTTACAGGAAGCGTTGAAGAAGCTTTCAGTTGATAATTTAAGTAATCTTTTCCCTCATCCTGCTTATGTATTTTTCAATTACTCTCATCCTCCGCTGTTGAAAAGGCTTGGAGCAATGATGGATAAAGGATAATCTTGAAAGAATTTTGATAGAAACTATTGAAGAATACCTAACGTACAAGCAGACAACAACAAAATACATGATTGGCAAGTTTGTTATATCAATAGAATAATTTATTGTAGCATTAAATCATTTTAGCATTTACGCATTACCACTTAAATCATAAACCCCAACGACAGCTTGATCCCCGATTTTAAAAAGCATTTTAAAAAGAATCTGAACCTGGCTTTCCCAGTGATGTTAAGTCACTTGGGGCAAGTAACTGTGCATGTCGCCGATAGCATGATGGTTGGCAGAATAGGGAAGGAACCCCTGGCGGCTGCTTCTTTCGCTGGTAATATTTTTGTGGTTTTCCTCGTCATGGGAATCGGGCTTTCATATGCGATTACTCCTCAAACTGCACAGGCTGATGGAGAAAAAGACATTCCAAAGCTCACGGATATTCTTAAGCACGGCATTCTAATAAATGTCGTATTTGGCTTTCTATTATCATTCATCATACTTTATTCAAGAGACCTGCTCTGGTATTTTAACCAGCCTGAAATTGTCGTAAAGCTGGCGCTTCCATATTTGAAAATTATTGCTATTTCCCTGATCCCCTTCATGATCTATCAGGCATTCAGGCAGTTTGCAGAAGGATTGGGATTTACCAAACAATCGATGTACATCACCATTGCCGGTAATATTCTCAACATTGCCCTGAATTATATCTTTATTTTCGGAAAGCTGGGATTTGAACCAATGGGACTATATGGAGCAGGTGTAGCAACTTTGATTTCAAGAGCAGTGATGGCCTTGCTCATGATCTCCTTTGTCTATTTCAACCACCGGTTTTCTCAATACTGGCACGCGTTTACGTTTGGAAATTTCTCATGGACATTAATAAAAACCAACCTTAACCTTGGCTTTCCAATGGCTTTCCAATTCATATTTGAAGTCAGTACCTTTAGTTTGGCGGCCATCATGATCGGATGGATGGGAACCACCCAATTGGCCGCACATCAAATAGCAATAAACATGGCTTCCATCTCTTACATGATATCGTTGGGTATTTCAACGGCTGCGACAATCAGGGTGGGCAATCAGCTTGGCCAGAAAAATTATAAAACCATGAGAAATGCCGCGATGACATGTTTTATTATGGCTATTGGATTTATGTCATTTACCGCAATCATATTTATATTTGGGAGGCACTTTTTACCGACGCTATATATTGAAGATGAACAAGTTATCCATCAGGCGGCTATTTTGCTTATTGTTGCGGGATTATTTCAATTGTCAGATGGAGTTCAGGTGATTGCCCTGGGTGCTTTGAGGGGAATGTCGGATGTGAAAATCCCTACATTAATTACTTTGATTGCCTACTGGGTCATCGGGTTGCCGCTCGGGTATGTATTCGGGTTTACGCTAAATCAAGGCGCACTGGGCGTATGGTACGGACTTTTGGCAGGTTTGTCAATCGCAGCAATTTTACTTTTTATCCGGTTTAACGGCCAAAGCAACAAACTCTTGTTAAGCTCAGAAACAGTTGGATAAAAGTGTATTTTGTTGTGCCGGTTTTTATAGCAATATCAAAACGAATGAAGAAGTCCTTTTTAAGCAGCGTAGTCTTTCAAATTAATTCCCTTATTTAAAATCTCAGAAACAACAGGATTGAATCCACTCTGAAAAGTCCCCTTCAGGGGATTTAAGGGTTTTATACTTTTCGAAGTAGACTCAGGATTTGAGTTATTAAAAATATCGGTTCTACAACGAATTTGATGGAAAAGTTAAAATAACAAATATCAAAACTCAAATAACAAATAATATCCAATGATACAAAAGTCAATAATTGAAACCTGAAATTACAATATAATTGAAAGTTGTAAAATATTGTTACCAAGCTATTTGTCAAAATATTCCTGATTTTCATTAAGTTAACCATTTGTTAGCCAACTCGAATTGTTTGAGATTTATATATTGGAATTTATTTGAGACCTGCCATCCGGCCAGGCAGGTTTGTCAATTGTGATTTGTATTTTGAAAAGAGCATCCCATTAAAATAATAGTAGAGCCATTAGTTCTATCATTATATTTTCCATCTAGTTTCTCTCCACTCTTTTTGTTCTTCTTTAGAAAGGAATGTCCAAGCTACAATTCGGATAGATTTATTCCCGGTTCCCATGGGAATCGTTTTGATCTGATTAACTTCAATTTTTTCCAATGATTTATAAATTCCTTTTAGATTAGATTGTTTTGATACTAAAGTTGAAAACCAATAACAGTTTTTAGAGAATTTTTTACTTTCTCTAACCATATTATGAATAAACTTATATTCTCCACCATCACATATAAGTTCATTACTAATTCCTGCAAAATTGAGTTTAGGTATTTTTGCTTTTTTACCTGATAGATTCTTAACTTTTCTTCTAGTTCCTTTTTGAGCATCTTCAGAAGAAGAATGAAAAGGGGGATTACATATAGATAAATCAATTTTATCTTCTCTGCCTATTATCCCATAAAAAATATCTTTCCGATCTTCTTGTAATCTACACTCAATCTTATCTTTAAGTGATGAATTAGAATTTACAATATTATTTGCCGATTCAATCGATTTTGGATCAATATCAGATCCAATAAATTTCCAATCATATTCTGTAACTCCAATTATAGGGTAAATACAATTAGCCCCTACACCAATATCAAAACAAGTAATTTTATCACCAATTGGAATTGCACCAAAATTACTTTCGCATAATAAATCAGCAATATTGTGAATGTAATCTGCTCTTCCAGGTATTGGAGGACATAAATTTTCATCAGGGAATTCCCAGTTCTTTATTCCGTAATAATGGTTTAGCAATGCTTTGTTTAGGATTTTTACAGCAATAGGGTTTGAAAAATCGACTGAATCCTCCCCATATTTATTAGGTTTTACATAATTTACCAATTCAGGATTAGAGGTCATTAATGCGCTTAAATCATATCTTTCACGATTTTTGTTTCGAGAATGCAGCCTTTTTTTTCTTGGTGACTTTTTTCTGATGACATGATTCACCATAGTTTCTTACATGGATTGTGAATATCCCTATTCCTTAATTTCTTAATTGTGCAATAACGCGTATAGCTAAGAGGCGTGGCAGGATTCAAACCTACGTAACTGTCCCCGGATAATAAAGTTAATATTTTATACTGAAATGTCAGCACACCTAAATGCCGCTTTGCCTGCTTACCGATTGTTGGGCAAAGTTTTATTATCTCTCATATCTATTCCTTCCCTTTTATTATCAGGAAGTGTGTCATAGATACCACTAACTTTTTTTGGCAAAGCTATCATATATTCAACGATGACATTGATAAGTTCAAATAGCCTGTTTACAATATTAATATCGTCTGTATCTATCTGCCCTGGATGCACAGCGTCATTTCCAGTAACTCTTACAATGTCAAGAGATTTTTGTACAATATCAGGAAGACCTTTTTTTACTAATTCTTTAATGTCATTATTGATGTTTTCTCCTTTTTCTCCAAGTTCTTTACACAATATTTGAATTCCAAGTCTAAGAAGGGCAGCTGCTCCTCGCGGTGATTTTGCAGTAATTGAAGCAGCTTCAAGATACAATATCTTTACAGCTTCAGGTATCTCAGGGTTAGGAAAAGGAGCATTACCTGTTTCAGGAAATACCATTTTATTTCCAATCCAAAGAGTTGACTCCTTACAATGGTCGCAATGACCTACTCTAAGAATATTTCCTTCATATTCTCGATCATATCCTGTTTCAAGTTCCCAAGTCCCCCAAACCCAGTGCTGTCTCGAAAGTACACCACAGTTCGGGCAAGTAAATGATTCTTTAAAAGCTTCTGGTTGAATATATTTCATATTGTACTCGTATAAATTTTGCCCAACAATTCGCTAAACCCATTACGTTTATTTCTATTATACCCCCTCCAAAATAGCATTCAGCTTTTCACTTGGGCGCATGGCTTTGTCCATTTTTACTTCATCGGGCTTATAATAGCCTCCGATATCCACGGGTTTGCCCTGGGCTGCAAGCAATTCCTCCAAAGTGAGCGCTTCGTTTGATGCCAATGCTTCTGCAAGGGGTGCAAATGTTTCTTTTAAATCCGCATCTTCGTCCTGGCTGGCCAACGCTTGTGCCCAATACATCGCCAGGTAATAATGACTGCCTCTGTTATCCAACTCATTAACCTTTCGGGATGGAGATTTATTGGTTTCTAAAAATTTACCGTTGGCATCATTCAAGGCTTTGGCTAAGACATTTGCTTTGGCATTTCCTGTCTTGGCAGCCAAATCTTCTATCGAAACAGCCAATGCTAAAAACTCACCCAGAGAGTCCCATCTCAAATGGCCTTCTGCTACAAATTGCTGCACATGCTTGGGAGCAGATCCTCCCGCACCCGTTTCAAAAAGACCACCACCGGCTAATAAGGGAACAATGGACAACATTTTGGCGCTGGTACCCAATTCTAATATTGGGAATAAGTCAGTTAAATAATCCCGCAATACGTTGCCGGTTACCGAAATAGTGTCTTTCCCTGCTTTAACTCTTTCCAATGAATATTTAATTGCTTCAACCGGTGACATAATTTTTATCTCGAGCCCCGTTGTATCATGGTTGGGTAGGTATTCCTCTACTTTGGCAATAAGATTGGCGTCATGTGCCCGATTTTTATCCAACCAGAAAATTGCAGGACTGCCGGTTGCTGTTGCTCTGCTGACTGCCAGTTTTACCCAGTCTTTAATCGGCAAATCTTTGGTTTGGCACATTCTCCAGATATCGCCTTTTTCTACCTCGTGCTCCATCAATACATTCCCCTGCTCGTCGGTTACTTTTACAATTCCCTTTCCGCTTATTTCAAAAGTTTTATCATGCGAACCATACTCTTCTGCCTTTTGCGCCATCAAACCGACATTTGACACATTGCCCATAGTGGTAACATCAAAAGCGCCGTTCTTCTTACAAAAATCAATCGTCTCCTGGTAAATTCCGGCGTAGCATCTGTCGGGTATCATGGCCTTCATATCGTGTAGCTGACCATCAGTTCCCCACATTTTACCGGAAGCTCGGATTGCCGCCGGCATCGAAGCATCGATGATCACATCGCTTGGTACATGTAAATTAGTTATCCCTTTGTCCGAGTTTACCATTGCAAGCTCTGGCCTTGTATTGTAAACTGCCTGAATATCTGCTTCTATCTCTTTGCGTTTTGCTTCTGGAAGTTCTGTTATTTTTGCATATACATTTCCTAATCCGTTATTAGTATCAACTCCCAATTCATTAAAAATTGCCTGGTGCTTTTCGAATACATCTTTGTAATACACCTTTACTGCTTTGCCAAACATAATCGGGTCAGACACTTTCATCATGGTTGCTTTCAAGTGCAATGACAACAATACACCCTGGGCTTTCGCATCCTGAATTTCTTTTTCATAAAATGCATTGAGTGCCTTACTGCTCATTACCGAAGCATCAATTACTTCTCCGGCTAAAAGAGACAGCGTTGGTTTTAACAATTTTGTACTACCATCATTCCCAATCCATTCAATTTTAATATTGGTAGCTTCCGGAATAACCACAGATTTTTCACTTCCGTAAAAATCTCCTTCTGTCATGTGAGCTACATGTGTTTTAGAATCTGACGTCCATTCGCCCATTGGGTGTGGATGAGCCTTTGCATAAGCCTTTACTGATTCAGCAACTCTACGGTCTGAGTTTCCTTCT
>JAJRQT010000160.1 GCA_024280115.1 Bacteroidota bacterium | reverse complement strand
GATGCCTTTGTCCCAAACTTAGTTTTGAAGGCTTCTCTGTCCAATTCTTTTAGTAATTTCATATGCAATATCTTTTCTATAAGATACAAATTAATTACCTGGTTAACAAGCGTTTGAGACTTAAATGGGTAACCCTAACTAATTAATCTTAAATAAGTTTGGAATGGTCTTCAATCCATGGAATGTGAACATGTTCAATGCATCTGAAGTATGAAATCATCTGACTTTTATGGCCTGAAAATTATAGGCAATCCATAAACTGAGCTGACGATTTTCCCCTTTTGCATACCCGGATCCCATTTAGGCATATTTTTAATCAATCTCAACGCCTCCTTATCGCAGCTTTCATTGATGCCCTTTACTACCCGGGCATCACGAATTCCACCATCTTTTGTCACCACAAAAGCTATATATACATTCCCTCTTTCCACATCTTCCGAATATTGAATATTTTCACTTACATATTTAAATAAAGCCTCTTTACCACCGACAAATTCCGGCGGAACTTCTGTTTTTTTATAGATGGTCTCTCCTTCTTCATCTACCCATGAATTTGAAAGGGACGACCCTTCGGACTCTTCTGTAAAAGCATCCTCCGCCCAGGTATTGCTTAAAGACCCCTTATCCTCTTCATCAACCCATGTACTGCTGAGGTTAGATGCTTCAGATTCATCAATCCATTCATTGTTTGTTTGCGGATTCGATTTTGAACCGGAGGTTTCCTCCTTTTCCATTTTTGCAGACTGGTCAGCGGTTTTTGACGCTTTCTTTTGTTTTGAATCGCAGGAAATTAATAATAATGCGGCAGCAAAAATTAAACCGGTATAAAAATTCATTGACCTATTCATTATATTTTATTTAAGTGAGAAACCTCATTTAAAATTAAGCAAATACTACGAATATGAAGATTAATTGAATCGTTTTTTACCAGTTATCGCAATCAGTTTCTAATATCTCCCATAAAGCTAATTCAATTGATGAAGGCACATTGTCAATTGAATTAGAATCTATTATCTTCGGGCCGCCCAAATCTTTTAATTGATGGCACATAAAATATTTAAAAAAGTACTTTGGTTTATTGTCGCGATACTATTGCTATTACTGGTATTTGTCATTTCTGTAATAGCTCCAATAGACTATACACCTCTTAGTGAAATTAGCCAGGTGGCAGCGACTTACAAAAAGCTCAATGATGAATCTTTAAATGCCTCACAGGGTGAAGGTCAGCTATTAGCTGGATGGTCTGCCGTAAATATTACACCTAAATCTCCAATTAAAATGGCAGGTTATGGTCCTCGCGGACCTTACACCTCCGTGTTGGATTCACTTTATTCAAGAATCATAGTCTTTGATAATGGCAATACAGAAGCAGTCATTATAACGATAGATTTACTGCTTTTCCCAAGGTTATTAAAACAAGCACTTCAGGAGCAACTTTCGAAACTGGGATTTTCTGAAAACGAAATTTATCTGAATGCCACACACACACACAGTGGATTTGGAAATTGGGAAAAGTCTTTGGCCGGAAAATTCATTTTCGGTGATTTTGATCAGGACAATTTTGACTATCTACTGGAACTTATTATAAATGGTGTTAATGATGCTAAAATCCACAAATCACCAATTGAAGTGGGTTTTCAAAAAATAAATGCAAATGAATTGGTATCTAACAGACTGGCGGGGAATGAGGGCACTAAAGATCCTTACCTGAGGGTCATCAGTTTACAAAAAGGATCAGGTCAGAAGGCATTGATGGTTTCTTTCTCCGGACATCCGGTAAATCTCGTTGCAGACGCCTGGGAATTGAGCCGGGACTATCCTGGGATTTTAGTAGATAAACTCGAGCAAGAAAATAATGTTGATTTTGCCATGTTTTGTGCTGGTATGGTTGGCAGCCACAACATTGAAATAAATCTACCGAAAGGGCATAAACGGATCGAGAAGGTTGGGGGACTGTTAAGTGACAAAATCTTAAATGAGCTGGATTCCATGGATTATTCTAGTAATTCCACATTGGGCACCCTGGATTTTAAAATTGACCTGCCTCCTTCTCAACTAAAACTATCAAATAAATATGGCTTACGAGACTGGTTTTTTAGTGCTCTAATGGGACCGCTTGAGGCAAATATCAAAATATTAGAGATTGGCCCGGTGATGATGATCGGAATGCCATGTGATTATTCAGGAGAACTTTCTATAAATAATCAACTTGACAAGCTTGGGGAGCGTTATGGGAAAAAGTTATTTATTACCAGCTTCAACGGCAATTATGTAGGTTATATTACCGAAGATGGTCATTATACAACCTGCAACCATGATGAAGTTAAAACTTTGAATTGGGTAGGGCCATACAAAGGGGCATACTTTACAGAAATAATCAAAAAGGTCATTGTGCTTTCCGCACAATAGGGTCACATTTTATTCAGTAATTACCATAGTTTTACCAACAATATCTGATTTAATCAAAATAAGAAATATGGCAGATGAAATACCCGCAGAACCATAGACCATACACATCACCATTATTTGGTACCGGGCAGCGACAAAAGGAGATACTCCCGATAAAATTTGACCTGTCATCATCCCCGGAATGGAAACAAGTCCCACCGCAAATAGTGAATTAGTAATTGGAATGAGTGCGGCTTTTAGTGCAATATTCCGCGCTTGTAAATACGGAACATCTCTTTTTAATTCTGCCTCCAACCTTTCTCCTGCTATACTTACACTGTTCATTGCATTTGCAAAAATCATTCCCGCCAGGGGAATCATGTAACTTGGCAAATACCATGGCTGTAATCCGAGCACTCCCTGAGTAACCAATATTAAGATTGCACCACCGGAGATGAAAATTGCCAAAAATGACTTTAAATAGTGTCACTAAGAAAACGCATCTCTCGTTTTTGCAATATAATTATTTTAATATTTTATTGCACTCTTAATTTTCTGATTTCTGATGGATTTCGAACTAACTTTTAGCTTTTCCATTTCTGAACCAAAAATAATG
>JAJRQT010000003.1 GCA_024280115.1 Bacteroidota bacterium | reverse complement strand
TGAAGGCTTCTCTGTCCAATTCTTTTAGTAATTTCATATGCAATATCTTTTCTATAAGATACAAATTAATTACCTGGTTAACAAGCGTTTGAGACTTAAATGGGTAACCCTATAAAAGGAATAATGATAGAATGATTAATAATCTCATGGTTGCAGTTGGTTACAAGAAATTGGTTAACAATTGGTTAGATACTGGCGATAAACAGTATCTTCTTTTAAACGTACTTAAATAAAAAGTTCAATTATGTCGGGGAGAAGACAAAATATTTCATACTCAATAAATTGCATTTTTTATGTTTCATTTGACTTGGTCCAGGGTAATTGGGTTTGGAAAAATTTAACATCTCGTGCCTCGGTCTGTGAGCCACAGACCGAAAATTTTGATTGTTAAATGGTCTGTGAGCCACAGACCATGGAATTTGCTTTAAACCCGATTGCTATAGAATTGGTCCTTCTTTCCAGGGGATTTACTATTAAAAATATTGTCATTAATACTGAGCACTTGAATAACGATCGAGAACATATTCACAATCGATGACTTTTTCTACAAAATCCAGTGGGAAATAATAGTAGTGATTAGACGCTTCAAAACCGATACGTGAGTCTTCCTTACAAATCCGGTACATTTGCCTGGCCAGTTGCTTTTCTTCACTCGCGATATTTTCAATGATTTTTAGATTTTTCTCCATCTCGTCTTGTTCAATATCATCAGATAAGAGGCTGTTACGGGCCATTATAAATTGTATCTGGTTGGCAACGCTTTGAAAATGGATCCAGGCGGTTGTTGCAAAACGATGATCTTCTATGGCATTTGCTTTCTGAAGCGGTGTTTCGGCCTTTAATATTGCTTCACTAAAATATGGCAATCCTTTTATCCATCCAACAGCCAGCTTTTGAAACTGATTGGCCAATACACCGGAAGGATAGATACCCCGCCATTGCTCCAGGTCATCGAACGGAAAACCGAGCATGGTCGCTTTTTCTCCAGTCGGTTCTGCATAAAGCGGGTTGGATGGACCGTAATTCATAGGGGCCGTATAAATACTGAGACCATATGGAAATTCTGTGAAAGCCGTACTGAAGGCCTCCCAGGCTTTTACAACCTCAGAAGCTGCTTTTTCTCCATACCTTCCATTGGCAATTTCCAACAAAGATTGTGAAATGCTACTGGAAGGATGATCTTGTATATATTTAACCAACTCCAGGTTTGGAGAGGGATAACCCCCAAGTGACCAACTGAGCATCAGGCCATTTACATTTTCTTCCTGAAGATTTTTAATATGTTTGGCAATCAGGTTCATGACCGGTAAATAAGGGATTGCTGACAACTCCCAGGTATTGTTCACCTGGACCTTTGCTATAGTTTTCAGATTTCGCTTTTTAGCCAAATTCCACAAGCGCTGAGCTCTTGGTCCTGGCCCAACAACAGACATTGAATATTCACCAACCTTAGCTTCGATACCGCCTCTTTGCAGGGGCTTGCTCCATTCACTCACACTCATATGATACACATTGTCCGGAAGCTGCTCGATTATATCTGCAGCCCATCGATTTTTCCCCCATGCGGAGCCATCCGGCCAACCCCAATCCCAGACAATCACTTCGGCATCCGGATTACCTTGCCGGACTCCATCGGCAATGGTTTTATTAACTTCTGCAATCACTTCGGCTGGCTGTCGTTTTGAACAGCGCGGGCATTGATCGCCTTGTTGCTTCGACCAGCAATTGGTAAGGTTTTCAGATCCCGTAATGGTGAATACTCCTCCAAGCTCCGGGACTTTTACGAATACATTTGCCAACGATTCTTTAAGCCATTGACGAACCAATGGGACACTGGTGCATAAGGTGCCAAAACCCTGTTTCTCATAGCCCATCAGGTCAGCTCTTTCTTTGAAGAAGGAGGGAGGCATAGCTCTTGGCTCGTTCATATATAGATATATTTTAATCCCGTATTTTTCAGCTCTCTTTGCCAGATTCTGGAGATTTTTAAGCCGTATTTCATGGCCATCACCGAGTTCCGGGAATATTGTACTGGAAGTTAATTGATGCAATACCACATGGAGCCAAACACCGTTTATACCCTGTTTGTTGAGCCGCTGAAGCAAGCCATCCGGGAATGGATCGAGTTCGGGGTGAAGCAAAGGATCGCCAAAGGATGCAAAATATGAGT
Source organism: Bacteroidota bacterium (assembly GCA_024280115.1). Lineage (GTDB taxonomy): Bacteria > Bacteroidota > Bacteroidia > Cytophagales > Cyclobacteriaceae > JAAUQL01. The sequence goes on along the minus strand of JAJRQT010000003.1, from coordinate 11,918 downwards.
AAATAAAACGGAGGTGGTCTTCATTGCTTTTTACTGAAGAGGGTGTGAAGTTTTCATCAACTTTCGATAAATTCTGAATGAAAGCAAACCGCTTTTCCTGTGGTTTGCCAAGCTCTTCTCCAAAATTTGCTTCAACAATCTGTTTTATTTCAGCGCAGCGCTTATTGATTGCTGCGTTTGGTTGAATGTATTGAACCGGAGGATTTTCCGAATTCATTCCACCTACTTTAACCCAAAGGAAGTCATCGTCTCTCAGTGTTTGGTCCAGTTGTTCGGCGTTCCAATTTAGTAAAGTAAGTATTTGGTCGTAGCTAATCAGTTTCCAGTTGCGGCGGATCAGTGATATATATCCACGTTGTTCATACTCAGGCCCTGGTTCATGGTACGTAGGTAGCCCCATAGACCGTCCCACTTTAAGTACATTTTCTGCTGATGTATCCAATACCTTTGCCATTCTATCTATAGGAACCGATTCCCAGTTGCGCCAAATAAATGCATGCATACTGGAAGGAAAATATTGGAATAAAGCTGATTTATCAATCGGTTGATCTGAATTTTTTTTTGTTGTGCAAGCTGACGGTATGCATACAATGAGGACGAAAAAGACAAATGAGCACCGGATAGAAAATTGTAAAAATAGCTTGAGGAAGTTCATAAAAGATTTTATAAAAAGTTGAATTGTATAATGACAGTTATTGCAAGGCCAATTTAGTGGTAAATTAAATTCTTTTAAATAATAGGTGCCAGAAATTATTTTACTCACAAAATTCCACCACTTACCGATTAATTACAACCGCTTACCTATTTGGTCTTAAAATCTTGGTGGTTCTGTTTTACTTTTACCACATCATTAAATTATAAAGCAATGGCACCATACGTTAGAGACAAGAGACATTTAGTAGGACTGATATTAGTATTGATTGGAGTGGTCCTCATCATTGATAATATCAGGTTCCTTCCTCACATCATTCCCTGGTGGGTTTGGACATGGCAGTTTTTACTGATCACAATTGGTGCATTCTCATTATTGACTACAGACAAAACCGGTCCGGGTATTGTACTAATTGCTATTGGCTCCATATTCTTATTATCTGATATTTTACCCGGCATATTTCATTGGTTTACCGATGACTCTAATGTGTTTTGGTACCTAGTATTAATAATAGTTGGGATATCGCTATTATTCAGAAAGAAAATAGACCATGCAGGACCGCGAAAAAGACCCCTGGGAAGACGGAGATCTAGATCTGATGATTCAAATGATTCGAGTGCCTTTACTTTTTCAAATGGAGACCATGATTACATTGATGAAGTATCCATTTTTGGAGGAGGTAAAAAGATCATTACTTCTGAAAATTTCAAAGGCGGAAGGATCACTTCCATCTTTGGCGGAATGGACTTAATACTCACACAAGCTAAATTGGCTGATGGCGTTGTTGAAATTGAGGTCTTTTCATTGTTTGGAGGATGGACACTGGTAGTGCCACCTACATGGCAAGTAAAGAGTGATGTAGTCGCCATCTTTGGAGGTATCTCCGACAAAAGAATCATTGGTCCCGAAAGTGTCAGGGATAATACGCAACAGCTTGTAGTGAAGGGTTTAGTGATGTTTGGAGGAGGTGAGATCAAATCTTATTAATACCATTGCGCTAAAAATATGATTCATCCTATTGCCAATAATCGTCGTAATCTCGTAATGTATGCCGTTTTTTGGGCCTTGATTGCTTTGATGCATAGCTTTTTTCTTTTTCACTTTTACAATGCCTCCATTTATCTAGCCATTGTTGATAGCACATTGTTTAACCTTTTTTATGGATTAATTGGTCTCGGGCTTTGGTATGCTGTGAAATTCAGTCAGATGGAAATGAATAATATTGGGAATCTGATATTAAATCATCTTTCTGCAGCTTCTATTACCCTGGTGGTTTTATTCCTTTTTGGATATTATAGCATAAATTCCATACCGGTTTTAAATGAAGGATACAAGGAATTTTTTAATAGCACACTCATTTGGCGAGTGATTACCGGTGTCATGGAATATATCTTGATTGTTCTGGTGTATTACCTCATCATGTACTATACCAATTTTATGGAAAAAATCACCATGGAGTCTGAGCTCAAGACCAATGTAAAAGTTGCTGAGCTAAATGCGCTGAAAAGTCAGATCAATCCACATTTTCTGTTTAATAGCCTGAACTCCATCAGTGCGTTGACCGTCACGGAATCAAAAAAAGCACAGGAAATGGTATTGAAATTGTCAGATTTTTTAAGATTTTCCATCTCGGAGAAGCCTGATGCCATGAGGCAATTTTCCGAAGAGGTAGATAATATTTCAAAATATCTCGATATTGAAAAAGTTCGTTTTGGTGAACGTTTGATAATAAAAAAGGATATTTCTAAAAAATGTAATGATGCTAAAATCCCATCTTTAATCCTTCAGCCAATTGTTGAAAATGCAGTTAAGCATGGTCTGAGTGAATCTCTTGACAATGTCGAAATCAGGATAACCGCAGATTGTTTCCAGGGGTTTCTTAAAGTACAGGTAGAAAATGATTTTGACGAGCATGAGCATAAAATAAAATCCGGAAATGGAATTGGCTTGCAAAATATAGCTCAAAGATTGAAATTGACCTTTGGAAGAGAAGATCTCCTTTCTGTCGGAAAAGAACATGGCAAATTTTTAGTAACATTAACCTTTCCACAAAACGGGAATAATGATACGCGTAATATTAATTGATGATGAACCTTTAGCGAGGTCTTTACTTATAAATTTCCTCAACGAAATTGAAGAAGTTGAGATTGTCGGAGCATATGAAAATGGATTTGAAGGGCTGAAAGGAATCACAGAGCTTAAGCCGGATCTTATTTTTTTAGATATCCAAATGCCAAAGCTCAATGGATTTGAAATGCTGGAGTTGCTGGATGAAATACCTCATGTGATTTTTATTACCGCCTATGATCAGTATGCAGTAAAAGCATTCGAAAGCAATGCGGTCGATTATCTGCTTCAACCATACTCGCAGGAGCGCTTAGTTACCGCATTTCAAAAAGTAAAGGAATTGATCCAAAATCCAGCAAAGTCTGATAGTATAAAAGAATTAATTGAAGATCATCAGGAGCAAATTGAGACCATCGATAGAATAGCCGTAAAAACAGGGACTAAAATTAAAATCATATATACGGGGGAGGTGGAATACCTGGAATCCCAGGACGACTATGTGATGATCTACACTGCTGACGGGAAATACCTAAAGCAAAAAACCATGAAATTTTTTGAAAGTCATTTACCTTCTAAATCTTTTATCAGGGTACACAGATCCTATATCGTTCGGATAGATTTTGTGGAGCAGATCGAATTGTATGAAAAGGACAGCTATATTATTGTACTTAAAAATAAACAGACCATCCCGGTCAGTAAATCCGGGTATAATCGACTGCGAGCTGTTTTGAACTTTTAGTCCTTTATTCTCGCTGGCGTGCATTTGTTTTTACGTGCCGATTTGCCCTCAGGAATTGTTCTTTAACAGTTACCAAACAAATATATCGATGTCAAATTTAAACCAATGAATTTCATTTCACTTTTGCTAAAAAAAAGTGGTTGAAGTAGAAAAGAAATATTAAAGTAGATGGTACGCATTGCAAATTTATCCGTCCGATGTATGTAGCGTACAAGTTGGAATTTTCATATATAAAATACGCATTAAGAAATTTGTAGGTTAACAAAATTGATTTTGCCGAGACAATAAGGCAGGGAAAGTCATAAAAGATCAACAAAAATCAGAATTATCTCTACTGATCCGGGAAGTCCTTTTTATACCTTTTAACCAGGGCGTCAACATTATTTTTCATGATGTAGATTTTACCTTTGATAATTTTCGTTTCTCCGGGATCAAGTCCGCCGATATGAAAATCGGAATGCAAACAGACAATAATACCCTGGAAGAGTTCCTGCCAGGGTTCCCATGCTGTGGCCAGCAGCAGTTTTTCATCGTCGCTAAAACAACCAATTAGTCCATTGTCAGGGATAATGGGGCTCAGTGGTCTTGGATTTACATCCTCCGGTTTCACATTAGCAGGTCGCCATACCTGGCCCGGGGTATAGAGGGCGTTTGTCTCCCATTCAGGCATTTCAGAGATAAGGGTAAGCTTATCATTGATGAAAAGAAAGGACTTCTGAATGTACTCTTCCTGTCCGAGACCTGTAAATTTATCAACACGGATACATGGTTGCGCCCATTGAACTTCAGATATTTTATCAGTAGGATTTTTTATGGTGATTTTAAAGGTAATTTCATCCTTTGTTGCAGTGATGATATGGTTTGCATATACACCATCCTCCAGTTTGGTTTCTAATACAATTTCTTTTCCATCCATTGAGGCAGATACCATCCTCGTATGATGCTTGATGAGTGTTTCGCCCCAATCCCTGTTGTGCGCTCCGGCGCGGCAAAAAGCTTCAAGATACCAAACCTCGACAGAACCACCCGGCAAATGATCTCCCTGGATCAGAAGCATATTATCTTTCCATTTGATGGATAATTCCGGGACGACATTGCATGATTGAAAAAAGCTAAAAAATAATAACAATATTCCGGTTTGATAAATTGCAGCTTTCATATTATCAAAAGTTAAGATGTAAAAACTTCATATTTTTCGTACACTCAATTTTGAAATTATTGTCATCATTTCCAATTGTAACTTCTCCTTATCACACCTTTTTAAGGTTTTGAAATCTGATTATTAATTTACAAAACATTATGTTTTGTGCTTAATTCTAATTAATTTGAAGGTTATACAAACCAACACAACTTACTACCATGCAGTTTTTATTTATAGAAGAGTTACTGCAATTATTTTTTCTTCATTGTAGTAAAAGCCCGGAATTATTTGTTTCTAAATTTGACTATTCCAATTTTTTAATTGCATATAATTACTGCCGGACAGAAAGCAGGTTTACCCATGTGAGTTATTCCTTTAGAAAAATCCTCGGATACAATCAAAATAACATTCTAAGCAATGGTAACTTTGCCTCAAAAATCCTTCATCCGCACGATGTACATATATTGGATGAATATCTAAATATTGTTCCAAAATCCATTGATAATTTAAGCCATTATTCAAACCAACATATCATTAAGCGAACCAAATGCAGGGCAAGACATAGTAAAGGGTATTGGAAATTTTTTATCATTTTTTCCATTGATTACTGGAATCCGAATACGAATACAATTGATAAGATTGGCTTAATCGCCGATGAACGTACAAAACCACATCAGCAGGTAATTTCAGGAAATCGAGATCATTTTCATTTCAATGCATTTATTTCTGAAAGAACTTTGTATTCACAGGGTTCAAATGAGCATAATGTTATGATTTCTCCACGTGAATCTGAAATTCTGGAATTGATCAGTGATGGAATAATAGCCAGAGTAATTGCTGCGAAACTCAATATCTGTTTAAGTACCGTAATCACTCATCGAAAAAATCTCATTTCAAAATTCAATGTTCACAACACCGCAGAGCTTATCAAGAAAGCCACCAAACTCATGCTGATTTGAGTTACGAGTACGAGAAACCAGCATCCAACACCCAGTACCCAGTACCCAGTTCCCAGCACCCAGTATTCAACACACCCCCCACCAGCAATATCCCCATTAATGAGGATTGATTGTTATCCTAATTCTTTCAAACTTACTATGTATTCCTTCAGATCTCTGATGGTGGGACTGACGTGGGGTAGCTGAGGAACGCATTTGATATAAAAGCTTTGCTTCAGGATTGAAATTAATATCAATCCACATACGTATTGATCTGTAATAATCCATTCCGAAAAGTATAACACCCCTAAATCCACTGAAGGGGACTTCGCGAGATTTTTTGATTTTCAACGGCTTCCCCCTGCCAGCCGGACAGGCAGGCTTTAGGGGTAAGGGGTAGAATAGTTGAAAATCAATGAATTCTGTCTTTTTGGAGTGGGCTCAATTATATGAATTAGAATTCTGCAATTACCATTAAGCTATCTACCACAATTTAAAAAACGCGTTATAAAAAAATTAATGCTTATCGTAATCACCCTAATCCTGACAAGCGAATTCACTTATGGGCAAAAATCAAAAAAAAAGAAATCTTATTGGGACTCATGTATTAACAATTGAACTGAATTCCGGTGTTACAATGGAACAATTTCTGGATTTCTACACTGATACACTTTTGCCGGAACATGAAAAGCACTACGAGGGTTGGAAGTCCTACCTGGCTAAGGGTATAAGGGGCGAAAATGAAACCACTTATGGATGGATTATTATAATTGATTCGGAAGAAAAAAGAAACAAATATTATAATGCTGATGGAAGCCCAAATGCATTGGGTGAGGCTATCAGTGAGAAAATGAAAACGGTACTTGAAGAAGGCAACAAATTCGGTAAGGTTACAAGTAAATATACTGACTGGCTGGTACTTTGATATTTCAAACATTTATTCTTGCTGGCGCGCATTTTTTTTAATGCGTGCCGATTTTTCCACAGCATTTACAATGTGAATATGTCGATGTTAAATTTACACCAATTAAATCCAGTTCTCCTTTGAAAAAAAATGTATTTAAAATGCGGCGACAGATGGTATGCTTTACAAATTAATCTGCCGTAGATATGACTCTCACAAGTTGAAAAACAAGTTAAAAAAATAGCTATGAATAAAATATACACTTCCGTCGTAATTCTTCTATGTCTATCGGTACCAATTCTCGGATTGGCACAGACTTCAGAACAAAGTATTGATCTTAATGCCAAGTGCGAACTCCTTGAAGATCTCCGCATAAAAGACACCAATATATTGTCAGCTTCTATTGTTCCGGCGGATGGTGATTTGCCAGAGTACTGCCGGGTTCTTGGATATATCAGACCTGCCATCAATTTTGAGATTCGACTACCGACAAAAAGTTGGAATGGAAAGTTCTTTATGGCTGGCTGTAGAGGATTTTGTGGCTCGGTCAATATTTATGACACCGACAAGGCTTTTAAACGAAACTATGCTGTTTCAGCCATGGATGGAGGCCATTGGGGAGAAAGTGCGTTTGACCTCAGATGGGCCTACAACAACCGTCCTGCTGAAATTGATTGGGCTTACCGGGCGGTCCATGAAACAGTAGTTGTCACTAAGAAGATGATCGAAGCTTTTTATGATAGGAAGGTAAATCAGTCTTACTTTAGAGGCTGTTCAGGCGCTGGCCGTCAGGCAGTCATGGCAGCTTGGAAATATCCCATGGATTTCGATGGCGTTATAAGTGGTATGCCATCGTTCGATATCCCCGGATTGAGCGCCAACTATAACCACATTATTCAGTCCAATATCGGACACGATGGCAAAGAAAAGATCACAGTAGCCGATCTGGCCTTAATAACTAAGGCTGTTTATGAAGCATGTGATGATGTCGATGGACTTAAGGATGGGCTCATAGAAATACCCGGTGATTGCAAGTTTGACCCTGCAACTCTGTTGTGTTCCGAAAATAATACGACCGATTGCCTGACTGCCGAACAAGTTGAAACACTTAAGCTCTGGTACGAGGGTCCCAGAAATTCAGCCGGTGAACACTTGTATCCGGGTGGGTTACCATTGGGCTCAGAACCTTTTTGGCATGGTTGGATTACGGGAAAAACTGATGATATTAACGACAGTTGGAGTGGTTTACTCTGCATCGAAATCTTGTGCTATTTGGCATTTCAAGAAGATCCGGGGGATACATATTCTATTATGGATTTCGATTTTGATTCGGACCCACAACAAATGAAATTCATGGCACAAATTATTAATGCTGATCATCCGGATTTAGAAGCATATCGAAACAGGGGAGGGAAATTGCTAATGTACCAGAGCTGGGCTGCACCTGTAGCAACGCCATGGAAAACAATAGATTTCTATGAGGAAATTGAGCGCAGTGTTGGAGATCGGGAAACCACACAAGATTTCTTCCGATTGTTTATGATTCCCGGAATGGATCACTGTGGTATAGGTGAAGGACCAGGCATCGATAAGCGAGATGGTTTTGATCCATTAACCGCACTTGAAAATTGGGTAGAAAAAGGTGAATCACCTGAGTCGATATTAACCACCAAGTATGACGATGACAGAAACGTGTTATGGACAAGACCTGTGTGCCCTTATCCGCAACGACCTATATATAAAGGACAGGGTGATATCCATGATGCGGCAAATTATTCTTGTGCTGAACAGTAATATTTAACCATATATAAATAAATTGATATGAGTACCCAGCAATATAAATCTGACTACATTCTGGTAAGCCCCGACCTGGAACTGTATTACGTGGAAGCCGGGACCGGCACACCAATAATTTTCATCCCGGGATGGTGTGGAACCACTGAATTTTTTGAGCAATATCAACTTCCGTATTTCTCCAAAAATTATCGGGTGATTTCCTACGACCCAAGAAGTCACGGGCGTTCCAGCAAGACCTTGGAAAACAATAACTATACCCAGCATGGTAAAGATTTAAAAGCATTAATAGAAGCGTTAGATCTCAAGGATGTGATTCTGGCCGGCCACTCAGCCGGTTGTCACGACATTTACGCATACCTGAGAGTTTTTGGAACGGAGAACATAAAGTCGTGCATTTTTATCGATTATATGCCCAGACCCATAGCTGCGAAGAAAGGTGACTGGGCTCAATACTCCAATGCAATGGAGGTGGGAGAATTTATCAACTCAACCATCTATGATCTTCGTAACCTTTTGACCGCTTTTATTCCGACCGTATTTATGCGCAATATGATACATGAGGAGTTAAGCTGGATAATGGACCAACTTCTCAAAACGCCGACCTATGCAGCAGCATTAACAGCAGTTGATGAAGCTTTCGCCGATTATACCGTTGAAGCCCAAATGATCGATGGGAAGATACCGGTATTGAATGTAGTGAGTGAATGGAGTGAAGGCTGGGTGGAATCAGCACAAATCTGGTTGGCAAAGAACGCTCCTGATTCAGAGATCTTTGTCCTTGGTAAGCATATGATGTTTTTCGAATTCCCAGATGAATTTAATGCGGAAGTGGATGCTTTTCTTGAGAAGATTAAATAGTGTATAGAGTCAAAGGACTGATGTTTCTCTCTCTGTTGGCTTTATTGGCTATTGCCGGTGCGCCGGGATCCTCTTTTTTCTCGCTGGAATCCAATTCAGGTTTACTAAATAATTATAAATAAGCACTATGAAACGGTACACATCTTGTGGGAAGCTTTTCAAATCACAGTGGGTGTCACATCTTTGCCCGATTATGTGGATGATGAATTTGCTATTTACCTAACTTGGGATTTTCTATTACTATGGCATCCGTATGACTGATTCTATACTCGTTAAGCTCATCATAGATTTTTTCACGCTCTTTCTCATCGGGAAATTTCTCCTTGTCAAGTTCGTCTTCTCTTTCAAATGCTTTTTGAACGGCTGCAAAATCTTTGTATTCCCGCATCAACAGTATTGACCATTCAGGACCCGTTCGATGGGTAAATACCTTTACACTGATGAGGAACTTGTTATCTTTAGTAGTGTTCGTTTTTTCGAATAACTCCAAATATTTACCAACCTTACCTGGTTTAATTTTAATCATCACCATATAAAATAAGTTGCCTTTTTTCTCTTCTTGGGCAGATACAGGTGAAAGAAGGCAAAAACATGATAGAATTGTCAATAGTGCGGTTGTAGTTTTTATGATTTTTAAGGTTTAGTGTAGAACTAAAATACTAATTTTTAAAGTGCAAGTCTCCTAAATTAGAATTTTTGTAACTATTCAACCTTAATTTATTTGTATAATAACCTCCTGATTTCAGCGTCTCGCGAAGATCCGCTAAGAAATAAACATTTCCTTCTTGTACCTTCCGTTATGACCATTTCGAACTTAGTCGGCACGCTTTATAAATTTATCTACCGAAGGTTTGAAGCGCACCAGTTGACAATTCCATAAAATGGCCGGAATTGCTGGTTAAACTTATATTTAATCCATAAAACATAAGACATGAGCACTCAAAAATTTATTTGTAATTATATTCGGGTAAGCCCTGATCTGGAACTGTATTATGAGGAAGCAGGGACTGGTACTCCAATGATTTTTATCCCGGGATGGTGCGGGGCTAAAGAGTTTTTTGAGAGGATGAATTGCATCAATTAAAAAAATACAAAAACTGGATTGGAAGGCACGTAAAGACCGAATGCCATGAGGTCCTCAATGATTCAATAAAATCCAAATTAGTTTCAATGACAGGAATTTTTCATTTTCCAATTTTTCTGATGGTTACCTTTTTTAAAAAAAACCATATAGAGAAAAAGTAAATCACATTTATGCCACAAACATTTTTTTATTTACCGGACCTGATCCTTAATTTTTTTTTTAATACAAACTAAATATTTTATGTCAAACGCAGAAAATTATAAGAACAAACTGGCAACAATAACTGCCATTGAAGAGGTCAAATCGCCAAACATACCGGTAGATGTCTATTTGCAGGAAGCAGAAGATCTTTATCACTGGAGCACGGAGGATAAAGCCAAGCTGATAGGAGCCGGACAGGACGGTAGCCTTATCGAAGACCTTCCCGTACGGGCCGGAGCCTGCCGCGAAGCACAGTCGTTGTGGACAAAAGAACGCAACACCCGTGAAGAAGCCGAACAGGAATGGAAAAACAAATCTCCATTGGCCTACGAACGAAGAGATGACTTGCTGCACGCATTTCGCTTTGCCTTTCGCAACCGGGATGACTTGCTTAATCGTGTGAAATTCATTTCAGAAGGTGATGGACATGCTGATATGATACAGGATTTGAACGACCTGGCCGCATTAGGCAAGGAAAATCAACCGGAGTTGAAAAAGATAAAGCTTGACCTGGCTCACCTGAAGCGGGCAGCAGCAACAGCAGATGAAATGGCTGATTTACTGGGTCGTGTCAATGGAGAACGCGACTCGGATAACGAGTTCAAGATAATCCGAGATAAGGCCTACACCCATCTGAAAGAAGCAGTAGATGAGATTCGAAGTTGCGGAAAATACGTATTCTGGAAAGACGAGCACCGACTTAAAGGATATGGGAGCCGTTATTTTAAAAACAGATAGCATTTGGTATTCCTTTACTGGGTGTAGAATTCTTCTACACCCTACTATTTCCACCTCAGATCGCATCCCCATGAACCTGATATTTCCAGGCAGATTTATTTCCGAGCGTAAGCACATAAACATCTGTCGGGGTTTTCCACTCATTATTGCATGATATAACCAAATAATATTTCGCAGGAGACAGTTTATTGCCGTAGGACAGAATATTATTTCGCTGGAATCCGAAAAACTGTCGCAGGAAGGGTCACCATATCCGCAGGGAGGGTTAAGTTGTTTGCAGGAAAGGCTGACTTTGTCGCAGGGTCTCTTGCAGAAGACCCCGCTGAGACAAAGGTTGATAAAACAGTACAGGAGCCCTAAAAAGTTAACAGGAAGTGTAATCCCCTAGAACAGCGCCAGGCTGTTTCATGATAAATGGCGGAGATAAGCAATGAAAACGATTTATTGACTATATTTAAATTACATTTTTGTAATGCTTTCAATGAGGACTAATTTCTTTATACAATGTCAAATGCCACAGTTACATTAAAACATTTATATCACCGTGGTGGTGGTCAGATTGGGCTATATTTCAGCTACGATACCAAATCGATCGAGGTGGGAAAAGGGATGGTTGAGTGGTTGGGGCATGCCAACTCGAAGACTACTGAGCGTTACACGCATGTCGCGGAGAACAATTTCAAAACTTTAAGAATCCAATTGATGATTTCGATATATAATAATTAAAATGAAATTAAAAAAAGTGTATATAGCCCACAATATCATAGGCATATATGCACTTTTAATGTATAACTACATG
>JAJRQT010000159.1 GCA_024280115.1 Bacteroidota bacterium | reverse complement strand
GAAGAAACTTTCTATTCCATTTTTGCCCGTTTTGCTCATTTTGATACCATCTACCAGGCATAACGATGTCAACATCGCCATCCTGATCTAAATCACCTACACCACCCGGAAAGAAACCTGCGTGAATATCATCCAACTCGTTGACAACATCCAGGGTGACTGTAATCCTTGTCCATGCTACATCCTGATCCGGATTTTCCGGTATTTTGTACCAAAAACAACCCTCGCGATCACCGAGGACTAAAATATCATCATTTGAGTCCCCGTCTATGTCACTAACTACAATATCATGTATTTCCGTAGAAATGCTGGAATCATATTCGTATCTGATAAAGGGTTCTTCTTTGGGATTCTGAGAGTTTTTAAACCAAAATCTTCCGGCAACCAAATCTATCCATCCATCTCCGTCAACATCATAGGCCACGCCTCCTAACTGCGCACTTGGTATATCAGCCAATACATGCCTGACCCAGTTGTCAGCTTGTATAAACTCGAACCAGAATACTTTATCAGAAGTGATTGAAAATGCGTAATCCAGGTCACCGTCGTTGTCAAAATCAGCAAGCGCAGGAGTGCCGTAGCGGGAACCCGGTTTGTCCGGAAGATTATTCGCGATAAAATGATGCTTAAAAATTGGCCTGTTATCATCATCAACACTACTTTTTTCGCCATTTGTGCATCCATACAAAAGGTGGATACAAAGTAATATAATGGAATACTTAAAAATCATAAATTTCATAATCATCAAATTTGGGACTACTTTAATTTACAAGTTATGGTTATTTATATCTTACTTGTGTCTATTGATGAAAAATTAAGAAAAACTTTCATTCTCTCTTTTCGAAAATACCATTTATTAAAAGTCAACGGATAGAAAATGAATTGATAAGGGTATTGATCATATTGCTTTTTGGAAGTCGGGGCGATAAAGCCAGGGTAAACCAATATTCAAACGAATAGGATTGAGAAAAAGGTTTGTAATGCCTATATTGGGTTTAATGATGTTTTGGATAATTTACCTGATTTTTTGTTCACCCAAATTAAAAATTATGATATGCGAATACGGAGCATAAAATCAATTCTGATAGTAGCAAGTACATTTTTATTCTTTTCTGCACAGGCTTCAACGGTTTTTTACTCAGTCTTGGATTATGGAGCTAATGGCGATGGTATTACTATCGCTACAAAAGCCATTCAAAAAGCGATTGATACAGCCAACAAGAATGGCGGAGGAACAGTTGTTTTCCCGGCAGGCAAATATTTATCGGGAACTATTTTTTTTAGAAGTAATGTCAGCCTATACTTTGATGCAGGCTCAGAATTAATTGGGAGCACGAATCTTAAAGATTATCCACTCACAATTTGCGCATATCGATCTTATACAGATAATTATACTCAACGGTCTTTAATCTATGCAGAAAAAGTGGTGAACATTTCGATTTCCGGGATGGGTACTATAAATGGGCAGGGGGCATCATTCAGTCAGTACCAAACTAAAGAAGATCCCGGATATCTAAATCGGCCTTATATGTTTCGTTTTATTGAATGCAAAAATATTACAGTCAGGGATATCACAATTATAAATTCTCCGATGTGGGTACAGCACTACCTCGCCTGTGAAGATGTGGTAATTGATGGAATCACAGTTAACAGCTTTGTCGCTTGGAATAATGATGGTATTGATATTGACAGTTGTGACAAAGTACGAATATCGAATTGCAATATAAATAGTGGTGATGATGCCATTGTTTTGAAGGCCACCTCCAATCGCCCTTGCTGGAATATTACAATTACCAACTGTGTTTTAAGCTCTCATACTAATGCCTTCAAATTGGGGACTGAATCCAACGGTGGATTTCAGAATATTACTTTCAGCAACAGTGTTATCCATAATACCCAATTAGCCGGAATTGCTCTTGAAATGGTTGATGGAGGGAATCTTGACCGGGTTTCCATAAATAATATAGCCATGGAAAACTGTGGGACAGCCATTTTTATCAGGTTAGGAAATCGCGCCAGGCCATTTCTTTCTAAAGGTCCGGGAGGTGGAAATAAAGCATGGACATGGGATAAGAAAGAAGATGTGGTTTTGCCGGGAATGGGTTTGCTGTCGGATGTAATGATCAGCAATATCCAGGCAACCGGAATAGGACTTGTTGGTTGCTCTATAACAGGTATTCCTGGCCATCCTGCTGAACATATTACTTTACAAAATATCAGTATCGGATATACTGGTGGAGGGACAGCAGATTTAATCTCTCGTGATATTCCTCAAGTTGAAAAAAATTATCCGGAATTTGGGATGTTTGGACCTTTGCCATCTTATGGTTTTTATGTACGACACGCAAATAACATACGGTTTGAAAATATCGAATTGGAATATGAAAGCATAGATCAGCGGCCTGCTTTTAAGTTTGAAGATGTACAAAATCTGGATTTAGTGGATGTCGATGGAGAGGCAGAACAGGATATACCGGCACTTATTTTAATGAATGAAGTAAGAAATGCCCATATTACCTCCTGTCGTCCTGGAAATAAAATGAAATTTTTTATTAACGCCAGAAAATCTTCGAAAATTGGCATTATGAATAATGATTTCACAAACGTAACTGAGATCGTGAAGCTGGGAGCAGGAATGACGAAGGAAGATGTCTTTTTATCCTCAAATATGAATTAAACATAATAAACCGACTCGACTATAAGTAAATTAACGTGAGTTTGACAACACGCAAAATCGTCATGCCGGAAAAATCTGCCTTATTTTTATATAAAGGCAGATTTTATCCGGCCTGCCTGCGGTAGGCAGGTATCTGATTTTGAGAGTATTTTTTATCCTTTACAAAAAATAAGTATAAAAATTCCGATATGACGGCCTATATTTTAATATTTAAATAGTTATACTCCGAACTGAAGTTAAATTAATCATCTAACTGGTGAAAGTAATAACAGGAAAATATAGATGGCGAATTGTAGCATTGCTGTTTTTCGCCACTACCATCAATTATATTGACAGGCAGGTGCTTGGTATTCTTGCGCCGGAATTACAGGAAAAGCTCAGCTGGTCAGAATCGGATTATGGCCTGATCATCGCAGCATTTCAGGCGGCTTATGCAATCGGACTGCTTACAACCGGTAGATTGCTGGATCGCATTGGTACACGAGTTGGATACAGCATCGCCATTACTCTTTGGAGTATTGCAGGGATGTTTCATGCAGCAGCCAGAAGCGTCTTTTCGTTTGCTTTGGCGAGATTTGCTCTTGGCTTAGGAGAATCTGCTAATTTTCCCGCAGCAGTAAAAACTGTAGCAGAGTGGTTTCCCAAAAAGGAAAGAGCCCTGGCAACAGGTCTATTCAATTCAGGTTCGAGCATAGGCGCCATCCTGGCCCCTCTTTTAGTTCCATGGATTGCACTGAATTACGGTTGGCAGTGGGCATTTATAGGAACGGGGGCCTTGGGATTTATTTGGTTGTTCTTTTGGTTACCAACATATCGCAGGCCCGAAGCGCATCCAAAATTGAAGCCTTCAGAACTTGATCATATCCTTCAGGATGGCCGTGATACAGAGCAAAAAGTACCCTGGAGGAAAGTTTTCCCTCATAGACAGACACTTGGCATTTCTCTTTCTCTTTTCCTGACTGCGCCAATCTGGTGGTTTTTTCTTTACTGGCTTCCAAAATTTTTAAATAATAATCATGGAATTGATCTAAGCAATATAGGATTGCCATTGATTGTAATCTACATCACTTCAGATGGTGGCGCCATACTCGGCGGTTGGCTATCTTCTTTTATGATTAAGAGAGGTATGGATCCTATAAAAGCACGAAAAAGGACTATCCTGTTCCTGGCATTTCTCGTTGTACCAATTTTCTTTGCTGCCTTTACTGCCAGCCTTTGGGTAGCCGTAGGTCTTATTGCTTTAGCGGCATTTGCCCACCAGGGATATGCAAGCAATATCTTTACAATCATTTCTGATATTTATCCAAAAAATGCCGTGGGATCCATGGTTGGACTTTCTCTATTTGCCGGGTCCATTGGCGGTGTACTTTTTTCTTCTGCTGTAGGGTTTATACTTGAAGCAACCGGGAACTATTATTTGATATTCGGATTTGCCAGTATTGCTTATCTCCTTAGTTGGTTTTTTCTTAAATTGCTCGTGCCAGATAATAAAACTATTGAACATTTATCTTAGTTGTGCGGCATACGAAAAAAGACCCACCCCACATTAAGCACATTTGGTTTTTGCCACCGCTCAAAGCCAACCCTGAAAAAACCAAAAGAGCTTAATTTTTCCCAACCACTCGGAAAGGAAATTGAAAAATTAACTGTACATTTGGACAGAATCGTCTAAAACAATACGACAAGATGAAATCATTTGGAGAATATCTGCGTAAAGCCAGAGAAGATAAAGAATTGCCACTAAGAAAAGTTGCTGCTGCACTTGATATTGACACTTCAATATTGAGCAAGATTGAACGAAATGAAAGACGTGCAACAATTGAAATGTTACCTGTTCTATCTGAAACACTTGACAAAACTGAAAAGGAAATTCAAATAGAATTTATTAAATCAATGATTCTTACAGAATTGGGAGATTTAGAACACTTAAAGATTGGATTAAAAGAAACACTTAAATCAATCGAATAAAGAGATGCTGAATGGATGAAAATATAAAAAATATAGAACAAACGGACTTAACATTTTTCACAAATGAAGATGGCAATAGTTTATTAAGTCGGTTTAAAGCCACATTAAAAGACACTCAACTCTTTGATGTGCTTGTTGGCTATTTTAGAGCAAGTGGATTTTATCAACTGCACGAGTCTCTTGAACCTGTAGAAAAAGTTAGAATACTTGTTGGGCTGAGTGTTGACAGGGATTCCTACGACATTTTGCAATATCACGAACAACTGGGAATGATTGATTTTGAATCGCACCAAAGAACAAAAAAACAATTTCAGGAGAACCTAAAAACAGAGATTGAAACGAGTGACGAAAATGATAATAAACTTGAAATAGGAATAAGAAAATTCATTGAATTCTTACAGCAAGAATGCAACAATTCAGAAGATGATAAAGCCAATGGTGGTAATGGAAGAAAATTAGAAATCAGAGCCTACCCTTCAAAAAACATTCATGCTAAAGTTTATATCGGGAAGTTTCATCCAGAGGATAGAGATTATGGTTTTGTAATTACGGGTTCGAGTAATTTTTCAGAGTCTGGTTTTATAGCAAATAGAGAGTTTAACGTAGAATTGAGAAAAACTGGTGATGTAAAATTTGCCGAAAATCAGTTTAACAAGCTATGGGCTGAATCTGTTGACATTTCAGAAGACTTTATTGATACAATTACCACTAAAACTTGGCTAAACGACCAAATTACACCGCACGAATTGTATCTCAAATTGATTTATGAATACTTAGAAGAAGATATAAACTTAGAAGACCAGTTTGACCCTTTTCTACCTGATGGTTTTATGAAACTAAAATACCAAAGTCAGGCGGCAATTCAAGCAAAGAAAATTTTGGATACTTACAACGGTGTTTTTCTGGCTGATGTGGTTGGGCTTGGAAAAACCTTTATTACTGCTTTGCTACTTCAACAAATACAAGGAAAAACATTAGTGGTTTGCCCACCAGTTTTGAAGGATTACTGGAAAGATTCGTTATTCGAGTTTGGTATTAGAAGTTTTGAAGTTGAATCACTTGGTAAGTTAGAATACATCATAAAAAAAGGTTTAGACAGGTATGATTATGTAGTTATTGATGAGGCGCACCGTTTTAGAAATGAAAACACTCAATCCTATGCTAACCTTTTGGATATATGTAGAGGTAAGAAAGTAATTCTTGTTACAGCCACACCATTGAACAACACCGTTGATGATATTTTTGCTCAATTAAAACTGTTTCAAGCACCTAAACAATCAACAATTCCGGGAGTTCCGAACCTTGAAAAATTCTTTACTTCCCTAAAAACAAAATTAAAGAAATTTGACAAAAACGACCCTGAATATAAAAATGTTATAAAAGAAATTTCATCAGATATAAGAAACAGTATTCTTAGGTATGTAATGGTTCGTAGAACTCGAAAAGATGTTGTTACCTACTTTAAAGGCGATATTGTAAAACAAGGATTAGTATTTCCTGAATTGGATAATCCTTCGAAAATTGTTTACGAATATGAAGGTGAATTAGAAGTTACTTTTAATGAAACAATTAAAATGCTTCACACATTTACTTATGCTCGATACACTCCTTTATTATTTTATATCGGCAACAAACAGTTAAGTGAATTTGAGAAACAGCAACAAAGAAATGTTGGTGGTTTTATGAAAGGTATTTTGGTAAAAAGACTGGAAAGTAGTTTCCACGCATTCCGCCAAAGTATTGACCGTTTTATTCTCTCCTACGAGAATTTCATTAGTATGTATGAATCAGGAACGGTTTACATAAGTAAAAAGGTAAATGTATATGACCTATTAGATAATGATGACATTGATAAACTTGAAGAACTTGTTGATGAAGACAAAGCTCATAAATATGATTCAAAGGATTTTAAAAAAGACTTTGTGAGCAAACTCGAATTTGACTTACAGATTTTACACAACATTAAAAAACTTTGGCAGAAAGTAGATTCCGACCCTAAGCTTGAAAAATTCATCATTGAACTCAAAAAAACAAAAGCATTAAAGAAAAGTAAACTGGTAATCTTTACTGAATCGAAAGAAACAGGAGATTACATTTATGAAGCTCTGCTTGATGAATACCCAAATCAAGTAATGTTTTATTCAAGTAAAGGTGGAAGACATACAGATAAGCTGCTCACTTCAAATCACAATGTTTCTCGGGATATTATCCAATCCAATTACGACCCAAACAGAAAACCAAAAGAACAAGTTGATGATTTAAAAATACTGATTGCTACGGATGTATTAGCGGAAGGTATAAACTTACACCGCTCCAATGTTATTGTCAATTATGATTTGCCTTGGAATCCAACAAGAGTATTGCAAAGAGCAGGACGTGTAAACAGATTGGGAAGTAAATTCGATAAAGTCCATATTTTCAACTTTTTCCCTACTACACAATCTGACGAACATCTTGGTTTAGAAACGAACATCACCAACAAAATTCAGATGTTTCACGACATTTTGGGTGAAGATGCCAAATACCTTACAGATGGTGAGGAAATTAGAAGTCAGGAATTGTTCAATACCTTGAATAATAAAAAGGCTTACACCGGTGAAGATGAAGAAGGTGATTCTGAATTGAAGTATCTGGAAATGATGCGGAAAATTAGGGATGAGAATCCTGACCTCTTTCAAAAGATCAAAAATTTACCTAAAAAAGCCCGTTCAGGATTTAAGAAGTCTGAGATTGAAAGCAATCAACTGGTTACATTCTTTAGAATTGGAAAGCTTAAAAAATTCTACATCAATGAAAGTGGAAAATCAAACGAGATTACATTTTTTGATGCGGTGTATAATTTAGAATGTACCCCTTTAACCAAAAGAGCCAAAATCCCGGAAGATTACTATCATTTATTGCAAACCAACAGAGCACGGTTTGAATTGGACACTACCATTGGAGATGAGCCACAGAAAACTCGCGGTGGTCGTTCTAATGTAAAATATATTGAGCAACGACTAAAAGACAAAGCATTCAAAAATTTTAAAGGGTTTACCGATTCAGATGATGAATTTTTAGAAAGTGTTAAGAATATTTTGTTACTCGGAACAATGGCAAAGCGTACGGCTCGGGATATTAAAAAAGAGTTGGAACGTACCATTGACCCTTTAGAAACAATTAACATTCTAAGAAAGCACATTAGAGCAACTGCCATTGAAAATAGCACTGCAAAAAAAGCCTTTCAAAAGCGTGAAGTCATTTTATCTGGATACTTGATTAAATAATTATGGACAAGAAATCTGCACAACAGCTTATAGAAAATACATTCAACGCCAAGTTTGATGAGAGTCAGTTTACTCTGTTCATCAAAAACTTTTTGAATGATATTGAACCTAAAAGCAATAATTACAGTGGCAATTATATTTGGGACGACCATAAAGAGCATATCAATGCATACAAACGCATTGGAAAATATATTGACCCTGAAGGTGATGCTTTAGACGTGCTAATTGTGGAGGTTAAAAGCGTTACAAAATTGGAACGTGCCAGAACTTCGTTGCGAAATTTTGTAATTAAGCACCTTAGTAAATTTGATAAAGACTTTGCTCTTGTTGCCTTTTACTCCAAAGAAGATGACGGAGCAGACTGGCGTTTCTCGTTTATCAAATTAGAACACCAATCTTACTTAGATGAAGAAAAACAAAAGGTAAAAACCCGAAAAGAATTTACACCTGCCAAGCGTTATTCATTTTTAGTGGGCGAATACGAACAAGCACATACAGCCAAAACACAGATACTTCCACTACTCCAAAACATTGCCAATAACCCAACCATAGAAGATATTGAAAATGCCTTTAGTATTGAAAAGGTAACGGATGAATTCTTTGGTCAATACAAAGATTTGTATGTAAAACTCTTTGAGCATTTTGAAAATGATACGCACATACAAACCGAACTACACAAAGCCAATATAGACAATGCCCGATTTACCAAAAAGTTATTGGGGCAAATTGTGTTCTTGTATTTCTTACAGAAAAAAGGTTGGCTCGGAGTGCCGGAAAACGAAACCTGGGGCAAAGGACAAAAACGTTTTATTCAGGATTTGTTTGACAATTGCAAACGAGATAAAGAGAACTACTTTAGAGACTATCTGCAATACTTGTTTTATGAAGCCTTGGCAAAAGAGCGAAACAACGAAAACTCTTTCTACAAAAAGTTTAATTGCCGTATTCCTTTCTTAAACGGTGGTTTGTTTGAAGCCGAATACGATTGGCAAAATGCCAACATTACCATTCCTGAAAACCTGTTTAGAAATACAGAAAAAAACAAAGCAGGAGATATTGGCACAGGTGTTTTAGACGTTTTTGACCGTTACAACTTTACCATCAAAGAAGATGAACCCCTTGATAAAGAAGTGGCCGTTGACCCGGAAATGTTGGGTAAAGTGTTTGAAAATATGCTCGAAATTACCGAGCGTAAAAGCAAAGGTGCTTTTTACACACCAAGAGAGATTGTGCATTATATGTGTCAGGAAAGTTTGATACATTATTTGGATAACGCTTTGGAAGAGAAAGTTAAAAAAGCCGACATTGAGACCTACATACGCGCAGGGCATTTTGCTTTAGAAAACGACCAACGTGTGGCAAATAAGGGAGAAACCAAAACCTATAAATACCAAATTCCCGGAAGCATACGCCAAAATGCCGACCTGATAGACCAAAAACTAACAGATATACGAATTTGCGACCCTGCCATTGGTTCGGGTGCTTTTCCTGTGGGTTTGTTGCACGAACTGGTAAATGCTCAATTGGTACTAAAACCGCATTTAAGCAATAAATACTTAAACAATAAATTAGATGGATTTGGTTTTGAGTTTCACGAAAGCATCAACGAAAGCCGATATGTATATCGCTTAAAACGACACATTATACAAGAAAGCATTTACAGGGTGGACATTGACGCCTCTGCTATTGATATTGCCCGCTTGCGTTTGTGGCTCTCGTTGGTGGTGGATGAAGACGACCTTGACCCGATTGAAACCCTGCCTAATTTGGATTATAAAATTGTGTGTGGCAACTCTTTAATTGGAATGCCTGAAACGGCAATGCACGATTTGAATGTTGAAAAAGAACTGGAAGCCCTAAAAGAACAATTCTACAACCAAACCAACGAGCGTAAAAAGAAAGCCCTGCGCACCCAAATAAACAATAAAATACGAGAACTGTTAGACTCTGCCGAAACTTTTGCAGGCTATAAAATTGATTTTGATTTTAAACTCTATTTCTCTGAAGTATGGCACGAAAAAGGGGGCTTTGATGTGGTAATTGGAAATCCGCCTTATGGTGTGAAATTTAACAAAGAGGAGAAGAAATTGTTACGAGATATTTATCCAGAGTCTCAGTTTAAGATTGATTCATACAGCCTGTTTATTCTGAGAGGAATGCTTGACCTCAAAGAATCAGGATATTTATCAAACATAATTCCATCCACATTAATGGATAATTATTTTGAGGAAAATGTTCGAGCCAAGTTACTCTCTAAGTATAAAATAGATTTGTTAGTTGAGTTAAGTGATCAGGTATTTGACACTGCAACAGTCCATTCAATGATTTTAGGAGTTGAAAATAACGCATCAAATACAGATTATTCAATTAGAACATCTTCATCAAAAACTTTAGCAAATTCATTTATTACAATCCCAAAATCATTTTTTGAGATTCAACCACAAAAAGCTTTTGCTGTTAGAAATTATAATTTTAAGCATATACTTGAACAACTGAATATTGAGTCTATCCCTTTTGAAAATGTAATTGATTTACGGCAGGCTATTAAATCAGGAAATGATGGAAAGTATATTGTTGAAGAAAAGATAAATCAATCGTATAAACCTATACTTGGAGGAAAACATATTCAAAAATGGCAAATTAAAGACCCTCATTTATTCATTGAATATGGTAAGCATCTTGCTTGCCCAAGAGACCCGAGAATATTTGAACAGCCAAAAATTCTTCTAAGAGAAGCTGGTAATAGGATAACTGCCACGATTGATGAAAATAATTATTACATAATGTCTTCGCTGTACAATGGAATACTAATAAATAACAACTTTAAAATTAAATATATTCTGGCTCTATTAAATTCTGAGATTTATCAATTTTTAATGAATTTGCAAACCTTTTCGAAAACATCCGGTGCTTTCACAAAAGCAAAAATATTTCATTATTATCCACTTCCCGTCAAAAAAATCGAAAATAAAACTCAATCAGTAGTTGAAGTTATTGTTGACATTCTATTGTATTTGAAAACTTTAGACCAAGAACTTATTTATGATTTCTATAGCAATTTATTAAACAGTATTATTTATGAAGTGTTTTTTGACAATCAACTCAAATCCGCCAACAAAGAAATCCTAAAACACTTAGGCGATTTAAAGCCCATAACCGATGAGATGAGTGAGGAAGAAAAGTTAGCAATTATACAAAGCGAGTTTGAGCGTTTGTACGACCCCAATCACCCCGTACGCAATGCCATAGAAACCTTGGATAGTATTGAGGAAGTGAGGATAATTAAGGAGGCGTTGAAGTAATTATGAATAAAAAGAAATAACATCCACCAATTTGTTGACATTAACAAAATGGTTAAATGAAAATTAACTGATTGAGTATGAAAAAAGAAACCGTAAAATATTTAACCAAAGATTTTGAATCGTATGCCAACAAAGCAGAAGATGGCATAGAATTTTGGTTTGCTCGTGATCTACAACACCTGTTGGAATATAGCGAATGGCGAAACTTTACCAAAGTAATCAACAAAGCCAAAACAGCTTGTGAAACTGCCGGTCACAGTATTTCAGACCATTTTGTTGGCATCAACAAAATGGTACAAATTGGTTCAGGCACTGAACGTGAGATAGATGATTTGATGCTTACTCGTTTTGCTTGCTACCTAATTGCGCAAAATGGAGACCCGAAAAAAGAAGCTATTGCCTTTGCCCAAAACTACTTCGCTGTTCAAACCCGTAAGTTTGAAATAATTGAACAACGCATAAAGGATTGGGAGCGGCTTATTGCCCGTCAAAAATTAACCCTCTCCGAAAAAGAACTTTCCGAACTCATTTATGAACGCACGGGCAATGACAGAGACTTTGGTATCATTCGCAGCAAAGGCGACCAGGCTTTATTTGGTTACACCACCAAGCAAATGAAAACCAAATTGGGTGTGAAATCGAACCGCCCATTAGCTGATTTTCTTCCAGTAATTACCATAAAAGCAAAGGATTTTGCTTCTGAGATTACCATTTTCAATGTAAAAGACAAAGACATTAAAAGCGGACAGCAAATATCTTGGGAACATATTAGGAACAATAAAGGTGTTAGAAAACTATTACTCGACAGAGGTATTAAACCAGAAGAACTTCCTGCTGAAGAAGATGTTAAAAAATTAGAACGTAGAGTAAAATCAGAAGATAAAAAATTCTTCAAAAATCCTGATAAACTAAACTCAAATGAGGATAAAGAAGATTGAAATAAAAGACTACAAAGCCTTTTACGGTAAACACACTATTGAACCGGATGGTAAGAACCTGTTTGTATATGGTGAAAATGGAAGCGGTAAAAGCTCGTTTTACTATGCTTTAAAAGACTTCTTTCAATCCTCTACCGAAACATTGAATTATGACGAAACGGAAAATATTTTCTTAACTCAAGCTCAAAAAGGCAAAGGATACATTGAAATCACTTTCAATCCTGATAAAGATGGAACTGCAACAGATAAAAAATATTTCTTAAAAAAGAACTCCAAAGACACTTACGTAACTGGTGACACCAGTATTCGAGATGCCATTAAGTTAAAAAGTTTTCTAACGTACAAACATTTACTTGACATTCATCATATAAAGAAAGACAAGGAAATTGACTTGTTTGATTTATTGGTAAAAGGAGTTCTCAAGCATTTTAAAAGTGTTGCTGTAACTGGGAATAAAGAGTTGGGAGAACTTTAGAATGATGTAGTGGATTCCATTAGCAAACCAACTGTAGGAAGAACGTACAACATTACTCAAAAGAAAATAGATGTTGATAAGGCAATTGCAGATTTCAATAATGCGTTCAAGAAGCTGTTTCAAGAAGGGAGCGTTGAAAATATTTTAACCTATGCTCAACCAATTTTAGATAAGTTTGGACATAATATAAAACTATCACTACGTTACACCCAAGTAAAGCCAACAACAGACTACAAAGAATACGAACGCAATCACGTTAGAGTAAGCATTGAATATTTAGGCAAACAAATAGACAAGCCCCATTTCTTTTTAAATGAAGCTCGATTATCGGCTATTGCTATTTCGATTTATCTCGGAATGATAAAAAGACACATTCAAGGAAACCCACTAAAGATTTTATTCTTAGATGATATTTTTATTGGATTAGATATTGGCAATCGACTGCCCTTATTGAAAATATTGGATTCTGATTTTTCTGCTTATCAAGTTTTTATCACAACTTATGATAAGCCTTGGTATGAATTTGTTAAGTCAAGCTATTTGGATAATAATAATGATTGGAAAAGCTATGAGTTCTATGCAAGAAGAGCTCGAATGGGTTTTGAAATTCCTATTATAAGAGAAAACAAATCAAGCTCACACGTTCAGAATTACATAGATCAAGCACAAACATACTTTGATGCAGGAGACAACAAAGCTGCTGGAGTATACTTAAGGTCGGCATTTGAGTTTATTCTGAAAAGATATTGCTTTGGCAAAGTACCTGTACTTTTCAATACAGATACTTCAAAAATGAAAACAGATACATTTTGGAATGCTATCAAGAAATACAAAACGGATAGACCAGGGAGATGTAATTTAACGCAAGGAACAATTGACCAAATTGACCACTATACGCACTTAGTGTTGAACCCATTAAGTCATCACGATATTAACAAACACGAAATTACGACTGAAATTCAAGGAGCATTAACAACAATATCAACTTTAAAAGCTGAACTAAATGTATAAGCCAACGCTAAAGTCATACACATTGCCAAGTCGCTCGAAAAGCCCACCGCACGACCAAAACTTGTCAAAGAGTATGCCTTTGCCAACGCTCCCGAAAACAAAGAACGACCGCAATAAAGTGTATAAATTATTGGTTTATAAGTGGATAAAATGAAGATGATAGCAATAAATAAACTTAGTAGTAAATTGAAAGGTTGGAGCGTTGAAAAGCCAAACGCCACATAATAAAACCTTTGATAAATATGAAAACCGAAAAAAAAACCACAAATCCACTCCATAATTTTTTGAAAGAAGGAAAGGCCGATCGGATTATTTATGCCCCCAATTATTGGCAATGGTTTACACATTATCAGGAACACAACAAGCTGCCTGCAGAAATAAAACATTGCAATACCCAACTGGAGCTGATCAATCACCTGGGATTAGATGTATTCAGCAGAAATGTTTACGCCGATCCACACGAATACTGGTTTGGAGGTCTGTCGGAAGAGCTCTTTGATGGAGTAGAAAAAAATGAAAAGATCTATTTCGATGGTAGTGATCGGGTGATTGAAAAAAACTTCAAGACCTCCAAAGGTACGCTGACTGAGAAATTGACATATATCCATAAAGAATCTACGCTTGTACAGTCTAAGTTCTTGATTGATGATTATGAAAGCCAACTGGACATGCTGGAGCAGTTTGTCGCATCCAGAAGTTGGAAATTCAAACCGGAAGCATTCCGGAAGATCAAAGAACAGGTAGGAGATAAAGGTGTTGTGATCGCAGGTGAATTTTGTAGTCCGCTAAAAATGCTTCACTTTACATTGGGACTGGAGGATACCACCTTTTTCTTGGTGTTTCATGAAGACAGGGCTAAAGAATTGATCAAAATCCATGAAGCCGCTCAGCTCGATTTGCTCAGGCAAATGCTTGAGGGTGGGGTGGAGGTCGTGATGTCAATGGATAATCTCGACTCTATGTTTCACCCACCGGAGCATGTAGAAGCCTATTCCGCTTCTTTTTATGAGAAGGCAAGCGCCTTATGTCATCAGTATGGCAGTAAATTTTTTATACATGCCTGCGGTCAGCAAAAGGCCAATCTACCACTGATTTCTTCTCTTGGTGTTGACGGGCTCGAAGGTGTTGCATATCCGCCGCTTGGAAATTTGGAATTGGATGAGGCATTTGGTATGGTCCACGACCGGTTTATTATCACCGGCGGGATCAGCGCCTTTGAGACAAAAGACCTGAAGACCAGGGAGGAAGTTTATAAATATGTGAAATATTTGTTTGAACGAATAAAACCCTTTGCCAATCGTTTCATTTTCTCAGCAAGTTGCAATACTGCTATCAATGCTCCATGGGAAACACTCAAATATTTCCGTGATGCCTGGCTGGAATACAGGGATTTATAATAGGAATCAATCAAGATTTAAAGCTCAATTTTAGCCCAAAATCGCTTTTATAAATTGCTAATTAAAAATATCGACAATGAAAAAATATAATGTATTAACAGTCATTGCAATCTTACTGGTAGCATTTGCATACAGGATAAAAGAAAATCCCGAGCAAGTTTATACTCAGGAAGCCCGATTGGAGAGTGAAAAGCTTGCCACGGATACGTTACCCGATTGGTCAAGGGATGAGCCGTTTTTTGAAAAAATCAGGCCCATCTATTATGAAACTGATGTCGAAGCGTTCATTCAAATTAATAATGAAAATGATATTATCGCAAAGAGAAAGCAGCTTATAGAATTTATGTGGGGAAAGGAAAGTTTTCCTAAAGACGGATTACCTGCTATTGAAAAGAATATCCAAGACCAGCGATATGATGCCCTATACAACCAAAATTTAGGGCGAATTGACAAACTTGTGATTTCCATGGATTATGGTTTAAAGTCTATCGCATATCACTTTATCCCTAAAAGGAAGAATAATAAACTGATGATTTACCAGCAGGGTCACAGGGGCGATTTTTACAAGGGTATGAAAACCATCAGTTTTTTTCTCAATAATGGATTTAGTGTTGTGGCATTTTCAATGCCTTTACTCGGAATGAATAATCAACCGCTTGTCGATCTTCCGGAATTTGGAAAGATCAAGCTCACAGCCCACGAGCAATTGAAATTCCTTCCGGATGGCGGCATTAAATATTTTATCGAACCGATAATTTATAGCATCAATTATGTTGAAAAATTCGATTATGATGCAATTCATATGATTGGTATATCCGGAGGTGGATGGACAACTACCTTGTGTGCTGCCATCGACACGAGGATTGTGCACAGCTATCCTGTTGCGGGGTCCTTACCAATGTTTCTCAGGTCAGAATGTTCCCGGGATTGGGGCGACTATGAACAAACTTTGCTAGGACTATACCGCATCGCCAATTATTTAGAGCTTTACATGATGGGTTCGAATGGCCCCGGCAGGAAGCAATTTCAAATACTTAATCAATATGACGCGTGCTGTTTTGGAGGCATCAAATACCGTACTTATGAAAACATATTAAAGAATAGGATTAAAAAAATTGGCAATAGTGAATATGATATTTACCTTGACAGCAGTCACAAGGAGCACAAAATATCAGAGGAGGCTTTGGAGGTTGTGGCAAATGACCTGAAATGATAGATCTGCTGTCTTTTGAATCATAGGTTTAGTTTTTTCAACAAACATGAAAGCCACTAAATAATTTTATCAAGCCTATCGATTTGAGTTTTACTTTAATAAGCGTGGTTATATTCCTGTAAGTTTATATACATACAATTAATAAGTAATTATACTATCCTCGAAAGTTTATGTATATTTATAGTTAAGGAATTATAAGCAACTATAATTCGTTAAGAAAGGAATTTTTTAGCAATTCAAATTCGATTAAACACTTAACTAAATATGAAATGAATAATAACCTTAAACGTCGTGATTTTTTAAAAATGTCCACAATTACTGCCGGAAGCATCGCTTTATCAAACCCTGGCATAATCCAGGCATCGCCGAATGACGAAAAACCTCTGCGAATTGGTTTTGTCGGTGTGGGAGGTCGGGGTTCTTATCATCTTGATGCGGCCCTGGGTATTGAGGGTGTTGTGGTGCCGGCAATTGGCGAAATCAAAGATACACGCCTATATCGTGCACAGAGATGGGTCGAAGATGCAGGTCAGCCAACGCCAAATCTTTACGGGAAATCTGATACGGATTTTATCAGAATGTGTGAGCAGGAAGAATTGGATGTCGTTATATGTGCTACCTCATGGAAATGGCACGCTCAGGTCTGTATTGCAGCTATGAAAAACGATAAACATGTGGTCAGCGAGGTGCCAATTATACTTACACTTGATGAAGCCTGGGAGGTAGTAGAGACATCGGAGAAAACCGGAAAATGGGCTACATTGGCTCTGGAGCAAGCTTTACTTGAATCAAATTACGGGATGGCTGTGTTGAATATGATTCGTCAGGGCGTATTTGGAGATGTTTTACATTGTGTGGGAGGATATGTTCACGATCTTAGAATGGTAAAATTTAATCCGGAAGAGGAGCCGTGGCGTTTGCAGCATTCAATTGATCGAAATGGTAATCTTTACCCGGATCATCCAATGAATAAAATAATGGCTATGATGAATATCAATCACGGTGATAGACTGGATTATATAGTTTCTATGAGTTCTGGCGCTACCATGTTGAATGATTATGCCAAACAGCAATATGGTGAAGGACACCCTTATGCCAAAATACCAATGTCTCAGGGAGATGTGAATGTTTCACTGATTCGTACGGTAAAGGAGAATATGATAACCCTAAATTTTGATACCAATACGCCTCATCCCCGTGGTATATTCAAGGTGCAGGGAACCAAAGGAGTTTACCTGGGTAGCAGTGGAATTGGTAGCAATATTTATATTGAAGGCAGAAGTCCGGAATCGCACCAATGGGAAAAAGCCGATAAATGGATTGAAGAATACCAGCATCCGTTGGTCAAAAATTACAATCCTCCACCGAGAAAAAAAGCGATCCGAGGTCATGGTGGTCAGGGTACGCAAACACCTTTAACCTGGCATTTGCTGGTACAGGCACTTCGCTCGGGGAAAACACCATATTTTGATGTTTATGACTCGGTAACCAGCAGTGTAGTTTCTCCATTGTCTGAAGCGTCTGTGGCAAAAAAAGGACAACCGGTCCAATTCCCTGATTTTACCAAGGGTAAGTGGGAGAAAAGTCCACCGATTGATTTTGGAAATACAGATGCTAATTCAGGTTGATCATGAAAGAGAATAAAATCCAGCCGTTTGACTATTAATTGCTGAATTTCATATTTCAATTTTCTGATAGTAATACATGTTTATCATTACAATAATAAAATTATGAACGAACTTAATTCTGAATTGAAAGGAGAACGATTATTTTCTCTCGATTTTTTCCGTGGGCTTACGATGTTTTTATTAGTTGCCAGCTCTACAAGTCTCTTTTCATCAATGACAAGACCTGAACTTGAAGGTACTTTTGTCTATGCGATAGGGACGCAATTTCAACATGCACCATGGATAGGTTTGCGATTCTGGGATTTGATACAACCCTTTTTTATGTTTATCGTTGGTGTGGCGATGCCATATTCCTTCGCTAACCGGACGAAAAAGGGTCACGCATACGCTCAGATCCGTACACATATATTCAAGAGGGCCTTTATACTTTTGCTCCTGGGTTGGTCACTGGCGTGCATCGGTTCAGGGGAAATAGTATTCCGTTTTCAAAATGTGCTGGCTCAACTGTCAGTCACTTACCTGTTGGCATTTCTGGTGATGAATAAGCCGGCCAGAACTCAGATAATTTTCTCTTTAGTTCTGATTGCTGTAACAGAACTCATATATCGTTTTTTCCCTGTAGAAGGTTTTAATCAGCCTTTTGTTGCCAATGAAAATTTTGGTACCTGGTTAGATTTGCAATATGGAGGCGCTAATCTTACGGGTCATTGGGTATCGTTTAATGCAATCCCTACCACAGCTCACACCATCTGGGGGGTGTTGGCCGGGCAGTTATTAATGAGTAACAGGACAGCAATGAAAAAGCTGAAAATACTTGTAATTGCAGGTCTCATCGGAGTTGTAGTTGGTTATGCGCTCGGTCCTGTTACACCCATAATTAAACGGATATGCACATCATCATTCATTCTTGCAAGTGGTGGATGGACATTGTTGGCTCTGGCATTTTCATACTGGCTTATCGACATAATGAAGCAGAAAAACTGGTCCGTTTTCTTTGCCATTGTTGGCATGAATCCGTTGTTCATTTATCTGTTTGCCAATGTGGGAGGATCAGGATTCATTGAGAACATCATTCACCCTTTTTCCATGGCTCTATTTGGTTGGACAGGGGAAGCAACAGCTAATATACTGACTGGTATGATTGTGCTGTACTTTTTATGGTATATATGTTATTGGTTGTATAAAAAGAAGATCTTTATCAGGATATGAAGCATTTGAAAAAACTTAGTTGTTATGTTGCTCAACAACGAGTTTTTATTTTTGCAATCATTTTACTTTTTTTTCAGTCAGGATGTTCAAAGGATGAAAAGCAGGAACCCGGAACTGGTGAGTTGGTAGAATATACCGGTTTCCTTAAAATTCCCGGTGTTGGTTTCCAGACTTTTTTCAGGTTTGAAGATGAAGATCCCAATATGCAGCAAATGCCTTTCGAGTCCGGATCTGCTTATTTTCGCTGGATGTGGGAGCAGGTTGAACCACAGGAGGGTGAGTATAATTGGGAATTTATAGATCATCATCTTGCCAGGGCAAGAGAAAACGGTCAGACTCTGGAATTCAGGATAATGCTGGAATGGCCCGGAGAGTATGATGTTGGTATTCCGCAATGGTTGGTAGATAAAGGCGTAAAATTACGGTTGACAAATTGTGAGGAAGATTATTACAGTCCTGATCTTGAAGACCCCATTATCAAAGATCACCATGCCAGGCTGATCAGGGCATTGGGTGATCGCTATGATGGGCACCCGGATCTTGGCTCGGTGGATATTGGGTCAGTAGGCATGTGGGGAGAATGGCATATTTACTGTCATCCGGAGCTCATGCCAAGTCGCGAGGAGCGATCTGCCATCATAGATCTGTATTATGAATCTTTCCCCAATACTCCACTCGTCGCCCTTGTAGATGATAAAGATGGCATTGAATATGCTGCAAATAAAGGACGAAGTGCGTGGCGGGGTGACTGCTGGGGCAACTACCTTCCTGAGGGTAGCGGTTGGAATCATCACGCAAACTCTTATTGGCCTGCAAATAAATTAATTCCGGATGCTTGGGAAACCGGCCCGGTTGCACTCGAATCGTGTGGTACTATGAAAAGTTGGTATTCTGAAGGAAATGCTATAACTCCAATTGTCGATGATGCTATATCCTGGCATGCTACACTCGCACATAATAAATCAGATTATATTCCGGAAGAATTTAAATCTGAAATAGAACGGCTCGTAATGAAATTGGGTTTCAGGTTGGTTCTGAGAAAAATAATTTATGAACAAAAAGTTGATCCCGGAGCGATATATACAATTAAATTGAATTGGGAAAATATCGGTATTGCACCCCCATATCGTGACCATCGGGTGGCTTTACGTCTTCGAGACAGTATGGATGTTATTCATGCAATGTATATTTCTGATCAATCAATTCGAGGCTGGTTACCGGGAAAGAAGTCAATTGAAGTTGATTATCAGATACCTGAAGAGATGGATGCGGGATCCTACACGTTAGAACTTGGGCTCGTATTTCATAGTACTCCTGACCGTACTGTTCCCATAGCAATTGAAGGTATAACGGATGATGGATGGTATGCGGTAGGGAATATTGAGGTTGAATAGAGATTAATTCAAACTATTCTTTTATAAGTTTAGGTCGGCAGGTTTATTGAATTGATATACAGGAGATTATAATCTTTATGAGGAGAAGAAAATTTATAGAAAAATGTGGATTGATAAGCGCAGGCGCAATCACACCATCGCTTATAAATGCTACTTTGTTAACTTCTTGCAGTACAAAACCTGGTAATGAGCTTTCAAGCGATATTGTTATAATAGGAGGAGGATTAGGGGGATGTGCGGCTGCTTTTGCTGCTTGTAGGCATGGTGCATCAGTTATTATGACCGAACCGACCGATTGGATAGGGGGGCAGGTTTCTCAACAAGCAGTGCCACCTGATGAACATCAATGGATTGAGACTTTTGGAAGAACTGTAAGCTATGCAAAGTTTCGTACTCTGATACGGGATTACTATAAGAAAAATTACCCACTAAATAATACTGCCCGGGCAACAAAATACCTCAATCCCGGAAATGGTTCTGTTTCCAGAATCTGCCATGAACCGGCTGTTTCTGTAGCGGTTCTTCAGTCAATGCTCGCTCCTGCAATTGATAGTGGGCAATTACAGATTTTACTCAACACAGATCCGGTTGAAGCTTTTACAACCAAGGATCATATTATTGCGGTGACTTGTCTGAATAGGAATACAGACAACTCTGTTGTCCTGCACGGGAAAATGTTTATTGACGCCAGTGAGGAGGGTGATTTGCTTGCATTGTCCGGAACTGAATATGTAATCGGAAGTGAGTCCCAGAAGCAGACTGGCGAACCGCATGCCCCTGAGAAAGCAAATCCTGAAAATATTCAGGCATTAACCCATTGCTTTGCCATCGATCATTTGGAAAGGGAAGATCATACCATTGAGCGTCCTGCCATGTATGAGTTCTGGAAAAATTATATTCCACCATTAAAACCTGCATGGCCTGGAAAAATTCTTTCTTTTGAATATTCTAAACCGAATACCTTAATACCGACAACCTTGTCTTTTGTCCCTTGCGGGAAATTGAATCCTGCTCCAAAAACAAAATCTTTAAATCTCTGGCTTTACCGGAGAATGATAGATCGCAGTAATTTTCTCAAAGGAACTTATGATAGCGACATTACTGTAATCAATTGGCCCCAGAATGATTTCTTGCTTGGAAATATTACCGATGTTGCAGAAGAGGAACGAAATCAAAACCTTTTCAAAGCAAAACAGCTCCGCCTCTCATTACTTTATTGGTTGCAGACAGAGGCGCCCCGACCGGATGGAAAAGAAGGTTGGAAAGGATTGAGGTTGCGAAAAGATATTGTCGGGACGGAAGACGGTTTGGCCAAATTCCCATATATCCGGGAGTCTCGCCGGATCCAGGCTGAATATACAATCCTTGAACAGGATATCACCCTGGAAGAACGACAAAAAGTGGTGGGAAGCTCCGGTGAACGGATTTTAGCAAAACAATTCGATGATTCCGTGGGGATCGGGTATTACCATCTTGATCTACACCCGAGTACAGGTGGTGACAATTATATTGATACGGCAAGTGTACCCTTTCAAATTCCGCTTGGCGCCCTTATTCCCAAAAGAATGGAGAACTTAATTCCCGGGTGTAAAAATATAGGCACGACACACATCTCTAATGGCTGTTATCGCCTACATCCTGTTGAGTGGTCCATTGGAGAAGCGGCTGGTTACTTTTGTACCTTTTCACTTTCAAAAAGGACACTTCCGAGAAAAGTGCGTAATGATCGAACGTTGCTAAGAGAATTCCAGTCAATGCTGGTTAAAAATGGTATAGAGTTGAATTGGTCAAAAAATTTTATGGATAAGCGCAATGTTACTTAGAAATAAGTTTCAAATAAAAAGTCTAAAAAGTTGATCATTGAATACATGTCAAATACGATAGGTTGATAATTACTATTTACATATCAATGGTCGTTTAGTTAAGAAGACAATTGTCTTACCTCTCCCTTCGCCCTCTCCAGAGAGAGAAAATAGGAGCTTAACTAAACGACATTGATTTATATATAAATTGTAAGTCCGGCCATTAAGATACCATAACAATTTCCTCTCATGCAAACTAATCACCTATCCAACCA
Source organism: Bacteroidota bacterium (assembly GCA_024280115.1). Lineage (GTDB taxonomy): Bacteria > Bacteroidota > Bacteroidia > Cytophagales > Cyclobacteriaceae > JAAUQL01. The sequence continues at coordinate 46,306 of JAJRQT010000159.1, read as the reverse complement.
TTCTTTAAATTCACTAACTTTTTCGCGACTCACAATGGCATCTTGTTCGTTCAGGTGAATCAACTTTAATAGTAGCCTGCTGTTGGCATATGAAACAATATCTTGGATAGCATCTATATGAATTAGATATTTTCTGCAAATTCTAAAAAATTGGTTGGGATCAATCAGGGTTTGAATCTGCTCTATCGTATAGTCCAGCACATAGGATCGGGCATCTTTGGTTTTCATAAATGTGGCTTTTTCCTGGCTATAAAAATAAAGTGCATCAACAACCGATATTGATTTGAGATGCGCACCTACTTTGATCACAAACCTTGATTTATATTCGGATTGCATCATTTTTCGTGCATCATGGATTTGTGTAGTTGCTTTTTCAGAATTAAAAACCGAATGCATTTGCTGATATTTATCCAGGGCCTGACTTAACTCTTCTTCATCAATAGGTTTGAGTAGGTAAGCTATACTATTTACTTTAAATGCCTCGATGGCATATTGGTTAAAAGCAGTTATAAAAATCACCGGGCACTGTACCTTAATGATATCAAAAACTTCAAAACTTAATCCATCGCCCAGTTGAATATCCATAATTAATAAATCAGGGGCAGAGTTATTTGCCAACCATTTGGCGGTGTTTTTAACTGAATCAAGATGAGCCAACACTTGAATACCTCGTTTTTCCAACAATTTTTGAAGGTGAATAGCTGCTGGTTTTTCGTCTTCTATAATGATGACATTCTGTATTAAACTCATTCAAGTATTAGTATTGGTATTTTAACGATAAACTGCTTCCCGTTGTTAATTACTTCTATAGGAATATCAGAAAGCATCTCATAACGCGCTTCAATATTGGATAGACCAATAGATGAGTTGTCTCCCGGTAAAACCTGCTTTTCGGAAATTTTATTCTTCACACAAATCATTTCACCTTCACCAAACACCTCAATTATCAATGGGTTTTCCTCAGTAATTTCATTGTGCTTAATACAGTTTTCTATAAGCATCTGAAGTACCATTGGTGGGATGTGTTTTTTCCGGATATCTTCACTTATATTAATATCCACCCTCAACCGGTCTTCGAAGCGAATGGATTGCAGGTAAATATAAGATTCAAGTACTTTTAACTCTTCTTCAATAGTAACAATTTCATTTTTACCAGATGACAACACCGAGCGATATACTCTGGATAGTTGCCCCACATATCTTGCTGCCAAATCTTGGTTTTGGTATATTAGAGAGGTTAGAGTGTTTAGACTGTTAAACATAAAATGAGGATTTACCTGGCTTTTGAGCAATTCGAATTTTGAAGCAAGCACCTCATTTTTCATTTTTTCTTCTTGCAAAGCCAACGCTCTCCAGGAAAACAAAAATTCCTTAGCGAGCATGACCATTAATACCAATATGGATAGAACGATTGTAAAATAAATGGTTTTAGGGTTGTTGTCTGTAATGTCAATATTCATGGAAAACCTGAAAAACCATATAAGCGCAAGCATGGCCAAAGCAGAATATACCGCCGCCCCAACAATTCCTAACAAGAATCGTTTAACCGTGTCTTTCAACCATGAATAGACCTGGTCGATTAGATGTGATACAAAAGTGTTTCCATACCACATGACCAACCAAATAATAAGTGTAATTCCGAAACGCTTCCATACATACTCCCAACTTTGGCTGCAGTTAATGCACATCAGATAGGCCATGATAGAGGAAAGTAAGAATATTACTAACAGTTCTTTCCATAATTTGCTTTTCGAAGGTTTTCTCATAACAACCCAAATTTACTATTTATTCTAAACTGCCTAAAAAAATATATTATACACGGCAACGCGGATTATAGTTTACCTATTTTCCGTTATGTTATTGCATTGTTCCAGCATGACCTGTGCCTGCTGCTTGCCCCAGGATGGCAGAATACTTTCACTGTCATTCTCTTCTTCCTCAAATAGTTTCTTCGCATTGGAAAACTGTGCACACGCTTCGGCTGTACCTGATCCAAAAAACTGCGCTGTGCCATATTGCATTTGAGCCAGCATCAACACCACTCTGGGATTTTGGCCGTCAAGCTGATTGGCTTGTTGCAGGAAAGCAACAGACTTCATAGAGTATTCTTGTCCTCTCGTTGCCGGATCTACACCAATACGCATCATGCTTGAAAATCCTTTTAAGGTGAGGATTTCTACTATGTCGCCTTTTAGCTTTTCCGCTTTTTCAATATTGCCATCTGCGATATCTAAATAACCATCTAATTTTGAAATGTCTTTCTCGATAGTGGACATCAATACAAAACAATAGGCAGAGTAATAGTAAGGCAGCCATTTATCTTTTTCTGCGATGCCGATTCGCTCAAACTTATTGGCTACATCCATCAATTCCTGTTGGATTTTGGCTTGATACAAAACATCAATAGTATCTTTCATAGCTGTATGGTATCCATTTTTGTTGAATGAAAAAAGGAAGACAACTGAAATAATCAGGGGATATAATATAGACTTTTTCATATTATTGAATATTTATAAACTTATCGAAAGGGAGATATTGGAATTACCAACGGTAAATAGGGCCTTGCCATAATTAGGGGGACCAAAATTACTTTTCCCTTCTTTTGATATACCGTAAGGCTCGGAAGGAATACCAATAAAATTTTTGTCCAGCTCACCATTTCCATTTTCATCATGAATAACGCTTACAGTATATTCACCATCAGGCATACCTGCGAACTCAAACACCAACTCGCCCGGCTTAGCATCTTTCTTTTTTTGCATAAATGCCTGTTCTAGAAAATCTACTTCAGAATTAAAAACAGCTACATTTATAGAGCCTTTAGAGGAGTTGATATTTATTACTTTCACAACTAGCTTGGCATTAGATTGTGCCAGACCTTGCCCGTAAGCTACTGCCATTAAGGCAATCATTAGAATTAAATTTTTCATTTTAGTTTGATTTAGATTTATTCTGGATCTCCAGGGAATTATTTAACTTATATTAAATTTGGTTCTGCCGTTATTTTATAAATGTGCGAATGCAACAATGATTTAATGCAACAATGAATTGTAAAACCATATCGCATTCATAGAAAATTTCTTAGTACGTTTTCTTCCATATCTCTATTTTTACTTTTTATTATCTCATTCGATCATTGTCTCATTAGTTACTATAAAGATTTCAATTGATTTAGAGTCGGGTCTTTACTGAATGTGATAAATAAGCCGACAAATAAAAATCTTGGCGCAGGCTGTGTAGTAGCCAATCCCAAATAATTACCCTTATCATCAGGACGATTACTATAGGTATATCCGAAAATATTTTCTCTGCCCGTCACATTAGTGACACTGCCATAGATAATTACGCTTTGAGTTGCCAGATAGCTTATGCTAAGACTTAAATCCAGGTAGGCAGGGGTTTTCCCCCCATTGTATTCATCAGTATTCGGATTGTTATAAGTTCTTGGAGATGCATAAGAGAACGTACCGCTAAATTGTGTTTTCGCGTCCGGCACAAACTGTTTATAGACCACTGATAAATTATGCTTTGACGCAAAGGTTGGCACAGCGTTAGTCGGGAAATCTCTGTAATCTCGTTCTGTGTCCAAGTATGAATAGGAAATCCAGTAGTCGCCATTTTTAATTGTTTTATTGTCTCTCCAAAACACATCAATACCCCGGGCAAATCCATCACCGCTATTCGTATATGTTATGGGATTAAACTTATTATCAGGATCAAACTTTACAAGGTCACGGTAGCGTTTTATGTACCCCTCGATACGAAAGGTTTGCTTAGAATTTATCAATTGATAGTTTAAGATCAAGTGATCGGCCTTTTCAAAGTCAAGTGAATTATTGATGCGAAGCAAATCTTCGGTGGCTGCTTGCTGAAAACTACCTGCTGCCAGGGCAACCTGGGCATTTTCACCTGTTTTGTATGCCAAAGACACTCTTGGCGCCACATATAGTTTATTGTTTATTGATGCATATTCCACCCGGGTTCCTACTCTGGCCAATAAATTATTTGAGAAATAAATATCTGTTTCTGCAAAAGCGGATACTAAGGGATTTTGATATTGAGCAATATCTCGAAAGCCGTCATTTTGGCGCTTATAATCCCGTTGGCTTTCGGAGTACAAAAGCTCAGTTCCTGTATTTAATGATAGCCAATCCGTAATATCCCCATTAAAAGTTGTCTTTAAATGTGCTCCCTGGATTGTTTCTTTTACCGTACTATTTTCAAGATAGTATTCATCTATATTGTAGGTATAGGATAGCCCGGTCTTATAGCTCCACGATTTACCCAGCGTGTTTTTTATAGATGAATTGACATATCCATAACTGTTTTTAACTTCAACTTTACTTTTAACGGAAGGATCAAGGATATCATGTTGGTAAAAACTAAATCGGCTGGCAGAAAAATTTCCGTACAATTTGAACATTCCATTATTACCGATTAGCCTTCTGGCAGCCATACTTGCCTGGACGCTTTCAGGTTCATATATCCAGTCATTTTTTTGCTTCACCACACTGAAATAGGGTTTCATGTTATAGTATGCTCCCTGAACTGCTACCGAAGATCTGGCCCACGACTGTGTATGGCTCAACTCAGTTCCTACCGTCATCAGGCTCAAGTCGGTACGGGTTTGGGTGGGTTTTTCTTTAGTGTTTAGTATTAAGGCAGAAGAAAGAGCCTGCCCATATTCGGCAGAATATCCTCCGGTGCTAAAGCTGGTGCCACTGAACATAAAAGGAGAAAAACGTCCCCGGGTTGGCGTGTTCGCAATATTTGTAGCATAAGGTTTTAGTACCTGCAAACCATCAATGAAAGTTTTGGTTTCGTATCCCGCTCCTCCCCGCACAAACAATCTCCCCTCTTCGCCAACAGTTTGTGTTCCGGGTAAGGTGTTTAATGCGCCGGCAATATCTGCTGTAGCTCCGGCTGTTGTGACAATGTCGAGGGGTTTGAGTACTTCGCTTTTTGTGCCGGTACCTCCCTCAAATGTTCCGGCTGAGATAACTACGGCCTTCATTTTATTTATAGATTCTTTAAGCGTAATATTTATCGCTAAATCCCTGCCACTTAGTGTTATCTTTTGCTCTTTTTCTTCAAAGCCTATGTAGCTCACTACCAGTATCACTTCCCCTCGCAAGGTGGTTTCAAAAGAATAGTGACCGTTTATGTCGGTACTTGCTCCATCGTAAGCGTCTTTTATAAATATATTTGCTCCAATAAGTATTTCATTGGATTGGCCTGAAACCTTTCCTGAAATCACTGTTTGCGCTATCAGCGTAGAGCTTATTAATAATTGCATCGTAAGTACCAGTATCGTTTTTTTCATAACAACACAAAGAATTGGAACTTCGGTTAATTATAAAAAAATAAAAAGATGAACTGTTGATTGAGAAAGATGAATTGTATAAGCAGAGGAATGAGACTGGAAATTAAGGGTCATTTTTTCTGTTTTTTTACTTAATTTTAATGCAACACTTTTTAATTAAAAATATTCATATGAAAACTAAGCTATTCCTTCCGCTGATATTCTTTTTAATTGTACAAATACCAGCACAGTCCCAGGATGACGTCAATTTATTTGATTACTGGAAATATTATTCAGATGCCGAGAATTCCATGTATAAAACCTCGTGTTCTCATGCATTTGATCAACTCGATAATAGAAAGGAGGCAATCTTACAATTGCAATCAAAAAATGACTATCTGGAAAGGCAAAAAATAGTGAAAGAAAAGCTATTGCGAATAATCGGAACTTTACCGGAAAAAACACCATTAAATGCCCAGGTTACCGGTGTGATAAAGAAGAAGGATTACAGGATAGAAAAAGTGATTTATGAATCTATGCCGGGATACTACGTAACCGCTGCCTTGTTTTTGCCCAAAAAGCGAAAAGGGAAAGCTCCGGCGGTAATTTACGTAAGTGGGCATACAATAGAAGGTTTTCGCAGTGAAACATACCAACACATCATCATCAACCTGGTGAAAAAAGGATTCGTGGTATTGGCTTTTGATCCGATAGGGCAGGGAGAACGTTTGCAATATTTTGATGAAAAGGAGGGGAAATCTCGTTTTGGTCCTACCACAGAGCATTCCTACCCAGGAGCGCAATGCTATATTTCAGGATATTCACCGACCAAATATTTTATCTGGGATGGCATAAGAAGTGTAGATTATTTACTCACACGAAAGGAAGTTGATCCTGACCGAATCGGTATGACAGGAAGATCTGGAGGAGGAACACAAACTGCCTACACCGCTGCCATAGATGACAGAATATTGGCTGCGGCTCCAGAATGCTTTATTACAAGTATGGAGTACGTGCTTAAATCAATTGGCCCACAGGATGCTGAACAGAATCTATTTCATATGATCAGTGAGGGAATTGATCATGCAGATCTCCTGGAAGTCAGGGCGCCAAAACCTACCTTAATGGTCACAACCACACGTGATTTTTTCAGCATTCAGGGGGCCAGGGAAACTTATAGTGAAGTGAAGAATTATTATCAGGCATTGGGAGCAGAGGATCAAATAAATATGGTTGAAGATGATGATATACATACGTCAACAAAGAAGAATCGTGAAGCCATGTACGCATTTTTTCAAAAATATCTAAACAACCCAGGAAGTTCAGATGATCTCGATGTGGAAATTTTCAAAGAACAGGAATTATGGGCAACAGAGACCGGGCAATTGGCGACCTCTCTAAAAAGTGAAACAATCTTCACGTTAAATGAAAAAATTGTCAGAAGTCAGTTGGCTAAATTAAAACTATTGAGAGCCAGGGAAGATTTTGACGATCGAATTATTTCTATAGGTGAAAATGCTAAACAACTATCAGGATTTGAATATCGGAAGAGTTTTGGGAACGCTATTTTTTCAGGTCGGTATGTAAAAAAAGAATATTTGCTTGAGAAATACCTGATTCCCGGGGGGGGGGATTATATGCTTCCCGCTGCTCTATTCATACCTGTTGAAAAGAAAAAAAACGAAGTAATCCTTCATTTAGATGAGCGGGGTATGGAACATACAGTCAGTAAAGACAGTCTGTTGATACAATCAATGCTGAAGCAGGGATATTCCGTATTGCTATTTGACGTACCGGGTATAGGAAGTTTGGGTCCCGGATATCTTAGAGGCGATGCCTATATTGACAATACATCCTTCAATCAATGGTTTGCCGGAATTTTGACTAATAAATCCATTGTAGGAATGAGGGCTGAAGATATTGTAAGAATAGTTCATTTTATCGAAACCAGTATTGGGGAATTTGAGACTATATCGGCGCTTGCCATCGGGGCGACCAGTAGTGAACTGCTCCATGCGGCTGTTTTTGAAAAGAACATTCAAAAAGTATGTTTAATAAAGCCTTTTTTGAGTTTTGCTGATATTGCGCTTTCCAGCGAATACACGCCATCTTATATTCCCTCAACTGTTGCGGGAGCAATTGATAGGTATGATCTTACTGATCTAATGGCTGCTATTAGTCCACGAAAATTATTGATTATAAATCCGCTGGGTAGTAATGGAGCTCCAGCTAAAGAGGATAAAAAATCATGCTATTTGACGTATCCTAAAATAGTATTTAGCCACAAAGGCGTTGATGGTAATTTTAAGCATTCCGTCGCGGAGAATGACCACTCCACAATAGAACAAGTTATTCAGTGGTTGAAATGATTTTTCTTCATTGAGAGTTGTTGATGACAGCGGTTTATTGATTTTTCTCATCTGGGTGTAGAATTTTTCTACACCCTAATATCAAATAGGATTTGTATTCAGGAAATCATGTCCTAAATCCACGCAATTACATTGATATAAAGGTGTAGTCGCAAACTACACCTAGTGTGAGCTTGAACGTCAGATAATGAAGTCTGATAAGGTTATATCAATCTTTATAAAAATAGATTCATCTCAAATTTGTATTGCCTCTTTCTTTATAATGAAGTATATTGTTGATGACCAATAATATATCAACGTAATGGAAAAGAATAATCTGTCAAGGCGTCAATTTATAGCAACTACATCAGTAGGTGCAATTGGGGCTGTAGTTACTACCGGTGCGCTCTCCTATGGTAATTTGAATGATGTTTCGGGAAAACTTGCACTTTTAGGGGGAGATCCTGTCCGGAAAACTGGATGGTTGGAATGGCCAATGTGGGATTCCGATGCTGAAGATCCTATGCTTTCCGTATTGCGGAGTGGGAAATGGTACCGCGAATGGGGGACAAAAGTGACCGAGTTTGAAAAACAATATGCTGACCTGATTGGCGCCAAACGGGCTCTCGCTACGGCAAGTGGAACCACTGCTTTAGAAACAGCCCTTCATGTAATGGGAGTTGATGCCGGAGATGAAGTCATCGTTTCTCCATATACATTTATTGCCACATATAATGTGGTCTTTAATCAAAAAGCGCTTCCCGTATTTGCGGATACTGATCAGGAAACTTTTACGATTAATCCCAAGAAAATTGAAGAAAAAATAACAGACAGAACGACTGCTATATTACCAGTCCATATTCTCGGATTACCCGCAGATATGAACAGCATAAATGCGATAGCCAAAAACCATGATCTCGTTGTAATTGAAGATGCCTGCCAGGCATGGCTTGCGGAGTACGATGGAAAAAAATGTGGTACACTGGGTGATTTGGGATGTTTTAGCTTTCAGAATTCAAAACATCTTCCTTCAGGAGAAGGAGGCGCTGTTGTCGGGAATAATGATGAAATTATGGACCTGTGCAAATCATATCATAATTGTGGCAGGGCTTTTGGAAAAAGTAAAAATGAATTTACCGGTTACCCTTACCGTGGAGGCAACAAAAGAATGATGGAAATGCAGGCGGTTATTCTCATGTCGCAGATGAAACGAATCAAAAAAGATGCCGACAAAAGGTTGGAAAATGCTTTGTATCTGGATTCGAAATTGAAAGATATTCCGGGGATCATTCCATATAGACTGACAGAAGGTGCAAATCGCTCAGCTTATCACCTTTATCCATTCCGGTATAAAAAAGAGTATTTTGATGATCTGCCAAGGGAAAAATTTCTGAAAGCGCTGACCGCTGAAGGCATTCTTTGTTCAGGAGGTTACAGGTCACAATACAATGACGGATTGATGGAGGAAGCGCTTAATTCTAAAGGCTATAAAAGACTATTTTCCAAACAAAGACTGGACACGTACCGTGAGGAACTAAAAAATCTACCTGATAATGATCAGTTGACCAGGGAAGCTGTATGGTTTTTTCAGAACATGTTACTCGGCGAGCGTAAGGATATGGATGACATCATAGACGCTATCCAAAAGGTTTATGATAACAGAAAACAATTGCTTTAGATAATAAATTATGGAATAAAGGCACTTTTCTCGGCGATTTATCTTCGAATATATAATAGTATTGAAGCTGACATACCTAATCCCTTTGATTTTAATCGCTTTGTATAGAATTAAAAAATAAGTAAATTGGGAATTAAACCATTTCTATGAAGCGCCGGGATTTTGTTAAATATGGAGTTAGTTCTTTTCTTACTGTACCGTTTATATTAAACGGACATTCTCAATTATATGCAGACAATTATGCTTCTCCAATAGTAAGTGTGCTCGATGAGCTGGCTACCAAACTTGAGTATAAAGAAGGTAAGGTACTCAATTCAGATGGAGTCATCGTTGATAAAATTCTTTCGACCGATATTAGCAATGTGCGTGTTGCAAAAATGGTCGATACGGCTGTTATGAAGATTACCAATAAATCCAGCGTGGGTTTAGCCTGGGAATCACTTTTCCCTGCCGGTCATCCAAATGCAAATACAAAAATTGGGATTAAACTAAATTTATCGTACGGAGATTATAGAAATGACCTGGAGAATGATTGGTCAAAAATTTATTGTCCATTCGGTCCAAAAGCCGCCGTTACAAATGCGATAGTAAATGGCCTCAGCCAAATGCTCAACGGAACATTTCCTATTGAGAATATTACATTAATCGAAAGGATGTATTCTATAGGAAAGCGTAAGTATTACCCAATAATTCAAGGGTTTCGGCCTGTCAAAGAAGATAGTGAAGGTTTATACAAAGATACCCAACCAGGAGCCTACCGTATTCATTGGATATATGCTACCAACCCGATAGAAATACCGGATGATGCCCCAAATTTTATTGCTGCTCCGGATTATCCTGAAGAATACCGTGCTCCACAGAGGATTTATTCTGCGGTTTATAAAAATGATTTTTTAATCAACTATGCCATAGGCAAAGACCACAGGGCAGCGGGGATAACTGGTGCGATGAAGAATAATTATGGCTGTACTGACAATCCAATGGGTACACACGGATCTCAATGGAATGACCCGGATAGTCCTTATGCAGGTACCCGTCTTTGTGTACCGGTATTTTATAAAAACGTAAATCAACAGGCACCTTATATTCTCAATATTCTCGATGCACTTACCGGCGTCTATACGGGAGGGCCCCTGTCGGGGAAAGTATTTCATGCAAATACAATAGCAGTCAGTAAAGATCCGGTAGCGATAGATACATATTTACTAAACATGATCAATGTGGTGCGGAAGGAAAAAGGGCTTGCTCTCATGGAAACAATTGATGGTAGAACACCGGACGGACATCCGAATGCATCCTTCCTGCGTATTGCCTCTGAAAAGTATGAGTTGGGGAGTATGTCGCAAGATAATGTGCAATCTTATGATTTATCCGCAAACACAGATCAATATGACTTACCTACCTTTGAAAAAAGTCAGTCAATGATAAGTGAAGTCAGGAAGGGTGCTGACAGTTATCAGGTACAAGTTTTTCTTGATAAGTCTAAGCGAGATCATACTATTGAATCAAAAATAGTTGACATGAGAGGTAACGTTATAAGGTCGTTTAAATCACTATCTACTAGGTCGTCAATGGCCACCCTACAGTGGGATCGTCGGAATGATGATAAAATATCTGTAAAAAATAAGGTTTATATATGGTATATTTCTGTTGATGACAAATTGCATACGAGTACAATAAATGATATTTCATAACATTTAAACTTTCTTTTTCTTATTTTTATTCCTATAAAGCTGGCCTGTTTTGCTGACCCATGTCAATAAGTTAAGAGTCAATGACCTGTTCGCCATGGTTTGTGTCCTCACAAACCATATATTTCGGTCTGTGAGCCTGTCCACCGAAGGCGGAGACACAGACCGAGGTGCAATGACAAGGAAAATCCCTTAACTTGTTGACATCGGCTTCGCAGGCAAGCAAGTACACAAAATATATTAGTAAAGGCTCTGACAAAATGATAGATTTCCTCAATTTATAAACACATGAAAAACTTTTTAAATTTACTCATCGCTATTATAATTTTATTCTTAGGAAACTCAACATTTGCCCAGGAATATGATATTTTAATTAAAAATGCCCATCTGATCGATCCTAAAAATGGTATCGATCAAAAAATGGATGTTGCTATTACGGATGGTAAAATCGCCAATGTAGCAGCTCGAATTTCAGAAAGCAGTGCAAAGACAACCGTCAACGCTGAGGGTTTATTTATTACCCCCGGGCTTATCGACATCCATACGCATGTTTTTTGGGGAACAAAACCGGATTCATACATCAGCAATAGTTATACGAGCCTGCCTCCCGATGGATTCACATTCAGAGCCGGAGTGACCACAGTTGTTGATGCCGGGAGTGCAGGATGGAGAAATTTCAGACTTTTTAAAGAACAAACCATCGATCAGTCAAAAACAAGGGTATTTGCCTTTTTAAATATTGTAGGATCAGGGATGAAGGGTGGTGCAATAGAGCAAAACCTGACTGATATGGATGCAAAGCTGACAGCAATGGTAGCCAAAAAATATGCCGATAATATTGTAGGGATAAAACTTGCACACTACAGTGGCCCGGAATGGGATCCCTTGCAGCGAGCTGAGGAAGCGGGAGTGTTGGCGGATGTACCGGTCATGGTTGATTTTGGTGGGCACACTCCAGTACTGTCTCTTGAAAGATTATTTATGGATGAATTCAGGCCTGGGGATATTTTCACACATTGCTTTGCCCATGTGAATGGTAGAACTTCTGTTGTGGATGACAATGGAAAAGTCAGGCCTTTTGTTTGGGAGGCTCAAAAAAAAGGAATCGTATTTGATGTAGGGCATGGAGGAGGAAGTTTTTTGTTTGACCAGGCAATTCCTGCTATGGAGCAAGGATTCAAACCGAATTCCATAAGTACCGATTTACACACTGGAAGTATGAACGGCGGAATGAAAGATATGCTGAATATTATGTCAAAGTTCCTCAATATGGGGATGCCCTTAAATGAAGTAATTAGAGCTTCGACATGGCTGCCCGCTACATATATAAAGCATGAAGAGCTTGGGCATTTGAGTGTTGGAGCCGTAGCGGATATTACGGTTCTGAATCTTAAAAAAGGAGATTTTGGATTTATCGATGTCAAAGGCGTGAAAATGAGTGGAACGCAAAAACTGGAATGCGAGCTGACAATCCGGGATGGGAATGTGGTATGGGACCTCAACGGAATTTCAATGCCTGAATGGCAAAAAGGTGTAGATAAATAATAGTTGAGAAAATAGATTCAATTAGGTATAATTAACTTATTAGTATAACCATTTATAATTTTTAAAATAAAACCATATAATTATGAAAGAAAAAAGTCAGAATTCCCGAAGAAAAGCAGTAAAAAGTGTATTGGCCGCAGCTGCTGTAGGATTGGGAGTAACCCAGGTAAACGCCGCAGAGAAGAAAAGTACAACCACTAAAAAAGTTGTTTCAAGTATTACAAAATCCAATGAAATTCCTTTGTTTTCCGGAGGAGTAAAACATGGAAATACCCTCTATATTTCAGGAAAAGGGGCACATTTTGAAGGAGATATTAAGTCACATACTGATCATGTACTCAAGGAGTTGGAGAAAGAGCTTGTGAAAAATGGGTCTTCTATGGAGCAGGTGCTGAAGGTGAATGTATATCTGCACGATCTGAATGATTACAAAGGTATGAATGAGGTTTTTCGTGGCAGATTTGGAGAGCATCCTCCGGTCAGAACAACAGTAGCGGTTTATGGAGGAGTCCCTGGCGCCTCACTCGTTGAGATAGACTGTATAGCCGCGCTGGATTAGTCACTTAAAAGGTGATTTTTTCCGGATAGGTTCTTTACGTTACCATTGTTTGTACAAACATTGTGTAAATGATTTAATACATTAGTATTATCACTTTTTAACTATTTATCAAAATGATTTCTCGAAGAGTTTTATTAAAAAAATTGACAGGATTGCCCCTGGTTGGAGGTTTATTTGGTGCAGGAATAATTGTACCTAATCCGGTACAAGCGGCTCCACTCCGCCGTGATTATTTTAAAGAGTTGGGTGTCCGGACTTTTATAAATGCCGCGGGAACTTATACTTTCATGACAGGATGCCTTATGCGTCCGGAGGTATTAGATGCCTACAATTACGCGAGCAATGAGTTTGTTATCCTCGATGATCTGCAGGACAAAGTAGGTGAACGAATTGCTTCTTTGTTGCACTGTGAAGCTGCTACCATTACTGCCGGGGCTGCTTCCGCTATTACCTTAGGCACAGCCGGGGTATTATCGGGGATGGATGCAGATAAAGTGGTACAAATCCCTGATTTGACTGGCATGAAAAGCGAAGTGATTTTTCAGAAGTCACATCGAATTGGATATGCCCATGCCATTAGAAATTGCGGTGTTAAAATAGTTGAGGTTGAAACTAAAAAGGAACTGGAAAAAGCTATCAACGAAAAGACCGCCATGATGTGGTTTTTTAACGGTAATAATTTTGTCGGAGAAATCAGAGATACAGAGTGGGTTGAAATTGCCAAAAAAAACGGGATACCTACTTTTAATGATTGCGCTGCTGACGTGCCTCCAGTTGAAAACCTGTGGAAATACACGGATATGGGCTTTGATCTCGTAGCCTTTTCAGGAGGGAAAGGACTTAGAGGCCCGCAAAGTGGAGGTTTGTTACTCGGTAAAAAGAAATATATTCAAGCTGCCCGTCTTCATGCGGCACCACGTGGAAACACTGTTGGAAGAGGAATGAAGGTGAATAAGGAAGAAGTTTTAGGAATGCTGGCTACAGTAGAGTCGTATCTGAACAGAGATCATAAAAAGGACTGGGATTTATGGGAAGGTCAGATTAAAATGATCCATGATGCTGCCGCCTCTGTTCCTAATGTTACGCCTGAAATTCATGTTCCCAAGGTGGCCAACCATGTACCGTCATTGAAACTTACCTGGGATCAGGCAAAAATAAAAATGACTCCTAATGAATTTAGGCAAAAACTCCGGGATGGGCATCCTTCCATAGAAACCATAGGAGGCGCTGATCATGTGGGTATTACCACCTGGATGATGCAGCCCGGACAGGAGCGGATTGTTGCAAAAAGGGTAAAGGAAGCACTGGAGATGGTTTAACCTGAATAGGATTCTGGTAAAATAAAAAAATACGCAATAATCTTTTTTACTATTCCTCAGGAATATTTTAATTAACACGGAGAGATAAAATTTTCTCCTGTTCTACATTTTATTATTCTGGCTAAGTTCCATGATTTCCTTTTGTTGAGGAGATCAGCGAATATTTGTTGTTAGGAAATTCTTTAGTAGTTATAAACTGCGAGTAAAGTTTAGATCCCAAAAATAAAATTTGGATAGGATGAAACCATGAGAAAGTATTTCTACTATTTTGCGATTGCAATTATTGCTTTGAGTTCTTACAGTATTTTTTCCGGAAAATCTCCGGAGAAAGACCAGAAATTCAATGTGCTTTTTATAGCAGTTGATGATTTACGAAATGAACTAAATTGTTATGGAGTTTCCAATATTCATTCCCCAAATTTTGACAGATTAGCTTCGGAAGGTATAATATTTAATAATGCATATTGCATGCAGGCTGTGTGCGCGCCATCGAGAAACAGCATGATGACCGGTTTAAGACCTGATGCAATAGGTATTTATGATCTTCGGACTTTTTTCCGTAAAAAGATCCCCAATGTCATAACTCTTCCACAGCACTTTAAGGATCACGGTTATCACAGTGAGGGTATGGGAAAAATTTACCATACAGGGCATGGTAATCAGAATGACACTCTATCCTGGAGCATTCCACATTGGAGGCCTGGAAAAGAAATTTCAATTTTGAAAAAAATTACCAGGGGTGATACTGTAGGTCTGGAACGGGATTTTCCAACGATTTTCGGTAAAAAATTACCGTGGTATCGCAGCAAAGCCGCAGAAGAGGATATGACGGACGCTATGATTGCAACACATGCGGTCCAGCGTTTGAAAGCACTAAAGGACAGTACTTTTTTTATGGCGATAGGATTTATTAAGCCTCACCTGCCCTTTGTGGCACCTGAAAAGTATTGGGCATTGTATGATCGGGATAAAATTGAAATACCACCTGCAAAACCACCGAAGGGGATGCCTTCAGTTGCATTGCATGAATTTGGTGAATTGCGCAAATATCACGACATCCCTGCCAGGGGTTTATTAAATGAAGTGAAATCCAGAAACCTTATACATGGGTATTATGCAAGTGTCAGCTTCATTGATGCTCAACTGGGCAGGATACTCGATGCGTTGAAAGAAAATGGTTTGGAGAATAATACAATTGTAGTCTTGTGGGGAGATCACGGATGGAAGCTGGGCGATTATGGTTCCTGGTGCAAACACACAAATTTTGAGATAGATACCCGGGCTCCATTGATGATCAAAGTTCCAGATATGCAACAAAAGGGAATTAAAACAGAAGCATTGGCTGAATTCATTGATGTTTACCCAACATTATGCGAATTGGCAGGGTTGCCTCCACCCGAACATTTGCAGGGGAAAAGCCTGGTTCCGGTAATCGAGGATCCGGATTCCGAAGTAAAAAATGTAGCCTTCTCACAGTACCCAAGAGGGAAATCATTGGGTTATGACATGAAAAGCGAAATCATGGGCTATAGCATAAGATCCGGGCAATTCAGATTTACACGTTGGCAGCTTTATGAAAAACCTGATAGTGTGATTGCGAGCGAGTTGTATGATTTGTCTAAAGGAAGAATTGCTGAACGGAATTTGGCAGAGGACCAGGAATATAATTCGGTCTTTCAAGAATTGAATAAAGTCATGGATCAAGAACTGGATAGACATAAGGAGGAGCAAAACCAGATATCTGGGTTATTGGGAAAGGTGCAATAATCAGGATTGGGAGTGGGTGTTAAAGAGTATTGTAATCCCTGGAATATTCTGCAGTTAAAAGTGTAGCAGTTTTAAACCGCGTTCTAAGTGAAGAAGAACGCCGAAAATTAAACGTTACTTAAACTAAAAAATGATTATTCTTAGGTTATAGAGTAAGCTTATTATTGAATTCGATCATATAAAAGCCGTGTTGTAATATGGTGAAATGCAGTATATCAATTCATTTCCGTTTTACGACCAATCTGAAAATATTTACATTTTTGTTGTAACTTAAAATTACCAGGAGAATAGGTTTTAATTCGAATTTTTAACTTTTAAATTAGTATCAATTTTTCGAAACATAATCATCTAACATTTTTATAATGGATAAGAAAAATAAACCTCTGAACAGAAGGGACTTTATAGCAAAAGGAGCAAAATTATCAATAGCTCCATTGGCCCTGCCGCTAATAAAAGTAAATAGCGCTTCTGCAAAAGCTGCAGGAAAACAAAAAATTGCCATGGTGGGTACAGGTGTTCGCGGGTATGGTATGTGGGGAAAACCTCTCGTGGACAATTATTCTAAGCAACTTGAATTTGTTGCTTTATGTGACGCCAACATAAAAAGGGCAGAAGTAGTAAGAAAGAAAATGAATATAAATGTTCCTCTTTATCATTCACGGGATTTCACCAAAATGATCAATGAGCAAAAACCCGACACGGTAATTGTGACAACAACTGACTGTTTCCATGCGCCTTATACCAAAAAAGCGTTAGAGCTTGGGTGCAATGTAATATCTGAAAAACCACTTGTCACAGACGCTAAACAAGCACAAGAAATACTGGATACAGAGAAAAAATCAGGAAAGAAAATCACAACCACCTTCAATGCCAGGTTTGGAACGTCATCTGAGGAAATAAAAAGAGTAATTTCTTCCGGGGTGTTGGGAAAGATCATTTCGGTTGAATTTCAGGAGTATCTCGATGTAGATCATGGCGCCAGCTATTTCAGAAGGTGGCATGGAAAAAAGAGATATTCCGGGTCCTTGCTCGTACATAAGGCCTCTCATCATTTTGATCAGATCAATTGGTGGATCGAAGATGATCCCGATGTCGTATTTGCCAATGGAAATGTTGCTTTTTATGGAAAAAATAATGCTTTCCGTAATAGAAATTGCAGAGGTTGTCCTTTTGCCTCCAAATGTGATTTTTATTGGGACATCACTAAGGATAAACATATGATGGATATGTATGTTTCGTGCGAAAATGAAGATGGATATCTTAGGGATGGTTGTGTCTGGGACAATGAAATTGATACCTATGACTCTATGACCGTTGAGGTGAAGTACAAAAGTGGAATATTGCTAAACTATTCTTTAAACGCTTTCATGCCCTATGAAGGCCAAAGCATAGCATTTAATTGCGAGAGAGGAAGACTCGATGTTCGTAATTATTTCAGACAACCATGGGAGGTAGATTACGCTGCTGAGTTCAGGCTTACTGAAAATTTCAAAAAGACCAAAACATGGACTGTTCAGCGTGGAGAAGGTGGTCATGGAGGATCAGATGAGAAATTGAAAGATTTGATATTTCTTCAGGGTAAACCGGATCCAATGGGTCAATTGGCAGATAGCCGGGCAGGCGTCATGTCAAGCCTCATTGGAATAGCTGCCCGACAAGCTATTGAAAAAGGCCAGCCCGTACAAATAGATGACCTGGTTAAGTTTCCCTTGACGTGGGGTTGGTAAAGTTTCATAAGAAACTCGTTTTTGTTTATTGCATCTTATTCATCAAACGCCGATTGGTGTCACCCATTGGAAATAGGTATATTATCTGCCTATAGTGAATTTTTTAGCATATTAAAATTGAATTTACGATGAAGCTGATTTTTAAAGTACCGGTCTTTGGACTTGTGATTATATTTATTTTTCTGGCAGGTTTTTTTACCGGTAAATCAAACAGGTCATATCAAATAGATGCCCTTTCTGAAAAGATAAAACGAAGTGTCACCGGTACCATTTCAGATGCAATGCATATTGACGGGAGGAAACTGGTATTGATGGAAAACCCGGAATTAGTAGGGCAAATTATGAAGGGAGGATCTTTTGGAAATGATAATTTTTCAATTGCAGCGGCTCAAAATATGTTTTCAAAAGATGAATCAGCAATAGAGGATATTAAGGAAAAAACCGAAGTCCATAAAGTATCTTCAAATGTATGGATGATCAGGATGCCGATTGTAAATTGTACTTTAATCGAGACCAGTGATGGATTAGTACTTGTCGATACAGGAATGAAGCCTGCAGGACCAGCATTACTGAGTGCCATTCGGAGTATTAGCAATAAACCCATCCATACCATTATTTACACCCACGGCCACGTTGATCACTGCTATGGAACCTGGGCATTAATTGAAGCTGGTGAAAAACCTGAAATCATTGCGCATAAAAACCTGGGAAAAAGATTCAGAAGATATATTATGCTTAGGGAATCTATTGCCAAATATATGAGTCAGCCAGCTATTCAATTGCCAAATGATTCTACGGATATGGTTTGGCCAACTGTCTATTTTGAGGATGAACTCACATTTGAAATAGGAGGAATTAAATTTGAATTAAAGCATTACAATGGAGAAACCGATGATCAGCTTTTTGTGTGGTTACCAGAAAAGAAAATTATGATTTCTGCTGACTATTACCAGGGATTTTTACCTAATGCAGGAAACGGAAAAAGAGTTCAAAGAGATGTTGAATCGTGGATTGGTGCGATAAAGGCCATGGCAGAATTGAAACCGGATATTCTGATACCTTCTCACGGTGGAGTAATAGACGAACCGCGAATTATTCAGGAAAGTTTACTGGTTTTGAATCAGGCCTTGGAGTATATTTTTACCCAGACGATCGAAGGGCTGAATGCCGGTTTGCGGAAAGATCAAATTTTTCAATCCGTGGAATTACCTACTCATTTAAAAGATCATCCTTTGCTTGAAGAAAGATATGTGACCGCAAAGGATATCAGTAAAATGATCATACGTCAATATACCGGATGGTGGGATGATATTCCATCACATTGGTCACCCGCAACCCTCGAATTGCAAGCCAAAAAAATTGTGGAGCTTGCGGGAGGGACAGATAAATTGGTGGAATTTTGTAGGGACTTGTTGAAAGAGGACCTCGCCTTATCCTCGCATTTTGCTGACTGGGCATATGATTGTGAACCGCAAAATCAGAAGGTGCAGCAATTGGTACTCGATATTTACAGACAGAGAATAATGTCGGATAAGAGTGTCACTCTGGAGATGCTGGTTTACCTGGATCACATGGCGATGGTGCGGGCATCAATGAGGTAATTATTTAAACAATTTCTGCTAATTTACATTTAGGTCCGGGAAGTGAGTTATGAAATAAATCGACTTTGATCCTTTAGAATCAGATTTATATTAGGATACATAAACCACTGATTACCAGAGCTTATTGATCAGTCTCCATTATCTCAACTTTAATTTCACTATAAAGCTCAAGAAATATTTTAAAAGATTCTCTTGCGAGAAGTTTGTTGTCCATTAATGCATCAAATGCTTTTGAACGGAGGTTTTCCATTTCAGCCAATAATTCCTCAGTGTTGTTGTTTTCCTTATCCTCGATCGCCCTTTTACGTATGCGCAATAAGACCTTATAAAATGATTCTATTCTCAGCTTTCGACGAACCCGCATTCGATTTTGGAAGGAGGCAAAAGCGCTGGCGAAAATTGCAACCATTGAAACAAATGGCCATATTATAGCTGCATATCGCGTCCATAAAGATGGTCTGTTTCGAGTTAAATATTGCTCAGTACCCTGATGCAACGGAAATGAATAATTATTCTCGCTAAACTGAGTTTCCAGCATGTTGTAAATATTATCAAATTGAATTAATTGAGCTTTATTTTCTATAATAGTTTTCGCAATATCATAAACAACGGTTTTATCTAAATCACTGAGACCAACCAATATATCCCGAATGGCAATAGTTAAAATTGGTCTATCCGGTATCCCTTTGTAGAATGATTTTGGAAGTATGAAAGGATATGAACTTGGAAAGGTTAATTTAAAACCTTCAGCAGATGATCCCTTACCCAAGTTGGAGACTTTATCAATAGAAATAAAATCGGCGCCCAGATCAATCAACTTAATCATGAGGGGATTGTGCAAATGGGTTAACCCAACATAAACAAAGCAAGAGTCCGACCAATTATTTATATCAATGTTTTTAGCCGTATAGCCAGAAATCTTCTGGGCATCGATATTGAAATTCGTAAATAAATCCTTAAAAAAGATACTGTCTATGCGCGACATATCTTCATAAATAAGGGTGTTATTTTCAAGCAATCCTTTTAAGTCACCTTCCTGATACTCAGGGATTTTATGACCCATTAATACTAATATGCGAGGTAATAAAGGGACGATAGTGCGGACTTCAAGTTCAGGATCATCAATACTTGTATTATTCGGAATAATGGCCAGGTCAACAGTTTTATTGCTCAGGCTTTTGAGTGCAATGTCTTCAGACAGATCATATTTAATTTCAATATTTTTATTTATCTGTTTTCGTAAAACATTTACAATAGCTGAATCCGATATCTTTGCAGAGCCAAGTTCTGTGACTTTCAATAAGGTCAAACTATTTTTACTGTTTTTATTGCACGAAACGAATGCTACATATATTATAAACAATAAGAGGGAGGCTGTTTTATTCACAATTCTATGATCTATATAAATCTTCAATTACTATCCAGAATGCAAAATGCTTTTTTTTGAGGAGAAAATAAAGCGGATTTGAATTTCTGATGCATCGACAGGTAATGAGTCAAGGTGAGTTCTAAAACAAATTGTTAAGTTTCCATTGAAACAATATTTAGTTTTCACATATAAATAACCTTTATCGAAATAGTTGTGTCTGACTTTAATACAAAACTTGCCTTTGAAAAATTTGGACGATGTGTCAAACCGATTGATTGGTAGTTTGAAAAGCCAATACCTTCTTTTGGCAATATCAATCCTTTGTCTATTTTCCCATTTTTATCTTCATCGTGCAGAATATTCACGGCGTACGTTCCTTCCGGCACATTTGCAAAAGTTACGGACGATGAGTTTTCGATTATTTCCCCGGTTAACTTTTTGAAAATTTTTGAATAGTCTTTATCGGGAATAGAGCCTTCTTTATTATACAGGGCAAATTGGATCTCACCTTTCGAATTTCTTAATTCATGTACCTCTACCGTAATAGAATACATCTCGTTAGGTTTTTTAAACACAGAAGCTGAAGGAATTAGTAAAGTGAAGATTATTGTTAATATTCTAATCATTTTATCAGTATCTTATTATTAACTTTTTATGCTGCAATATCACAGATTAAAACACCTATTTCCCCTCTTTGGAGAAGGTGTGTGGAAAGGGAAAAATCAAATATCTTTGAGTTAATGGAATTAAATTTAATGAAATATTTACGAACTTATTGACAACAATTAATGCAGGGTCCAGATCGTTAAACTCTCTTTTTGTAACTTAATGTTGCCAAAGTAAGGACTACAACTGCGAATACTGACATAATTACAAAATCCATTTGTATATCAGCAAATGTACTTCCTTTAAGTAATACAGCCCTTATTACTTTAATATAAAATGCGATTGGATTAATCCACGTAAGCTTTTGGGCCCATCCGGGCATATTTTCTATCGGAGTAAACAAACCGCTCATCAATATGAATATCACGATAAAAAACCAGGCGAGGAACATAGCTTGTTGCTGTGTATCGGTTAAGGTGGAAATCCACAAACCGATACCCAAAATGACCAAAAGATAAATGGAGGTATAAGCATATAGCAATGGCAAACTGCCGTTTATCGGGATATCAAAAATCAATTTTCCGATGATTAAACCAAAGCTCAACTCAAATATGGAAATCACCCAGAAGGGTGTGAGTTTGCCAATTAAAAAGTAAACTTTGTTAATTGGAGTAACATTGATTTGCTCGATGGTGCCGATTTCTTTTTCGCGCACAATGTTCATGGCCGACAAAAACATTCCGACCATGGTGACCAATAATGCCAATATTCCCGGAACCATTAGATTTTTATATTCCATCTCTTCATTAAACCAGTATCTCGAAACTACATTTACCGGTAAAACAACCTTATTGGGCAACCCATTCCATTTTTGAACTATATTATTGCTGAAATCATTGATAATCTCGGATGCATAGCTGTACGATAAAGTGGCTGCCTGTCCATCAATACTATTGACATCCAACATCAGCGAGGCTTTCTTTTCTTTTTGTAATTTTTCGGCAAACCCCCGCGGAATCCGAAGCAGCAAGGTGGCCTGGTTGTGATCGAGCGCCTCCATTCCAGTATTGAAATCTACCTTTGCTCCCTTGTTACGAAAGTATTTGGAAGCATTGAATTGGGCCATCAGGTTTTCTGATTCCTGCGAATGGTCGTTGTCCACAAATACATACGAAATATTTTCCAGTTCAAAATCCGCAGCGTAGGTCAGTACGACCAGCTGTATCACCGGCAATACAAAGATGATGGGCAGCATGGCCTTATTTCTGAAGATTTGCAAAAACTCCTTTTGTAGTAAAAATTTTAATATTCTCATTGCAAACGGATGTTATATTTTTTGATACTTAAGCCAATCAACCCGATAGTCATTCCAACTAAAACGAGGGTTTCTTTCCATACATACATAATCCCAACACCTTTAAGCATGATGTCTTTGATAATGATCAGAAACCATTTCGCGGGTATTACATTACTTATGATCTGCAAGGGTAGGGGCATACTCGATATCGGGAAAATAAAGCCCGACAACAAAATTGTAGGCAGCATTAATCCAAACAATGACAGCATCAGCGCAGTTTGCTGTGTTTCAGAAACCGTTGAAATCAAGACACCCAGACTTAAGGCAGTAATAATGAACAGCAGACTCTCTAATAATAATAGCATAATACTCCCATTGACGGGCACACTGAATATGATGTAAGCCATCAAAAGGATAAAAGCTGCGTTGAATATGGATAGAATAATAAACGGCACCAATTTACCAATGATGATCGTGACGGGTTTCAAAGGAGAAACATATAATATTTCAATGGTCCCCAGTTCTTTTTCTCTGGTGATAGAAATGGATGATAACATGGCGGATACCAACATTAAAATAATCGTGATTACGCCGGGTACAAACATCGAAACACTTTTGAGTTCAGGGTTATAATGCCACCTGACCTCGTTGTTAATGGTTTCAATCTGCATTGCATTGCCGGCATGCCCTTTCATCCATGTCATAATTATTCCGGTAGCGCTGTTTGTTAAGATACTTGCCAGGTTAGGATCAGAACCATCTGCAATCAATTGAATTTGCGCCTCGCGTCTGTTAAACTTTTGTTCGAAATCAGGAGGAATTACAACAATAATCTTTGCTTTACTTTTCCTGAAAACATCCATCATTTCATCTTTTGAATGAACGTTTTCAGTCAGATTGAAAAAATCTGAAGATACCAGTTTGTCAACCAGCTGGTTTGTAAATTGTCCGGAAGATTGATTATATACAGCCAGATCGGCATTGGTCACTTCAGTAGTGATGGCATATCCAAATAATAAAAGCTGTGCCAATGGCATGCCGAATAACACCAACAATGTTCGCCTGTCTCGAAAAATGTGATAAAACTCCTTCTTTATAAATGCAATAAATTCTTTCATATTCAATGCTTGAATGCTACAATGATGTAATGCTATAATGCGATAATGATTGCCAGCAGAACATTTTCATAGGGCGGATAATATGCCCGTATGGTGAGATGCTACTTTTTACTAAACAAACTTTCATTTTAGCCTTTATCATTATTTTTCAATTAGTTAATTCCTTTTCCCTGCCATTGCCAACTGCCACTGTACCCTTTCTAGTCTCCTTTACGTTTGCTGCGTACAGCCATGTGCAGAAAAACATCGTTCATCGTTGGTTTATTATACTTTTTCATCAGCTCCCGCGGTGTATCAAAATCACGCATTTCTCCATCTACCATGATCGAGACCCGATTACAGTATTCCGCTTCTTCGAGGTAGTGGGTTGTTACAAAAACGGTTATTCCACGAGCTGCTGCTTTATAAATCATGTTCCAAAACTGCCTTCGTGTTATTGGATCTACGCCACTTGTAGGCTCATCAAGAAAAACAATTCCGGGATTGTGAATAATTGCGATAGAAAAAGCAAGTTTTTGCTTCCATCCTAATGGCAATTCACCAACAAATCGATCAGCGTAGTCTTCGAGCTCCAGTTCTTGGATCAACTTGCTTCCTCTGGTTTTGATATCTTTGGATTTCAAGCCATAAATACCACCGTAAAAGCGAATATTTTCCCGAATGGTCATATCCTGGTAAAGTGAAAAATGCTGGCTCATATACCCGATATTCTTTTTAATAAGCTCAGATTGAGAATAAATATCAAAACCTGAGATTATGGCTTGTCCGGAGGTAGGTCTTGAAAGTCCGCACAACATTTTTATCGCGGTTGTTTTTCCCGCACCGTTGGCACCGAGAAAACCAAATATTTCGCCTTTTTTCACTTCAAAGGTAATGGCATCAACTGCCACAAAATCACCAAATTTTTTAGTGAGATCTGTTGCTATAATTGCCAGGTTATCAGACATAATCTTCTGTTTTTTCACTGACCATCAGATCCATAAAACAATCTTCAATCAGAGGTTTTCCAATTTCTATTTGTACATCATCAATTCCCATAGAAACCAATTGACCCTTTAAGTCCGCAATATTGAGCGATTTACTTGAATAAATGTGTATTTCCTGTCCGAATGAATAGGCATGCCATTCATCGCTAATTTTTTCTAATGCCTGCAGAGCCTGATATATATGTTGAGTAACCACTTTATATAGCTGTTTTCCAAATTGATCAATAATCCCATCTGGCGTATTGATCTTTAGGATGTTTCCATCCTGAATAAGGGCTACCCGGTCGCATAATGCCGCTTCATCCATATAAGGAGTTGAAACCAGGATGGTCACCCCCTTTGCCTTCAAAGACTTCAGCATATCCCAGAATTCACGACGTGATACTGCATCTACTCCGAATGTTGGTTCATCGAGCACTAATACTTCAGGCTTGTGAATTAAAGCACAGCTCAAGGCCAGCTTTTGCTTCATACCGCCGCTTAAGGCCCCCGCTCTTCTGGATTCAAAAGGTTCCAATTGTTCGTAGATATCTTTTATGAGATCATAATTTTCAGCTATGGTAGTATTGAAAATTGTGGCAAAAAACTTTAAGTTTTCTTTCACGCTCAAATCCTGGTATAATGAAAATTTGCCAGGCATATACCCTACATTTCTGCGCACATATCGGTAGTCATCTACCACATCGCGGTCTTTGAAATAAGCATGCCCGACATCTGGCAATAATACGGTGGTCAAGATTCTGAATAAGGTACTTTTCCCAGCGCCGTCCGGGCCGATCAGTCCGAATAATTCTCCCTTTTCGACACGGAAATTAATGTCATTTACAGCAGGGTTTCCCTCGTATGATTTACTAATATGTTCGAAACGAACCATTATTCAGAAATATTTAACCACAATTCACCAGGCATTCCGATCTTAATGCGCCCATCGTTTTTTACCCTGATCTTTACTGCATACACCAAATCTACCCGCTCTTCCTTGGTTTGTATGGTCTTGGGAGTAAATTCGGCCTCTGAGGATACCCAAATCACCTTACCGGGATATTCTATCATTTTACCATTGACACCATCAATTTTTATAGTGAATGTATCTCCCAATTTTATCATGGAAAGCTGTGAACCACTCACATATGCCCTCAGATCCATTTGATCGATATTGGCGATTTTGTACAATGGTTTACCGGGAGCAGTAAATTCATGGGCTTCAGCCAGTTTTGTAAGAACTATTCCGTTTATAGGATTGACAATACGGCTTTTTCTAATCTTTTCCTCCAACTGTTGTACCTTGGCATCAATCACATCCAATTGTGCCAAAACTCCGGCATACTGTGATTTTGCACTACGGATCTGGCTATGCACCACATCGATTTGTCCTTCGATATCATCTAGCTGCTGATTTGTCGCAGCCCCCGCCTTCACGAGATTAATTATTCTTTTATGTTCTCTTTCGATATTTGATAGTTGGTTTTTCAGTACTTCAATCTGTGTCGAAATAGTTTCCGTTTTGCTGGCCGTTGCTTTTCGGTTGGCGTATAATTCAGGTTTCAGCAAATGCAAATCAGTGGTATCGGTAAATCCTACCATCTGACCCAATTGATAGGAGGAACCTTCCTCAATATCAAATTGCATCAATTCACCCGCCATTAGGGATGAAACCACAGTTTCGTCCACCTCAAAATTTCCATAGGCGTCAGCTAAATCTTCATTTCGATTGCAACCTGCTGAAACGAGCAGTATGGCTACAAATGTTGTTATTAATCCTGTTTTCATAATTTATTTTCCTTGTATTGTTAAATAATTAAGTTGGGCGAGCACAAGTTTCAATTCGTGAATTGTTTGATTCAACCTTGCTTCTTCTTCCATGTTTAATTCAGTAATATAATCGGTTGATGTAATGGTTCCATTCTCGAGTTCAGATGCCTTTATCTTTGTAATTTCAGAACGGAGGTTAATCATTTCATCGTCTTTAGATAGGAGATCCTGCATTTTAATAACCTCTTGCTGATGTGTTTTAAGTTCAGTGACAAACTGTGTCCGTGCCCTGTTTTGTTCGTTTAAAGCAATGTTCTGATTCATTGTTAAAATTTGTTTTTCGTTTTTTGCTTTACCGTAATCCAGTATATTCCATTTGAAACCTATACCGATCTTCGCCATAAAAGCTACTTCATCTTTAAAAATATCGTACCCTGGCAATCCACCTCCAATATTACCAAAAGCATTGATCCTTACATTTCGACTGGTCCCTATCATCTCTTTTTGAAATTCATAATTCTCAATTTGCATATCCAATAACTGTATTTCAGGCCTGTTTTCTACATTATTATCATAATCGATTAGAAGTGTAGGCGTTTCTAAGTCATTAGAATTTGATGATAAGGTTTTGCCGGTTATCTCCGATAGTGATAAAAACAGGGCTTTTTTAGTGTGTTCTGTTTCTATGATTTGTTGATCAACCTTTAGAATTTCAGCTTGTAGTGATTTTATCGTTGATGGTGAAGCAGATCCGAACTCCAAGGCCGATTTAATGACTTTTAATCGCTCGGCAACTACCTTTCTTTTCGAATTCAGCAGCGCAATATTATCAGAAGTTAGTAGTATTGACATGTAAATGCCCGTAACCTTTGACCTTACCTGAATTTTTTCTGTTTCAATTTTCTTTTCTAAAATCGAGTATTTTGATTTTTCGAGTTTTCTTTTATTGGCAGTGACGCTGCCATCGTAAATTGTCTGGCTAAAATTGACAAGTATCCGGTTAAAATTTAATGGTACCGTTGGAACTTCAAATCCGGGAACAGCAATGGGGATTGATAAGTTTTCATTTTGATAGGTAACGTTCCCATCTAGTATCAATTGGGGGTACCATGATTTCCCTGCATTCTCATCTGCCAAATCAGCAGATGTTCGATACGAAATGGCCTGTTGCTCATACTCAAAATTTTGGTATGCCCAACTGATACACGAATCGAGCGAGACTTCGCTCTGCGACCACGCATAAAACGGTATTTGCAACAATAAGATCAATAAGTATTTCATTTGTTTATTTATTTTTAAAATCTGCAATTTGTCAGAGCATTTAATCCTGTCTGCCGATAGTCAGGCATGCCATGGCGTGACTTAAATTTATCATGCCCAGTCTGTTCATTTCACCATTTTTTTTAAAGTATTTTTCACCAATTCTCTTCTATTATTTAATAAAACTTCCGTTTGCTTTTTACCTTCTGTCAATTCATTGATCAATGGACTGATCATAAAGGGAAATACACTTAAAGAAATAAGTGTCAGCATAAATTGAGTAGCGAATTCAGATGATTTATTTTTGGGCAGTGCCAATTTAGCGCTGCTCACTAACGATTTAATTTTTTTAGTGAAATCCAGCTTTTTTAGAATTTCCGGATTTCGATTCATTTCTGAAATAAAGAACACCGGTAAATACCTGTTTTTACTTAAAAGCTTAAAATAGGCATCGACGATCCTGGATATTTTATCATCTAAGGATAAGGCCTCATCAGAAAATAACAATTCCACGTCTCGCAACAATTCACCAGTTACCCTGTTAAATACTTCAGTAAATATTTTCTCCTTGGTTTTGTAGTAATAATGCAAAAGTCCCTTATTAACACCTGCCTCATCGGCTACCATTTGCATTTTTACGCCATCTAATCCATGTTTAATAAAGAGTAAGCGAGCAGCTTCAAGTATTTTATCTTTGGTATTCATATTTTTTAAGCTGCGGCAAATATAGTTAAAATAATTACCCAAATGGGTAAATAATAAATTATTTTACCCATTTGGGTAAAATAAAACTGTAATCTCTTGGTTTTCTGTCTTTTAGAGATGTATTAATTTGAGATGATGACTGATTAATCATTTTATATGAATCAATCGACAAAGATAAGTGTAAACTACTGGATAGTAGTAATCACTTTTTTACAGAGGAAAGTTTGATTATTTCTGTTTGTCAATCATGTATTTTTTTCGGTATTCTACGGGCGTGCAACCCTTAACTTGTCTAAACTGACGAGCAATATTTTTACTGTCATTCAGACCGAGATCTACAGCTATTTCAAAAATACTCAAATCTGTTTCAAGCAGTTTATGGGTAAATTTTTCAATACGAAGATTGAGGATATATTCATATACCGGATATCCCGTTACTTTGTGAAATCGCTTTTCCAATGATCTCCTGGACAGCGGCACTTGCTTAAGCACTTCATCAACTTTTAGGTTTTTATCCATATTATTATGGATATATTTAAGTGCAGTGCCTATATACGCATCTTTTGTTGCGTAAATATCGGTTGAATTTCTCGTGACCACCTGCGTGGGCTTTACAACGATATCGTAGAATTCACGGTTTTGGTTTTTAATCATTTCCTCCAATAACCGGGCAGATTCATAGCCTCCTTTTATTGTATCTAATGCAATGCTTGACAATGGGGGATCTGCCAGATTACAAAGAATTTCATCGTTATCAACTCCTAATACTGCAACTTCTTCGGGAATTTTAATACTGGCGAGGCGACATGCTTCGGTCACATGAATCCCCTGGTTGTCATCGCAAGTCATGAGGGCAATGGGCTTGGGAAGAGATATCAACCACTTGCTAAGCGCAGAAGGCTTATAATACCATAATTCCCTAGTTTTTGTTCTCGTTTTTTGTTCGAAGTAATGTACGAAATAGCCTTCTTTTTTTACCCTTTCTTCAAATCCAAGGCTACGCTCTCTTGACCAGACGATATCTTTAAAACCATAAAAGGCAAAATTTTCAAAGCCTTTTTTCAGGAAATATTCAGCGCCCATTTTTCCCGTTTCAATATAATCTCCGGTGATATTCGGTATTTTGGTATGCCTCTCCTTAAAGTCCTGTGCCAAAACAGAGATGCCGGCACCCATTAGTTTTTCAGGCTCTGAATTATTGTAAAACTGGCCTAGAATTCCATTTGCCTTCCACTCCCAGGCCCACTGCAAAATGCCCTTTAATCCCTTTGTTTCTCGATAATAGGCAGGCATCCGGCAGAAAGCCCATGGGCCGTGTTCCTGGGCGTACCTGGTGACGCCTTTGAGCAGGCTCATGCCGTATTCTTCTCCAAAATCAGTTAGCAAAATAATTTTGATCATAATGACCAGTCAAATTAATACTAACTTTCGGATTTAAAAAGGTCTTTTATACTCTTTACAGTTGCGTTTGTGACAATAGGCTTAGCCCAAAAACTGATGCTTAGAATATATCCGAGGGTAACAAAAATGAACATCATGCCAACTTTCAATGATATTATATCGCTAATAGCTCCAATTAATATTTGTACGATGGCTCCGCCGGCAATACCTGTCATCAGAATACCCGCAAAAGAACCATGATGTTTGGAAACTGAATTCAGCCCCAGTGAAACGATCACCGGATACATTACAGACAAGAAGAATCCGGAGATTGGGAATGCCCACAGTGCCATTTGGCCATTTCCAAACAATCCTATTGCTACGCTTATCATGGCGAGAATAGTAAACCACCTGAGCACCAGCTTGCTATCTAAGAGTTTCAATAACACGAGCCCTAAAATACCTCCAAAAGTCATCAAGAGCCAGAAATAAGATACTGCATCAGCTCCTGTTGTGTCGGGATCTATGCCGTGATAATTACTCAAAAATTTCGACATCCAGTAAGAAATTCCCTGCTCGGTTCCCACGTAAGCAAATATCCCCAGGAAAAAAAGGATTACATATTTGTTTTTAAACAGTTCTAAATAGCTTTCTTTTGAGCCCACTTTTTCATCATCCTGCAATTCCACCTGAGGGAATTTCACGAAGACAATCACTACAATCATGACCATACCCAGCAATGCAAATACCCAATACACAGAAACCCATGACATGGATTGTGGTACCAATCCGGCCATCATTTCAATAAATGGTTTTTCTACATTCCCCTTGTCAATGTTAGTGACAAAGTAAGAATACATCTGCGGGCTGATAAAAGACGCCAATCCAAAAATGAGCTGTGCGAGCACCGAATTAAAAGCAAAATGTTCTTCGCCACCTGAAACACGCATAAGTGGATTGATCACTACTTGCAGCATGGCCATCCCTGTTCCAATAGTAAACAACGATATTACAAAAACATTAAACTGTGGATTTATGGCAAAAACCAATGCCCCTAAAAAAGCCAGGGCAAATGCGAGAATTATCATCTTTTTCTCACCCCATTTTTCAACCAAAAAACCTGAGGGAATGGACATAACTCCATAGGCAATGAAGAAAGCAAATGGCAGGAAACCTGCCATGGTCTCCGTCAATTTGAAACTTTCAGTAACAACAGGATTCAATGCACCCAAAATATTTGTCATAAAGGATATGACAAAAAATATCAGGAGGATTAAGACGACAATAAGGGTGGTTCTTTTCATTTTATTATAATTAGAATTCAACAAGCGATGTATTGATCTCGCTCAGTAGTATTTTATTCAAAAATCAAATATGCCTAAAAATATGAATTAAATATATGGTTCTTTTTATTAATCTTTTTCAACTTCAATAAATGAAGAATTTTCCACGAATTCTTTATGTTGATCAACAAGGACTGCCGCTCCCAGCATTGAAACATTTTCCAGATCAGATACATATATTTTTAGTTTCTCAATGGATTTTGGGAAATAAGTATCCTGAAGTGTTAGTTCCATTTGATCTCTGAAAAAGGAATAGGCTTTTGATATAGAGCCACCTAAAATGATTACTTCAGGATCGTAGGCATAAACAATTGATTTGAGGGCTGTTCCAATGTGAATTCCATATTCTGACCAAACTCTAATAGCCTTTGGATCATTTTGTTTTGCATCGAGAAAAATCTGATATCCAGTTGTATCGTATTCTTCAATAAAATAATTGGAACTGCAGTAAAATTCCAAATCATGTTCTTTGTAGGGCAAATAACCAATTTCTCCAGCGCCACAATTTTCTCCGCTCATCAATTTATTGTCTAAAATAATTCCAGCTCCTATTCCTGTGCCAATGGCAACTCCCACAATTGATTTATGATTTCTTCCATGGCCAAAATGCTTTTCACCAAGCACAAAGCAATTGACATCGTTGTTGACAAAAACCGGGACATTAAATTCTTCCTCAAGAATTTGTTTGAGATGGACTTTTTTCCAAGAGGGGATATTTACAACATCATAGACAATTCCATTTTCAACATCTACCACCGAAGGTACACCGATGCCGATTCCTTCTATACAAGTATCAAAAATAGAATTAATAAGTGACTTTAACTGGTTTAAAGTGTCTTCAAGGTTATCCTTGTTCATTAACAACTCGGCTTTTGTTTTGACAATGGAACCTTTATCAATTAAGCCTACGCGTATATTGGTTCCACCGAGATCAACTCCGATTTTCATTTGATTCAAGATTTGAATTAAAAAACTTTTACAGGCAAGGATTAAGCGATCCAAAATTACTAATCTCCGGAAAGAGTCATTGCGTTTAAAGCGCATCAAATCCCTCAATATGCGCAAAATAATATAAAAAGAAAATAGATAAAAGTATTTGATTTATAATGGTTTATGAATTTTTGAAATAATCTGTGCTTGCAATAGTCTGATTCATTATGGATTGAGTATATTATTAATAAACCTATAGTAATGCTTCAACAGGTTGAATAAAATTCAGTATATTTTTTTCAATTGGTAGAATAATTCATACTTTCAGCCCGCTGAAATTCAATAATAAAATGTACCGAAACCTAAATCTCAATCGAAGGCAATTTGTATCAAAAAGTGCTGTCATTCTTTCATCTGCAACCCTTCTTCCCGGTTTATCATTTTCCGGAATTAATAAGACCTTAAAAAAGGTAAAAGTAGTATTAGTAGGAACCGGTTCCCGGGGATCCCACACCTGGGGAAAAAATTTAGTTGGACCATATTCGGATTATGTGGAAATGGTCGGTTTGTGCGATGCAAACAGCAAGCGTGTAGAGGTTGCAAAGGAGATAATCGGGACAAATGCCAAGACATATGTTTCCGGAGACTTTGACCTCATGATCCGTGAACAGAAACCTGACATGGTAATTGTTACCACTACCGATTGCTATCATGTAGATTATATTGTCAGGGCGATGGAGCTGGGTTGTGATGTAATTTCTGAAAAACCAATAGCAACTGAAGCGGATCAATGTCAAAATATCATTGATGCGGAGAAGAGAACAGGCAAAAAAGTGTATGTAGGTTTCAATGTGCGGTTTATGAATGAATCGGCTGAGATGAAACGCATACTTTCTTCCGGTGAGCTGGGTAAAATAATATCAATTGATTACCAGGAATACCTTGATACTTCACACGGAGCGTCCTATTTCCGGCGCTGGCATGGAAAAATTAAAAATTCTGGGTCATTACTTGTTCATAAATCTTCGCATCATTTTGACCTGATCAACTGGCTACTGGAGGCTGATCCCGTAGAGGTTCAGGCGATGGGAAAAGTTGCATACTACGGATCAAATGGTAAAATAAGAGGAAAGAATTGCAGGAGTTGTGATCACAAGACTTCATGTCCGTTTTATTGGGATATGACAAAGGATGAGGGAGCAATGAAGATGTATGGAGCGTGTGAGGATGTAGATCATTATTACCGTGATGGGTGTGTATGGGACAATGAAATAGACAGTTATGATACAAGCACTGTTCAAGTGAGTTATGATAAAGGAACTCAGCTGACCTATACTTTAAATGCTTTTCTCCCTTACGAAGGTCAGAAAATTACATTTTCCGGAGAACATGGAAAGCTGGATGTGAGGTTATTTTACAGGCAACCATGGGAAACAGATGCGCCATTTGAATTCAGATTGACCAAAGACCGCAAGACAACCAAACGCTGGACAATGAAGCCGGGTGATGGTGGTCATGGTGGAGCAGACGAGCGGGTTAAGGATATGATTTTTAAACCCAATCAAGCAGACCCTACAGGTCAACGGGCAGGAAGCAGGGCTGGAGTGTTGTCTAGCTTGATCGGTATTGCTGCAAGAAAATCGATTGAAAGTAAAAAAACGGTTAAAATTTCAGATTTAATCAAATTTTCATAAACATTAATATCATTTATAAATGGCTGGAGGAATAAATACAAACGTGAGTGCAACTGGCGCCGGTGATTCAAAAAATTATACGGTACCAATGGCAGTTTTAACAAGTCTGTTTTTCATGTGGGGCGTAATTGCTGTGATGAACGACATTCTAATTCCCTATCTGAAAAAAATATTCGAACTGAGTCGCGCAGAATCCATGTTGGTTCAGATGTCATTTTTTAGCGCTTATTTTATTGGCTCACTGGTCTATTTCATCATTTCTTCCACCAAAGGAGACCCGATCGACAAAATAGGATATAAAAATGGCATACTGATCGGTTTGGCAATTTCTGCCTTTGGGTGTATTTTGTTTTACCCTGCCGCTGAAATGAAGGTATTTGGTCTTTTTCTCGTTGCATTATTTGTAATGGCAATAGGAATGTCCGTACTGCAGATTGCTGCCAATCCATATGTAGCTATTTTAGGCCCGCCAAAAACTGCTTCCAGCAGACTCAATTTAGCCCAGGGAGTCAACTCTCTTGGTACAACGCTTGCTCCAATTTTTGGAGGTTATCTGATATTTAAGTTTTTTGCACATTGGGGTCATCCTTTACTCAATAGCCTTGGTGAAAAAATATTAACTGATTCCGGGGATCCAATGACCAGTGCTGCGGTTCAATACCCTTATATCATGTTTGCCGCAATATTTATTTTATTAGGATTCCTTATTCGGTTCACGCATCTCCCAAGGTTCACCAGCGATGAAGTCATCCCAAAAGGAGCAGGTGCTTTAAAATACAGGCATTTGTCATTGGGAATGGTTGCTATTTTCATGTATGTAGGCGCAGAGGTAGCCATCGGGAGTTTAATTATAAATTACCTTGCAGAGC
Source organism: Bacteroidota bacterium (assembly GCA_024280115.1). Taxonomy (GTDB): domain Bacteria; phylum Bacteroidota; class Bacteroidia; order Cytophagales; family Cyclobacteriaceae; genus JAAUQL01. The sequence continues at coordinate 11,460 of JAJRQT010000159.1, read as the reverse complement.
TGCTTGCCTATCCTGAAATGGAAGCCAAGTCTTTTCTGGCATTTTATTGGGGGGGGCTGATGATCGGACGGTTTCTCGGAGCCTATTCCCTTGGGAACGCAGGAAAGGAAAGCAAAGCGATATTCATTATGATAGGAATTTCTTTAGTCTCATTTCTGATAATTTTTGGAGCAATATTCGTTGAGCAAGATTTCAGTTTCCCAATAAAAAGAGCATTGCCATTCCTCATTTTTATTGCTCTAAACCTGGTCGCCTTCAGAATAGGAAAATCAAATGCAGCCAGAACACTGCTCGTTTTTTCATTAATGATCATTGGCCTGCTCGCCGTTACCATGCTCAGCGGTGGTCATGTTGCCATGTGGACTATACTCAGCATTGGATTGTTTAACTCCATCATGTGGTCCAACATATTTACACTTGCAATCAAAGATCTGGGAGAATATACACCACAGGGGTCCTCGTTGTTGGTTATGTCAATTCTGGGAGGCGCAATCATTCCTTTTGCACAGGCATATGCGGCAGATTTACTTGGAGGGTATCACTATTCTTTTTTCATTCCTATGCTGAGTTATATCTATCTCGCTTTTTATGGCTTGAATGGTTATAAAGTACGAAAATGGAAAGAAGGATAATTAGCTTGTGCCAAATCAAGATTGAGGCTTCGAGGGCATTTATTAAGTTAATACCGCTGATCTCTCCCTTTGGAGAGCCTGTCCCGAACTTGATTCGGGGGAGATACAGAGGGAGGAAAAAAAATCTTAACTTAATAAATACCCTTCACGATATATTTGACATGACATGAATAAACATAGTACTTTTCCGGATTGATAAAGTATATAAATTAAGGAGCATGGGATAAAAGTGCCTGCCTGTCCTGTATGCCTAATAAGTTAAGAGTAATGACCTGTTCGCCATGGTTTGTGCCTGTCTGCGGTAGGCAGGTCCTCACAAACCATATATTTCGGTCTGTGAGGACACAGACCGAGACGCTATGACGAAGAAAATTCCTTAACTTATTGATATTGATTTTGTGGGCAGGCATTTTCATTTGAGATTAAATTCAATTCAAAAACTTTTTAATATGACAACACAGGTAAACAGATTGATCTCATTGGATGCAATGCGTGGATTCACCATTGCTGCTATGATAATGGTGAATTTCCCGGGGAATGGGGATCATGTATTTGCAACGCTGAACCATTCTAGCTGGAATGGCCTCACTATTACAGATGTAATTGCACCTTTCTTTTTATTTATCGTAGGTGTTTCTATTGCGCTGGCCTATACTAAACGCCTTGAAAAGGGGACGCCAAAAGGTGATATGTATAAAAAGATCGTTATCAGGTCATTTAAGATATTCGCTGTTGGGATATTTCTAAATTTATTACCTGATTTCAATTTTGCTGATTTGCGATGGACAGGAACATTACCAAGAATTGCAATCGTATTTTTTGCCTGCGCTTTTATATTCCTTAATACAAACTGGAAAACTCAGGCCTGGATTGGAGCCGGTGTATTGGTGGCTTACTGGCTGGTAATGACATTGATACCAACTCCTGGCGTTGGCAAGGTAATGCTGGAGCGTGGAATAAATCTGGCAGCATGGATCGATACTAATTATATGCCAGGAACTCTATACCAGGGCACCTGGGATCCTGAAGGTATTTTGAGTACATTTCCATCAATAGTTTCTGGTATTACCGGATTGCTGGCCGGCGCTATTATGGTAAGTAAACGCAATGGAGAAATGAAAGTAATTCTACTTATGGTCATTGGTTTTTTTATGGCATTCGCCGGATACCTTTGGGGGTTGACATTTCCTGTAAATGAAAATATCTGGACCAGCTCCTTTGTATTGGTTACTTCTGGAATTGGTTTTATGTCTTTGGGCGCTTTTTACTTTTTAGTTGATATGAAAGGATATACCTGGGGCACAAAACCGGGAATTATTTTCGGAGCTAACGCAATAACAGTTTATGTACTTGGAGATATACTCGCACTGATTTTTTATGGTTGGCAGCCAGGAGGACAAGGCCTAAACATGCACTTCTTTGATGCCTTTACATCGATTGGTTTGGGTGCTAAATTTGTGAGTATGCTGTATGCATTGATTTATGTATGTATCAATTATATTCCAGCCTATATCTTGTACAAAAAGAAGATATTTATAAAGTTGTAAAAATGGTCAATACTGAGCATCAACAGTCTTCCTGAACTTGTCTGAACTGAATTTTAATTGGATTTTCAGAATCTGATTGAATTTTCCTAAACCGAAAAATGTTCAAGATTTCAAGATATTCATGAGCTTTCATCCAAAGGAATACCATTGTGATAAAGCTCAAAATGGCGTGATAGTTTTTTGATAATAATACTTCAATTGATTTTTTGATTATGGAAGAAAAAATTGCAAAACCGCGCATCTTATCGCTGGACTTGTTTAGAGGATTTGCCATTTTTGGTATGATCCTCGTCAACTATCTGGGACACTTTGATGTGATCCCTGATACCTTCAAGCATCCGCGTTATGGGATGACCTTTGCGAATGCAATAGCACCATATTTTTTATTTGCTGTGGGAATGGGGTTAAAAATGTCTCTGGCTAGGAGGATAGAGAAAGTCGGGGTTAAAGCTGCTTATTTTCATGCAATCAAACGCTACGGGATTTTAATCATTATTGGCATCGTTTTGTATGGCCCCGATCCGGTGATGGATATGTGGGATGCGCTGGTTGATATTGGTTTTACAGGACTGATCACTTTGCCATTTATTGTCAAAGGTCAACGCACAAGAATTATCATGGCGTTTGTTTTATTGACAGTATATCAAATACTATTTATTTATACTGGATATGGCGTCTGGACGATGTCAAACAGCATCGATGGTGGACCTTTAGGTCCCATAAGCTGGGCGTCTATCATGGTATTTGGTACAGTTCAAATGGACTATTTACACCATTATTCCGGGAAAAAATTTATTATAAAATCGTTAATTCTGGGTCTGCCACTCATGGTTATTGGTTTGATTTTGTCTTATTTGCAACCACCTGAAATATGGGAGTTTTCACAACGCAGTATGACGGTTGCCTATCCGGTATTCGCCTCGGGATTGAGTATCATCACCTACGCTATTTTCTATCTTGTCGGAGATGTATGGAAAATCAATATTCCTCATCTAAAACTTTTAGGATATAATCCATTGGTTATTTATATACTGCAACAATTGTTGATTGGATATTATGGAGACTACCTCCCAAAGTCCGCCGCTCTTTGGCAGGCCATTACCGGATTTATAATCATTTATGGAATTTGCTACCTTGTTGCCAGGTATATGGACAGGAATAATCTTATAGTAAAAATTTGAATGTTATGAATAAATACATCTACCATGCCATTTTATTTTTTGCCGGTTCTTTGTTTATCTCAATTCCGGTAGATGCGCAACATCAGTATAAGGGTCGTGTGTATCTTGATATTAATGAAAATTTCATTTTAGACGCGGATGAAAAAGGATTGGCTAATGTCTTGGTCAGTAATGGAAGGGAAATAGTTTCTACTAATCAGACTGGCTTATGGGAATTGTCTGCTGAAAACTCTGAATCTATTTTTGTCATAAAACCTTCAGGCTTTGATATTCCTGTTAATACTTCAATGATTCCTCAGCATTTTTTAGGCAGTGGTTTTGAGAAGGTACCAACAGACTTTCCGCTTTGGGAAGGGAAAGAAAAAGAGCATTTTGAAGCAATACTATTCGGAGACACTCAGGCAAGGGGATTAAAGGAAGTCAATTACGTTTCACATGATGTTGTGGAAGAATGCATAGGGTCTGATGCAGCTTTTGGAGTGGCTTTGGGTGATATGGTGGCAGATGATCCCGGATTGTTTGATGAAATCTCAGCGAGCATAGGTAAAATAGGAATTCCCTGGTATTATGTTTTTGGCAATCACGATCACGATAAAGATGCCAGCGGAAATGATGGAGCGGATGATACTTTTGTCCGTAATTTTGGTCCAAGCTCTTATGCATTCGAATTCGGCAAGGTTGCTTTTATTTCATTAAACAATGTGGACTATAAGAAAGAAGGAGGTTATAAAGCTCATTTCTCTGATGATCAGATAAAATTTGTTGACAATTATTTAAAACATGTACCCAACGAGAAATTGATTGTTTTAATGATGCATATTCCAATAGTCGCATGTGATAATAAGGAAGAAATGTTCAGATTATTGGAGAATAGATCGCACACCCTGTCCATTTCAGGGCATACACATACACTGGCCAATATTTTTGTGGATGAATCGAACGGGTGGAAAGGAACAAATCCTCATCATCATTTTATCAATGGGACGGTTAGTGGCAGTTGGTGGTGCGGAATGAAAGATGAATTGGGCATTCCTCACGCAACGATGAACGATGGTGCTCCAAATGGTTATGCCATTATAAGTTTCAAAGGAAGTGAATATAATATCCGGTTCAAAGGCGCCAGAAGACCTGCTGATTATCAGATGAACATTTATCTTCCCAATGATATTTCTGTAGATGAATTAGACATAACCAAAGTGCTCGTGAATGTATTTAATGGATCTGAAAAATCAACAATGGAAATGCAAATAGATCATTCGGGAGCATGGTTGCCATTGGAACAGGTAATAGCGAGAGATCCTGCCAACCTGGCCATGCACAAATTGGGACCTTATCTTGAAGCTGACTTGGAAGGCAAAGCGATGGAGGAAGTATTTGGCTGGAAGATGGATTACCCAAGCTTATCAAATCATTTTTGGCAGGGGGATTTGACAAACTCACTCAATAATGGCACTCACCTGGTAACTATTAGAACCATAGATATGTTTGGAAATACCTACCTGGCTCATAGAGTTTTTAGAGTTTCTAACGAATGATAATTTTCGAAACCTGATCAATAATTTAAATATTTTTATACACATGCATTTTAAAGTTAGCAAAATACTCTTCTTGATTGTAATGTCGTCGATCCTTATTAATTCAGGATGCGACAAGCAAGAATTATCGGAAAATCCTGTAGTTTATGTGGATCCCTTTTTGGGAACGCACAGCTCAAGGTGGATGCTTTTTCCAGGGCCAACAATGCCTTTTGGTATGGTAAAGCTGAGTCCTGACAATACCGATGAATGGACCATGGATGCTGGATATGAGTATGAGATTAAAAGCATATCCGGTTTTGGTCATGTGCATTCCTGGATGATGGGGAGTTTTCTAACCATGCCAACAACCGGAGAAATTAAAATTATCCCGGGGACCAAAGATGATCCGGATGCAGGATACAGATCAAGAATAACCCCCGATAAGCAAATCGCTTCTCCTGGTTATTATGCGGTTGATCTTGAGGATTATAATATAAAGGCAGAATTGACAGCAACCACACGTGGCGGATTTCAGAGATATACTTTCCCGAAATCAGAAAATGCTCATGTGATCTTCGATCTCAAAGTTCCAGAAGAAGGACAACCGGAGATAATTTCAGCATCTATAAAAAAGCAAAGCGATACGGAGATTTCAGGATATATTCATCGTGTTCAGGGTTGGAATGAATATAAGTTACATTTCTTCGCTCGGTTCAATAAGCCACTCAAATCCATGGGAGGTTGGAAAGGGACTGATATCCGGGAAGATGTATCAGAATTATCTATTAATAAAGATTTAGATATTGGGGCATTTATAAATTTTACAACAGAGGAAGGTGAAGAGATATTGATGAAAACGGGAATTTCTTATGTAAGTGAAGAGCAAGCCAAACTCAATATGGAAACGGAAATGCATGACTACGGCTGGGATTTTGATAAAGTTCATCAGAATGCCAAAACTACCTGGAATGACCTGCTTGGCAAAATCAAAATTGAGGGAGGAACCGAAGAGGAACGAATAAAGTTTTATACCAATTATTATCGATCTTATTCAGCGCGGACAATTTTCAGCGATGTGAATGGAAAATACATGGATATGTGTGAGCATGTGGTTCAGTTGGAGAATCCTGATAACCCTGTTTATGGTAGTGATGCATTTTGGAATACTTTCTGGAATCTGAATCAATTGTGGTCACTGGTCAATCCTGATATTGCAAACAAATGGGTCAACTCACAATTAGAGATTTACGACCGGGGCGGTTGGCTTTCAAAAGGCCCGGGAGGAATTGAGTATTCTTCCATCATGGTTGCTTCGCATGAAATCCCACTTATCGTGAATGCTTATCAAAAAGGTATCCGGGATTTTGACACAGAAAAGGCCTATAAAGCAATGAAAGAGGTTCAGATGAGCATGCCGCAACCTCATGAATGTGGGGGTTACGTTGGGAACAGAAATCTTAAATCCTATATGGAAAAGGGATTTGTACCTGCTGAGGAAGGGCCGGTTTCGAATACGCTCGAATATGCCTATGATGATTGGTGTGTTGCTCAAATGGCTAAAGCACTCGGGAAAACAGAAGATTACGAATATTTCATGAAACGATCTCAGTCCTACAGGAACGTGTTTGACAAGGAAAGCGGATATATACGCCCAAAACATACCGGAGGTCCATGGTTCCAGGAGTTTGTTCCCGTGGTGAAAGCTGTAGGAAAAGAAGACAACTTCGGTGGTAAGGACTATGTAGAGGGGAATGCCTGGCAGTACTCATGGTTTGTTCCGCATGATGTGGCTGGCTTAATAGAACTCATGGGCTTAGATGAATTTAACAGTAGGCTAAACGAGGGCTTCGAAAATTCAAAACCAAATTTTGTAAGCCAGTTCGTTAATCACAGCAACCAACCCAATATGCAAGCAGCCTGGCTTTTTAATTATTCTGGTAAACCGTGGCTTACTCAAAAATGGGTGCGGGAGATTCTTAATAATTACTATGGCACCGGCCCGATAGATGGATACCCGGGTGATGAAGATTAGGGACAGATGGGTAGCTGGTATGTAATGAGTTCTATAGGCTTATTTCAAATGGACGGGGGCGCATCTACAGAACCGGTTTATGAAATAGGAAGCCCGGTATTCCCAAAAATTACCATTCAATTGGATAATAATTATTATAAAGGGAAACAGTTCGTTATTGAGGCTAAAAACACATCTTCCAAAAACAGGTATATTCAATCGGCTACTTTAAATGGACAGCCATTAAACAGGTTTTGGTTTTATCATTCGGAACTGGTAAAAGGAGGGGAGCTGGTATTAGTGATGGGGCCGGAGCCCAATATGCAATGGGGTATTGAAGGAGGATTGCCACATAAATATGACATGGAACCCATCGTAACCTCACCATATGTTACTACTCCTGAAAAAATATTTCTAAATGAGGCGATTGTATCTATGACCTGTGATACACAAGGGACGGAAATATACTATACCCTCGATGGAAGTGAACCAGATAAAAACTCAAAGCAATATAAAGCGCCATTTACCATCAATTCAACAACATCGGTGAAAATGCTGGCATATAAAGGAGCGAAGGTAAGTCTGCCGGCAACAGCGATATTTAAAAAGACCCGACTGGGCCAGCCCATAAATCTCGGCAAATTAGACCCCGGGCTGCAATATGATTATTATGCCGGAACCTTCAGATCGGTGTTGGATTTTGAAGGAATGGAACCTGAAAAATCCGGGATATCAGACAATTTTACAATTGATCCAAAGGAAAAGGAAGTGTTTTTTGGCTTTAAGTATAAGGGCTATATTAAAATTCCAAAAGACGGACTTTATACATTTTATTTAGCTTCAAATGATGGGAGTAAAATCTATTTGGCAGATCAGATCCTGATTGACAATGACGGCCTGCATCCTGCCGTTGAGCGAAGCAAAACCATTGGATTGAAAGCGGGAATTTATCCCATTGTCGGGAAGTATTTTCAGGAAGGCGGATCAAATTTGTTGAAAGTGAAATGGAAAGGACCTGGAATCGTAAAAGAGGAAATTCCTGCCAGTGTGTTGTTTCATTGATGCGTATGATGAAGTTCTAAGCGCTCCGAGTCATCTATAAGGAATTCCGAGCTACATAAAGTCTAAGATGAAAATTCTCAGAGACATCTTCTGGCGTTTATGAAGATGGAAGAATATGATTTTATTCATTCTTCCTGTTAAAAAAATACACTGGCAATGTTGCTACCAATAGAAAACCCAATTGGTACACGGGCACTACAAAGAAGGCCATACCCGCCTGTGCATCAGTTTGAATAAACATAGTATCAACAAAGGCCCAAATGCCAAATACTCCAACCAAAATTGACAATACCAAAACGGTAACTATTGAATATTTCCTTGATACTATTCTGGTTATTATGGCCAGATAGGCATATGGACTGACAGCCAGTATAATAAAGATCAACACTCCGGCTGATATATGGTTATCCATGGATTTTATACCAATAATTATAGTTGCTATTGTGGAGATAATGATGATTAAATAGGTAAGTTGTTTCATTTCTGTTTTTATTGAGCTACAAAATGCTATTAATTTTTACTGTTTGAAAAGTGCATCAAATTTTTCGAGCAACGCATCAGATAATTTTGCTTTATTTTTCCAGTCCTCATTTCCATAGACGCCATAGGTATCATAATCAAATGGTTTAAAATCAATTTTTTTGGCAATTCTTTTCTTTACGAAAGTGAAATCACCATGGAGTGGGTCAGCGAATAGAGGATCTTCAATAATGGAGTGTTTATCATATCCTTTTTTCTTCCAGCCTTTAAAACTTTTTCCGGGAAACTCAACTGGACCATTCATATTCCAGTATAAATTATTATCAATTACCACCTGCATTTTTGTCCATGGCCCCTGGAATAATACGCCACTGTTATAAAGTACGATATTGTTATTGAATGAAAATGACAAATGGTCCTCCACCCGTGTCGCCTGTAACTGATACATTTTGCTGAATGCAAATATGTTGTTTCTGAGGATATTTTCCTTCCCGTAATGCTGATGAAATCCACCTGTCTTTGTATGGTGAACGAGGTTATTTTCCATTACAATGTTGCTGGAGCCCTCATCGGTGTACAATCCCCATCCGCCATAATCGTAGGCATATATATGATGGATGTGATTATTAGAGACTTCTGTGCCTTCGGAAGGACCTAATGTATATACTCCCGACATATCGCTGAGAATTCCCCAGCCGATATGGTGGATATGGTTGTATAGGATTTTATTTCCTTTGGCCGGACTGTAATCATAACCCCAGCGCCAGCCAACCGAAACTCCTGTATATCTGAAATCTCCAATGTCATTGTGTGTAATCCTGTTGTTGGCGCTTTGACCAATCCAAACTCCGACGGCAGGGGGGAATTCAAATCCCCCGGAGGAAATGATATTATTGTCCACGATGTTGGAATGTGTTTGCAGTGATGCTTCCTCATGGATTTCCGTCTCACCAATTTTAATTCCACCTGCACCGAGATCGGTTAGGTGCGAATGACGAATTTCACATTTTGTAACCCCCTGATTCATCCAAATACCATAACCTCCCGTGTGCTCTAGTTCGCAGTTGATAAAACTGATATTTTTTGCGCCGTTCAATTCAATGGCAGCATCAACGATAATTGCTGCCTGATAGGGTTCAAAACCTTCCTTGGGTAGGTAATAGGCAGCATGTTGAAAATGAAGATTTTTAAATATTACATTTTCCACAAATTGTGATTTTTCCGAATTTCCTTTAATACTGATGAGTTTTTCCAGGACTGGGGCATAGACGGTTGTAGTTTCAATTTCTTCTCCAGGGAATGGCTTATAATACAGCATACCGTTTGAATTGAGAAACCATTCTCCAGGCGCAACAAGCGCATTATAATAATTTTCTAATGTAAAACGTGTGCCGGAATGCCACTGATTCCAGGGCTTCATTCCCAGTCCGGAAGTATAAATAGAATTGTCAGAGGTACTAAATCGATCAATGTATTTCTTGGTTATATTCCATTTATGGAAAATCGTCATTACTACCTCATCGCGATCTTCAACACTAAGTGAATTCAACTCCCGGGCTGCATCATCCTCAGTGGTCACAATTTGTCGAGCCTTTTCAGGAGCACGGCCCGACCCTTTCACCCATACCTGCTCCGTAACATCTTTCATTTGAAAATAGCCTGTATTGGGACTTTTAGCTCTAGTAGCACGTTTACCATTCACAAATAGCTGGTCAAAGGTCCAGTTCCAGTAGGCGACTTCAGGGATATTTACAACCCACAAACCATTGTCTATCTCTTTAAAGCCCTTTATAGGAAAACCACCACTAAAAACAGCTTTTTCTCCATGTGGGGACTCATATATAATGGGCGCTGACTTTGTGCCACTATCTTCGGGTTTTAATGTGAAAGTTGATTTTAATTGGTATTGACCTTCCTTTACGATTACCCTGATGGTGTCATCACATATGCTATTGGCCCGGAGTTGCCTGATTTTATCTCTTGCACCGTTGAGGCTTTTCAACGGTTCTGAATTGGTGCCTGGCCATTCGTCATTACCGGTTGGAGAGACAAATAGACTTATGCACTGGGCATTCAATGCATGCGCGGAATAAATTAAGAAAAAAATCAAGAAGAATAATTGTAGATTTCTCATAGCGAAAAATTAAAAATTCCTAAGTGTACTGATCATTTCTTTTATGTTTTCTGATGGAGTGTCAGGTGGTAATGCACAACCGGCATTTATGACGAGTCTTGGTGATGCTTTATATATTTCCAGCAGTTCAAGTGTTTTTTCTCTTACCGCCTTTTTATCTCCCAAAGCCAATACACCCGAAGGATCGATATTGCCAATAAAAAGTTTTTTGCTTCCCATCACTTCGAATATTCTACGGATATCAGTTTTATAATCGAGTTCTAATCCATCGGTTCCTGTCTCCAGCATAGCTTCTAAAATCAACTCAGTATCTCCGCAGATATGATTAACATACGGTAGTCCGTGTTTGTGGGCAGCATCGACTAGTAATTTCTCATACGGAAGAGCAAACTGGCGGAACATCTCCGGAGATATCATTTCAGGACCGGCAGGGCTGTCGCCGTTAGAAATCATATCCACGCCGGTAGTTGCCATCAGGTCAATGAATTGAATGCATATATTGCTGGAATACTCAAGCAATTTAATAACTTCCTCACTCGGAATCATCAGATCGAGCATCCATTCCTGTGCCCCCCTCGCCATGCTTGCCAATGAAAAAGGCGCCTGATCGCAGTTACCTCGAACATACTTTTCATTGCCAAAATGTTTTTTAACCAGGATACAGGTTTCCAGCCATATTTGAATTAGCTCATCTTTTGAAATGTCAATTTCCTCCAAATCGTCTATCACATCCCACGATGTTATTAAGCCTGAAATTGCCCTTGCAGGTTCGTGCTCAGGATAGTCAATAGGTGTGCCTATTGCGGCCGCAAGGTGGGTGGTGTCGAAATCAATCAGTATTCCATCAAGATCATAATTTTCAATGGATTGAATAAATGCAGATGCGGCTTTTTGAG
>JAJRQT010000158.1 GCA_024280115.1 Bacteroidota bacterium | reverse complement strand
CCGTTAATAGCCTGAATATCTGCATTTTAACTGAAAAAACCTAATAAATAGCGAAAAGATTCACATAAAAAATTGACCTTAATTTATTGATAATCTTTTAGTTACATGATTTAAAAGAGACACTAATTATGTTGGAACTCCATGGGAAACTCAAAAAATGGTGCGACAGATACTTTCGACACTATACGCCAATGACCCTGAAGGAATTGATGGCAACGAAGATTGCGGACAAATGTCAGCCTGGTATGTGATGAGTGCGATGGGCATTTATTCCGTAACACCGGGGATGGATTATTATGTGATTGGCAGCCCTGTGTTTGACAAAGTCACCATCAACCTGGAAAACGGGAATACATTTGAGATTCTCGCTAATAACAATAATGATAAGAATGTGTACATACAATCAGCACAATTGAATGGTAAGACCTATTCTAAAACATATCTAAAGCACACGGATATCATGAATGGTGGTAAGATTGTTTTTGAAATGGGAAGCAGTCCAAATAAAGAATGGGGAGTAAGGAAAGAAGATCGCCCTTATTCATCTGAGAAAAAAATCAAATATGCGAAATCTCCCAACCTTGATTTTTCAGATATTATGTTCCTGGACAGCAGAACAATAACCCTATCAAGTACGGACCCGGGGGCTAAGATATATTTTACATTGGATGGAACAGAACCAACAGAAAGATCTGAACACTATAGCCAGCCAATAACGATTACAAAAGCATCTGTTTTGAAAACAAAAAGCTTTGTTGATGGAATTGCGCCTAGCTATCCTTTAACCATTCATTTCAAAAAAATTGAAATGCTTGAGGCTGTTTATGCATCCGAGTTGAAATCCGGCGTTACATACAAATACAGGGAGGGAAGAGGTGTTATGAGTGCCCGGGATCAGGAAGCGGCCCCGATTCTGGATACCGGTGTTTTAGAAACCTTTAATGTCGATGCCATTAAAGATGACAGACCGTTCGGGTATCAACTGGAAGGCCATATAAAAGTACCAAAAACAGGAGTTTATACCTTTTATCTGGAGGCGAATGACGGTGCTATTTTATATTTGAATGGCAAAGAGATTATTGATAATGATGGCGGCCACAGGGCACAAAGGTTAGATTCTAAAATTGGACTAAAAAAAGGATGGCACCCGATAAAAGTGGAATATTTCCAGCAAGGACTGGCAAAAAGCCTTTTTGTAATCTGGGAAGGCCCGGGAGTTGAAAAAATGGAATTGCCGAAAAGTGTACTGTTTCACAAAAAAAAGTAATTGCGAGAATCTTCGGAATCATTTCTGGAAATCATTGTGTTTTCTTGCAATAGGACATAAATGATATCCCCGAAAATAATAGCCTACCTTGCTTAAAACTGAGTATAATAATAGAATCTTAAGACTCATTTAAGTCCGGATCCTGATCTGTTTTATTCAAAATCACAAAGTAGTTTTAAAACTAATATCCCAATATGTTGAATATGAATAAGCTAATAAATTTCAACTCAATTGCTCTTTTGTAATTATAGTTTCTTTAACAGTCGTGATGCCTGGCTGTAATCAACATTCAACGGAGAAGGAACTGGCGGATTATGTAGATCCCCTTCTCGGAACCTCTTCATCTCGGTGGATGCTTTTTCCTGGACCATGCCTGCCTTTTGGGATGGTGAAACTCAGTCCGGATAATACTGATGAAGGTCAGTACAAACTCGGTGCCGGTTATGAGTACAACATTAATAGTATCTCCGGATTCGGACATGTACATTCCTGGATGATGGCAAGTTTTATTACCATGCCAACAACCGGGGAAGTTAAGATAGAGGCAGGAACAGTGGATGAACCTGATTCCGGGTATCGTTCCAGGATTAATAATAAAAACACAAAGGCTTCAGCCGGATATTATTCAACTATCCTGGAAGATTACGATATAAAAGCAGAACTGACGGCAACAACGCGCGGTGGATTTCAGCGATATACCTTTCCGAAAAATGAAAGCGCCCAGATATTGTTTGATTTCAAAATAACCGAGGAAGAACCATCGACAATTATTAGTGCTGCTATCACAAAAGTGAGCGATACGGAAATTGAAGGATATGTAAAGCGTGAAGCCGGAGAGTGGAATGAATATACAGTTCATTTTGTAGCGCGTTTCAATCGCCCGTTTACCTCCATGGGAGGATGGCAGGGTTATGATATTCTGAATAATACGGACGAGATAAAAGTTACAGAAGATTTAGATATTGGGGCATTTCTGAAATTTGATGTAGGTGAAAGTCAAACTGTTTTAATGCAGACTGCGATTTCTTATGTGAGCATAGATCAGGCAAGACTTAATCTCAACATCGAAATGGATGCATTTGATTGGAGTTTTGAAGCTGCTCATAGCAATGTAAGGGAAGTTTGGAATAAGCTATTAGGAAAAATCAAAGTAGAAGGAGGCAAAGAAACCGATAAAGTGAAGTTTTATACCGGTCTGTATCGTGCCTATAGCTCCAAAACCATTTATAGTGATGTAAATGGAAAATATGTAGATGCCTGTGAAAATGTTCAACAGGTAAATAGTGAAGATTTCTCAGTATATGGCGCTGATGCGTTTTGGGGTTCTTTCTGGAACCTGAACCAGGTTTGGAGTTTGGTAACACCGGATTTAAGCGAAGAATGGGTAAAATCATTATTGGAATTATATGATATAAATGGATGGTTACACGATGCTCCGGGAGGATTAGAATATTCAAGTATTATGGTAGCTACGCATCAAATACCCTTTATTGTGAATGCCTGGCAAAAAGGAATTCGTGGGTTTGACGGAGAAAAGGCGTTTAAAGCTATGAAAGAAATTCAAATGAATCCGGGACAACCTCATGAATGCGGCGGTTATGTTGGCAACCGGAATTTACAAACCTATATGGAAATAGGATATGTCCCCACGAATGAAGGCCCGGTATCCAATACCCTTGAATACGCCTACGATGATTGGTGTGTAGCGCAAATGGCGAAATCATTGGGTAAAACGGAGGACTACAATTATTTCATGCGACGTGCTCAAAACTATCGCAATGTTTTCGATCCATCTACAAAATATATAAGACCTAAATATGCCGGTGGCCCATGGCTCGAAGATTTTAGCATGGTAAAAGGTGCAGGCGACTCCGGGCATAGTTTTGGTTTTGGTTCAAAGGACTATGTGGAGTCCAACGCCTGGCAGTTTAGTTGGTTTGTGCCACATGACTTAAAAGGATTGATCGATCTGATGGGTGTTGATGAATTTAATTCAAGACTGGAAGAAGGCTTTGAAAATTCCCGCCCATACTTTACATCTGATTTTGTAAACATTGGAAATCAGCCAAATATGGAAGCTCCGTGGCTTTTTAACTATTCAGGGAAACCCTGGCTTACGCAATATTGGGTGCGTGAAGTTTTGGATAGTTATTTTGGTACAGATCCTGTTGATGGCTATCATGGCGATGAAGATCAGGGACAAATGGGATCATGGTATGTGATGAGTGCCATGGGTCTTTTCCAGATGGATGGAGGGGCTTCGGTAGAACCGGTTTATGAATTGTCGGGTCCTGTCTTTGAAAAAATAACTATTACATTGGATCAGAATTATTATAAAGGGAAGGAGTTTATTATTGAGGCAAAAAATTCATCTTCAGAGAATAGATATATACAATCGGCAACTCTAAACGGTAAGGCGTTGGATAATTTCTGGTTTAAACATTCAGATCTGGTAAAAGGAGGTAAACTTGTTTTGGAAATGGGCTCCAAACCCAATAAGGATTGGGCGGCAAATAGTGAATATCCCCAGATAATGCCAGCCTCGCCGGAGGGAGGGGATATTGAACCTATAGTGGCAACACCATATATTATCGATACAGATAGAATATTTAGTGAAGATAGATTGGTGAAATTGGCATGTGATACAAAAGATGCAGTAATACACTATACCGTTGATGGCTCAAAACCAAATAAAGAATCCCCCGTGTACAAAGTGCCTTTTACAGTGAATAAAACCACGACTATTAAGATGAGGGCATACAGAGGTGAGCAAATAAGTTTGCCTTCAGAAGCTTTAATTAATAAAGTGGGGGAAATTGAAACGGTTTACTTAAAGGATGTTAGACCCGGGTTGGGCTACAAATACACGCATGGTATTTATCGCATGGTCAATGATTTTCTTGATGTTCAACCGTTGAAAACAGGCGTCGTTCCTCATTTTTCTATTGAACCAAGAGAAAAAGAACAATTCTTTTCTTTCGAATACGAGGGTTATATAAATATACCAAGAGAAGGTGAGTACACGTTTTACCTGGCGACCAATGATGGTGGGCGACTGTATATTGACAATATTATGTTGTTAAATAATGATGGTTTACATCCTGTCGTAGAGATTAACAAACCAATCATTTTAAAAGCAGGTCTTCACCCTATCTCTGTAAAATATTTTCAGGAGGGTGGTAGAAATGGCCTATTTGTATCATGGCAGGGACCGGGTATTGAAAAACAGGAAATTCCCACATCGGTATTATTTCATAAATAGTAAATAGGAACTAATGCAATTGAGAAGGTATGTACAAATAGGATTATTAATTTTTGCCATGGGCGCAATCAGCAGTTGCTCCAATCAAGACACTAACAACAAGGATTATACTTTTTTGGTCGATCCATTTATTGGAACAGGTGAGCACGGACATACATATCCTGGAGCAACTATGCCATTCGGAATGGTTCAGCTTAGTCCGGATACGCGGGGGCCAAATTGGGATGGTTCTTCGGGTTACCATTATTCCGATAAAACGATCATGGGGTTTAGCCATACACATCTAAGCGGCACCGGTTCTCCGGAGCTAACCGATGTATTATTTATGCCAACCGTAGGGAAAGTTCAAATGCTTGTAGGTGATGAAGCTAATAGTAGCAATGGTTATCGATCGGAGTTTAGTCATAACAATGAAGAAGCATCAGTCGGTTATTACAAAGTGCTGCTCGATGATTACAATATCTCCGTGGAATTAACGGCGACAACACGAAGTGGTTTTCATAAATATACATTTCCTGAATCGGATAATTCGAACATCATCATTGATCTGAAACATCGTGAGAAGATCGTGAATTCAAATATACAGGTTGTTAATGATTCTGTAATAACGGGACTTACACATTCTACCGGTTGGGCGGCAGATCAACGTATTTTCTTTTATGCGAAATTCTCAAAGCCATTTAAAACATTTGGAATTGCAATAAATGATCAACTTGTTGATAAAATCACTGAGGCGGAAGGGACCAACATTAAAGCTTACGTTAGTTTTAATACCAAAAAAAATGAAGAGATTTTGGTGAAGGTTGGCATTTCCGCAGTAAGTGTTGAAGGGGCTAAAAGGAATTTAGACGCCGAAAATCCGGGATGGAATTTCTCTGAAATAAAAGTCAGAGCAAAAGAAGCATGGAATAAGCAATTATCTACTATAGAAGTTGAAGGTGGAACAGAAAAACAACGTCGTATTTTCTATACATCTATGTACCATGCTGCACTTGCTCCAAATATTTTTATGGATGTTGATGGCAAATTTCGCGGTGTTGATAAAAAAGTGCATCAAACCAATGACTTTACAAATTACACAGTCTATTCCCTATGGGATGTGTTCAGAACTCAATTACCTCTTTTTACGATAATTTCACCATCTAAAATGAATGATTGGATTAAAACTGCTATTGAAATGTACAGATTAGAAGGGCGGTTACCTCGTTGGGAAATCCAGGGACACTTGTCTGGCAATATGATCGGTAATCATGCACTTCCCATGATCTTAGATGCTTACAATAAAGGAATACGGGATTACGATGTTGAACTGGCATACGAAGGGATGAGAAAGTCCATGGAGAATATTTTATACTATAACAATTTAGGATTTATCCCTGCCGATATTGAGGGAACTGGTGGTTCAGTAGCCATGGTAATGGAGTATGCTTATAATGACTGGTGCGTTGCAGAGATGGCAAAAGACCTAAAAAAAGATGATGATTACCTTCTTTACCAACAAAAAGCACAGTTTTATAAGAATATGTTTGATTCGTCAACCGGATTTATGCGTCCAAAAAACAGAGATTATACGTGGGTTAAACCATTTGATCCGGCTGAACCTAGTGGTTATTATGTAGAAGGAAATGCCTTTCAATACAGCGCTTTTGTACCGCACGATGTGGATGGTTTAATAGATTTAATGGGCGGCGATGAGAAGTTTGTAGCATGGCTTGACACGCTCTTTACCCATCAAAGCGAGTTTGATAAAAACGTGGTGGATGCGGGTGGCTTAATAGGACAATATGCACATGGAAATGAACCGAGTCACCAAATTGCATATCTCTATAACTATGCCGGCGCTGCTCCTAAAACTCAGGAATATGTTAGAGAAATATTGAATACGCTCTATGATGATACCCCGGAAGGAATTAGTGGAAACGAGGATTGCGGACAAATATCGGCATGGTATATCATGAGCGCTATGGGATTTTACCCTTCTCTTCCGGGCGAACCAATGTACACCATTGGAAGTCCGATATTTGATAAGGTTACCGTCAATCTTGAAAATGGAAAGCAATTTGTAATTCGTACAAAAAATGGTTCCGAGAAAAATAAATATATTCAATCTGCTACACTCAATGGAAAAACTTATACAAAGTCATGGTTCAATCATCAGAAAATTATTAATGGCGGTGAATTCGTATTTGAAATGGGTGAGAATCCAAATTACGATTGGGGAACGTCAAAGGCTGACAGACCCACTACAAAAGAATTCGTAAAGGCTGTTGTAATGCCTTATTATAAGGTGAAAGAAAATTACTTTTTTAATAAGGCTACAATTTCCCTCGGCTGTGAAACTGAAAACGCAAAAATCTACTACACTACTGATAGAAGTGAGCCTAACGAAAAATCGGCTATTTATACTAAACCGTTTGAATTAAATAAAACTACAGAGATCAAATTTTATGCTCAAAAAGAAGGCTTACTAACAACAACAGTTGTTTCGGCAAAAATTGAAAAATTAGGAAGGGTAGAAATTGCTAAATTTAAAAATTATGAAGGTGGTAATTTCAAACCGGGATTGCGATATAAATATTATGAAGAAGATGTGCTTAGCGTTGATGAATTAGATGCATTTAAACCAAAAAAGACTGGTGTTACCCCAAATTTCAACATAGCTGAAAGAGATAATGATAGACTTTTCGGATTTATCTATTCGGGTTATATTAAAATACCAAAAGATGGTGTTTATACATTTTTTCTATCTTCTAATGATGGCGGAATGTTATACCTGGATGGAAAGGAATTTGTTGGAAGAAAGGGTCCCGGAACAGCAACCCCATTGTCCAGAATGATTTCTTTAAAAGTGGGAACTTATAAAATTGGAGAAAAGTACTTTCAAATGGGTGGAGGATATGGTAATACGATCAGCTGGAAAGGACCTGGTATTATTAAGGAAGTTATACCCGCAGCAGCCTTATTTCATAAGTAGGTAGGTTTATTTAATATGAAATAACTAAATAATTCAGTCCACTCTGTAAGGTCCCCTTTAGGGGATTTAGGGGTGTTGTACATTTCGAAGCGGTCTCAATATTTCAGTCGTCCGAATCTTCGACCAGTTTCACAAAAGCGCCACGTCTGGGGGCTGGCATTTCGCTGTCTATTCCTTTTATAGTTTTCCAAATTACCTCGTTAAAGGCAATATCCGGGGCAGCATCTTCAACATCCAGGTTAAATTGTTCGCTGAGTTCAGAAAGTTTATTTTTCTCAGTGTTTTTCTCATCCAGAGGGTAGCTGTTGGCTACTGCAAGGTATGGAGAGAAATCCGCTTCGTTTGTAAAACTTTTAAACAATGGTGTTGCTGCAGCGTCGTACTGACTCATTGGAGGCAATCCCAATATCAACTCCATTGTTCTGAGTACAGAAGATGTTGAGTACATATAATGGTCTAAGTATTCCCGCTTTGCATATGGACTTACAGCCAATAATATAGACCTGTGGGCATCTACATGGTCAGAGCCATTTTGGGCATCGTCTTCAAGGACAAAAATTACGGATTCTTTCCAAATACTGCTATTGGAAATATGCTCGATCATCCGGCCTAACGCTAAATCATTGTCAGCCATATGTGCCCTCGGTGTAGGAGCGCCTAATTTTGCCCCACTTGTATGATCGTTACAAATTCGAATGGTATTGAATTGTGGTACAGCATCAATTGCAAGCAATGAGTCAAAGTCATGTTTCCATCTGGAAACTCTGAGGGTATCCATAATGCTCAGGTTGTAATTAGGATAGTCTTTATCAATATTCCCGTTGAGTGATGCTATCATAGCTTTACCATTTCTGACAAACTCGCCATAACTCCGGTAGGAGATGCCTGCTCTTTGGCAATAGTCCCAAATGAATCCTTCTTCCGGGAATGCGATTTCTCTGTCACCTTCGTAATCATAGGTGCCTCCCCTTTGACCGTACATGGTTGGCCAGGTTTTTTCTACATAATCATTGGCATATGCAGCGGTTGACCAGTTATGCCCATCAGCGCTCACTTCAGCATCAACATAAAAGTTGTCGAACAAAACAAATTCACTTGCCAATTTATGATGATTTGGTGATATACGCTCATTGAAGAGACATAACGTAGAGTCACCGTTTCCTCGCGGCATATCTCCAAAAACCTGGTCGTAAGTCCGGTTTTCTTTGATTACATAGAAAACATGCTTGATTGGTGATACATCATTTTTATCACGTGGAATAGGGTTGTTGTCAGCTCCCAAAGCCCTTTTCTCTAACTCTTTGCTATAAGGTGTATTGCTGTAAACAACTTTGGAGTAGGTGCTCAGAGTTGCTGCATCCGGTACGGAGATAATGGATAAACTACCTTTAAATAACCCCCCAATATATTGGGTGTCTTCATCCCTTTTAAGATATGGGTTTGGCCCATTAGGATTGGCGCTGGAAGCCTCTCCTTTTCCATTTGCCACTAATATGGTGCTATCTGATACCATTACAGATGTCGGATACCAACCTGTTGGAATAAATCCTTTTGCTTTGCTATGACCTGGATTCTCTACATCAAAAATCGCCACACAATTGTTATCGGCATTGGCAATATATAGCAAATGCTCATCTGGTGAAAGCGCCATACTGTTGGGCGTGCTTCCTGCCGGTGCATCCGGATAGAGCGTAGTGGAAATATGCTCGAGTACTTTTCTTTGCCCGATATCGATTACGGATATAGTGTTGGAATTGGCATTGGCCACGTAAAGTATACTTCCTTCTTCATTGATAATCATTGCGCTTGGATGATGACCGACCTGCACCGTCGATTCGATGGTTTTACTTTTCGTGTTGAAAATGGCCACTTCATTACTGCCCCAAAGTGATATATAAAGTTCGTCTGTTGTGGGATTTAATAAGCAGGTGTATGCTTCATGAGTTAGCTGAATTCGCTGATCAACTTTCAGTTGGTCTATATTGCAAATGTACATGGCGCTATCCTCTTTCGTTACTGTGTAAAGAGTGTTGGAATTAAAGTCAATATCTAATCCTGTTGGACCTATTTTGTTAGGCCATGGATCGCCAAGAATAATTGAATTGGTTTCAACAAGTTTGTCTTCAACAATGTTATATATCCTTATCACATTATCATTGCCCCCGGAAACATATAGTTTTGAATCATCCGGGCTGAATTTCATACCAAACCAGGCCTTTGGGATTTCTGCCTCATCTAATAATTTTACTCCGTTCCCAATACTAAATAACATGATGCTGTGCACGCTTTGTCCATTATTGGTTATGGCCATGTATTTCTCCGAAGATGATTTGACCATATTAAGTGGGAAGTCGCCCAGTTGTAGAGATTTACCGGGAGGCGTCAACGACCAACCGTTGGGTAATTGCATACGGCGGTTGGATAATTGTTCGAGTAACTGATGATTTATTTGCTCAGTGTTATCATCGTTTGTACTGCAACTAGTAAATAGAATGCCAAATATTGCAATGACTATGTGCAATAATCCAGTTTTCAGAAAAGAATTCATTGAGTGATTGGGTTAAATGAATGTCTAAAATAGAAATAATTGATTATAAAAAATAATATCTATTGGGGTCCAATCTAAGATAATCAAAGTATGAGAGAGGTTTTCGATGGGTTGATTGATTGAGGTTAATTTTGTAATGCTATTATCTATTTTCTTGCTACATAAGCCAGTTGAAACATAATAATATTGATTAGAGATTGATTAATAATTGACAAAGAAATGGCCAATCATCCATCCTCCTCCTCTGAGACGAGGATGAATGTGGGACAAAGTAATTATAATACGGAATCAATTTTGAAGAGATAAAGCAGTGTAAATAAAGTAATTAGAAAACTCTGATCACCTCTGCTGTGCATCTAACACGGCGATCATGATCATATTGACAATTTCATTGACACTACTACCCATTTGCAGGATATGAACCGGTTTATTCATCCCATTGAGTACAGGACCGATGATATCAAATTTAGCCGCTTTATTTAAAAGTTTGTAACCGATATTTGCTGAAGCCAGGTCCGGGAAAATCAAGGTATTTACATTCTTTTCAATCAATTTTGAAAACGGATAAGTCTCCTTCATGAGATCGGGGTCTAATGCCACATTTGCCTGCATTTCACCATCAACGTTTAGATCAGGATAATCTGTATGTAACTGTTGCACAACTTCTTCCAGCTTAATTGATAATTCCCCACGAACGGAACCAAAATTAGAATAGGAGAGTACAGCGATATTAGGTTCAATGTTAAATCGCCGGACAGCCTCGGCAGTTTGCAGAATGATTTCAACCAATGTTTCTTTATCGGGATTTAGATTTACAGTACAATCGCTTAAAAAAAGTGGACCCTCCACGGCATTTACAATATACATACCACTAACAATCCGCGTATTTGGCTGGCGGCCAATAATTTGAAGCGCAGGTCGGATGGTATCAGGATAGCTATAGGTATATCCCGATAAGACAGCATCGGCCTCCTTGGTTTCAACCAGCATCGGGCCAAAGTAATTTTTATGAATCAGTGTATCCATTGCCTTATCCAGGGTCATGCCTTTGCGTTGGCGCTTTTCAAATAGTATCTTTGAATATTTTATTATCCGGTTTTGTTCCTTTTTAGATTTTGGATCTATTATATCCACGCTATTGAGTTCCAGGTCATTTTCAGCTATTACGCGCTTGATTATTTTTTCATTTCCTAGTAGTATTACCTTAGCAATTTGTTCATTGAGAACTATTTCTGCGGCTTTTAATACGTTGTAGTGCTCTGCATCAGCCAGGACAATTCTCTTGGGGTTTTGTTTACAAGCGGCAGTCATATACCCTTTCAGTGGATTAGTTAGGCCAAGTCGTTTTCTCAATTCTTCAACATAGGCCTTCCAATCAGGAATGGGTCTTCTGGCAACGCCGGTTTCCATGGCTGCCTTTGCCACGGCAGGAGCCACTCTTTCAATAAGCCTAGGGTCCGTTGGTTTTGGGATAAAATAATCTCTTCCAAATTTCAGGTTTTGCACATGGAAGGCAATGTTTACCTCTTCTGGTACGGGTTCTTTTGCTAATTTCGCAAGCGCTCTGGAAGCGGCGACTTTCATTTCTTCATTTATGGTAGTTGCCCGTACATCCATTGCACCTCTGAAAATAAATGGAAAACCTAGGACATTGTTGATTTGATTGGGAAAATCGGAACGGCCCGTGGCCATTATTACATCATCGCGAACCGATTTAGCTTTGTCATAAGGTATTTCAGGGTTTGGATTTGCCAATGCAAATACTATTGGATTTTTAGCCATGGATTTCAGCATATCATCCTTTAAAACACCTGCTACAGACAAGCCAAGAAAGACATCTGCACCCTTTATTGCATCGGATAATGTATGGACATTCTTGTTGGTAATGAAATGTTTTTTAACCTCGTTTAAGTCTTTTCTTTCACTATTCAATACACCTTTACTATCCAGCATTATTACGTTTTCCGGTTTTACTCCAAGACTGTAATAAAGCCTGGTGCAAGAAACGGCAGCTGCGCCGGCGCCATTTACTACCATTTTAATTTTATCTATTTTCTTCCCAACGATCTCGAGTGCATTCAGCAATCCGGCTGCAGTGATTATAGCAGTTCCATGCTGGTCGTCATGCATGATAGGAATATCCAGGGCATCTTTGAGTTTTTCTTCTATTTCAAAGCATTCCGGCGCTTTGATATCTTCCAGGTTTATACCTCCAAATGTTGGAGCAATGGCTTTAACTGTTTCTATAAAGTGCTCAGGATCTGTAGTATCTACTTCAATATCAAACACATCGATATCAGCAAAGATTTTAAACAAAAAACCTTTTCCTTCCATGACAGGCTTGCCAGCCAAAGGGCCTATATTACCTAAACCCAATACTGCTGTACCGTTTGAAATGACTGCCACAAGATTTCCTTTCATGGTGTATTTATAGGCATCATCAGGATTTTTATCTATGGCCAGACATGGGTCTGCCACACCTGGAGTGTAGGCCAGTGACAAATCTCTTTGAGTGGAATATGGTTTTGTCGGGATTACTTCAAGTTTTCCCGGTCGCCCAAGTGCATGGTAGTTGAATGCGTCTTTTCTGAATAATTTATCCATTTTATTGGTATGTTTTAAAGTGAAAAATCGTCACTATTAAAACAATTATTATCAGCTAATTAGTTCTGTCAAAGACAGGAAACAGTTGGTTGGAATTATTAGATAATGAATTTTTTAAGAAGTGCAGTAAATTGAAAACCGCTTTGCCATTATCCTTTGTAAAGAAAATCAATTTGGGAAAAAGTGAGCATTTTCACTTCTGATGAATTTTAAGCATATTATTAATGGTTCAGTATTTATGGATATTAAAAAGAAACTGGAGATCAAATATGAAAGAGATTTGTATATTAGTTTATAAAGACGCCATTGCGAATATTAAATGTTTTTGAAAATGATTTATTTATTAAATAAGCACTTGATAGGCTATGCCTACCTCTGTTTTTTATTATTGCTTTTAGCGTTTCAGGTAGGTTGTAATCAACGAAAAAATAACATCGAATTAAGCAATGATAATCCAAACAGTGAAGCAGATATTACCGTTGCCTGCTATTATTTTCCAAATTATCATATGAATGATAAAAGGAACATTGTTTTAAAAGGGAAAGGTTGGAGTGAATGGGAGCTTGTGAAAAATGCGAGACCTCGATTTGAAGGTCATAATCAACCCAATATTCCTGCCTGGGGTTATACGAATGAGTCGGACCCGAAGATTATGGCCTTAAAGATTGATGCTGCTGCAGATCATGGAATTGACGCCTTTATTTTTGATTGGTATTATTATGATGACGGTCCATTTCTTGAGAAATGTCTTGAAGAAGGATATTTGAAGGCAGAAAACAATAATCGTGTGAAATTTAGTTTAATGTGGGCTAACCATAGCTGGATAGATATTCACCCTGCGACGCTGGAAAATCTCAAAAAAGGGCCTGAGTTGCTCTATTCAGGAAAGATCACGGTGGAAACCTGGGAAAAAATCACGGATTATATTATTAAAAACTATTTCCTCCATCCTTCATATTGGAAAATCGATGGAAAGCCCTATTTCTCCATTTATGACGTCAGCAGGTTTATCGACATTTTCGGAAGTATTGAAGCTACTAAGGACGCAGTTGCCTCATTTCGGAAAAAGGTAACAGATTCCGGTTTCAGCGGTATCAATTTAAATGCGGTCGTGTGGGGTCGGACGGTATTACCCTCTGAAGAAGTTGTGGATAACGTAAATGAACTGGTTAAAGAACTGGGCTTTAATTCCATCACATCCTATGTTTGGATCCATCATTTTCAGTTGGATGAGTTTCCGGTAACACCCTATAGGAAAGTACAAGCGAAGTATTTTGAATATGCGAAAGAGACCACTGATAAATTCGACCTGCCCTACTACCCCAATGTTACGATGGGTTGGGATTCAAGCCCTCGAGCTCATCAGGACGACACCTATATGGATATCGGTTATCCTTTTATGGCAACCATTGGCGGGAATACACCTGAAGCTTTTAAAAAGGCGTTGATGGAGATGAAGGAATTCCTGAAGAATAATCCTTCTTGTGAGAATATATTTAACATCAACTGCTGGAATGAATGGACTGAAGGAAGCTATCTGGAACCGGATCTGCAGAATGGAATGGCTTACCTGGAAGCTGTGAAGGAAGTATTTGGGGAGTAAAAGTTGATCGTAGCATTGCATTTGCTGAGGACAACAATCCTTTTGGCTCTAATATCGTTCTGGGATTCATAACTCAGAAGATGAGAAGTTGAAAAAACAAATGAGTCAGAAGTGATTGCGATATCATTGTTTTATAATTTCTTTAATCAGTATTTTTGCGCAAGCATATTTTTTAATGAATCAGTCCAGCGAGGAAAAGGTTTTAATTATTCAACTTAAAGAGGGTAAGCAAGCATCTTACAAAGTGCTTTATTCTAAATATGCACCCAGGTTATTTGCATTTTCTATGAAATACCTTCAATCCCGGGAGGATGCTGAAGAGATTGTACAGGAGGTGTTTTTAAGAATTTGGGAAAAGAAATATAATATCGATGAAAATCAATCTTTTTCTTCTTATGTCTTTCAGGCAGCCAAGCATCGCATCTTCAATGGTTTTCGGAAAAAAGTAAATGAGCAAGCCTACATGGATTTCTTGGTATTTGCTGATAGGGCTCCAAAAAACTTCACCGAAATTGATGTGGACTACAATGAGATAAAACTAAAAGCAGAGCATGCCATTTCTGCAATGCCGGCAAAGCGGCAGGAGATATTTCGCCTAAGCCGGGAAGAAGGTCTAAAAAACAGGGAAATTGCTGAAAAGCTTAAGATATCTATCAAAACTGTAGAAAATCAAATGAGTCAGGCACTTAAGTTTTTAAAAGAAGAATTATGTGATTATCAGGTGCTGATATTATTGTTACTGCTCACTCAGATCTAACCGGGAGTTGATTGAAAGGATTGATAAAAAAGATTGATGAGAGATTGCCTGCCAGCCGAAGCTTTAGCGTAGGTTGGATAAGAGATTGAATTAAAAAGATTGAAAAGAGATTAATTAAAAAGATTGATGAGAGATTGAATTGAAAAGATTGATGAGAGATTGATAAAAATTAAGAATTCATCAGATATAATCAATATGAAACGTTTGCCTATTCAAGCATTCAAACATTAATTAACGATAAAACCATAATTGTTTGACTTTAAAATAGGGGTAAAACTGATGTAGCGTGTATAACCTTATGATAACAAAATAATTGCTTTGAAAAAATCCCTCATTGATCGTTTCCTTAATAAAAAACTTACTCGTGACGAATTGAAGATGCTTCATGAGGAAGTAAATAGAAATGATGAGACATTTCTTAAGGCAGCCGAAGAGGATTGGAATGATTTTCAGAACAATAAAACAGTCGAATGGCCGGAAAAATACTGGAATCAACTGGCTTCAAAGATTTCTCCAATAAAGATAGAAAAGCAACCGGAGAAGATATTCAGAATGCAATTGTGGATGAAATTAGCAGCGACTTTTCTTGTTATTGTCAGTGTGTGGTTTGTATTTAAACCCCGGAATAACTCTAATATTTCTGACGATGGTTTCCCTGCCATGATCACTAAGGTAAATGACTCAGATGCTCCCACAACCGTTATTCTAAAAGATGGAACAAAAGTAATTTTAACTGCGCACAGCTCGCTGAGCTATTACGAAAATTATAGTAAGCGCTACAGGGTGGTACATCTGGAAGGAGAAGCATTTTTTGAAACGGATCAGGAGAATGACAGGCCTTTCATTGTAATATCAGACAACATCACATCAATCTGCAGGGGGAATGAATTCAGTATTTCAGCTTTCAAAGACAGTGATGAAATTAATGTCTCATTATCCTCCGGTCATATAGAAATTGCTCAAAATGATAAGTTGAATAGTGAAAACAATAAAGTGAATGTGAAAAGCTGCCAAAGATATTCTTTCAACAAAACGAGCCAGAAGTATTTAATTGGTCAAATATCAGATTGTGAGTATGAAAAGAAGGTTCGGAGCATGAAAGAGGCATCTTCAAAGAACATTGTAATGTTATAAAAGAATAAACGGGCAATTGCCAATCGATATAAAATCGCATAGTAAGTTAGGTTAAACAGGCCTGGAGGCATCCGGGTCTTTTTTTTTAATAATTTTTACGAAACCTTGAAAATCCATAGCAATTACCTTCACGATAATCTCCGGCCCCAGGGCAATTGGGTTTAGAAAAATTTAACATTTCGTACCTCGGTCTGTGGCCCACAGACCGAAAATTTTGATTGTTGAATTGTCTGTGAGCCACAGACCATGGTTTTTTTTATTAATTTACTTTAAACCCGATTGTCCTATCCCCGGACCTGTTCCGGGGTCTGTCAGATAACAGTGTAAAAACGCCAAATTACCGGACCAAAACAGCAAAAATCAACGGCCTTTTCTTTCTTACGATTCTTCTGAGAATAAATGCTTTTCTTATAGCTGAAAACCCCGCCTGTCTGGCGAGGCAGGATTTCAAAACCGCAAACAGATGCCCTACCACGGCGGACAGGCGGAATACTAGCCTACCGGCCAGGCAGGAATCCAGCAATTATCTTCTGTAGTAAGGTGTGTCTGAACAATTCTGAAAATA
Source organism: Bacteroidota bacterium (assembly GCA_024280115.1). Lineage (GTDB taxonomy): Bacteria > Bacteroidota > Bacteroidia > Cytophagales > Cyclobacteriaceae > JAAUQL01. The sequence goes on along the minus strand of JAJRQT010000158.1, from coordinate 20,618 downwards.
GAAATATCAATAGCAAGCCGAGATCATTTGAAAAAATACTATACCTCCTAATTGGGGACAATACAGACTTTCCGGGTCTATTAAATAGAATACTTAATTAACTTCAATACACATATTTTTTAACCACTGATTTATGAAATACATTAACACATTTATCTTAATTGTCCTGCTATTTTCTGTTACCACCTACGGCGCTAAACCCAAAAGTTTCTCCCTGGTTTCTCCAGATGGAAAACTCTCAGTGAAAATTGAATTGAACGATAAAATCTATTATTCACTTGCTTATGAAGGTCACCAACTTATTGATCCTTCTCCTATCAGCATGGAGTTAGAAGGTGGCTTGGTTCTTGGGAGAAACCCAATTGCAAAAAAAAATAAGACTATATCAGTCAATCAAAATTTGACGCCTCTGTATGGAAAAAGGAAAGTGATCAATGATCACTTCAACGAATTGACCATCACTTTTAAGGAGAATTATTCAATTACAACCAGAATTTACAATGAGGGTTTTGCCTATAGATTTGGATATGATAAGAAAGGGGAAATCATAGTTAAGAATGAAGAGGCAGTTTTTAATTTTTCCGGTGATTTTAAGATATGGGCGTCTCATCCTCTTACCAATGATTTCGAGCACAGCTATGAGGATTTCTATAAACATAGAAACATCTCACAATTTCCTGACACTATGGCCATGCTGCCCGTTTTAGTACAGACAGGTTTTAATGTAAGCCTCGCCATTACAGAAACAAATCTCGAAGATTATCCGGGATTTCACTTGGTAAAAAGCGCCGATTCGAAAACCGGGTTAAAAGCTGTTTTTCCAAAAGTTCCGACAAAATGGAAGCCGGGTGGATATAGCAATTTTAATCTAGTTGTCGAAGAAAGAACGGATTACATAGCTAAAACCACTGGGCAAAGAACCTTTCCTTGGAGAATAATGAAAATAGCCACAACAGATGCCCAGTTTCTCGATACTGATTTGGTTTATAAGCTAAGTGACGCTCATGACGAAAATATGGATTTTTCATGGGTGAGGCCAGGAAAAGTAGCCTGGGATTGGTGGAGCGCGATCAATTTGCTTGGAGTTGACTTCAAGTCTGGAATTAACACTGAGTCATATAAATACTATATTGATTTCGCTTCAGAAAATGGCATTGAATATATCAATCTGGATGAAGGATGGTCTGATCAGTATGATCTCATGAAACTTTCCGATCAGATAAATCTGAAAGAAATTATTGATTACGGAAAGGAAAAGGGAGTCGGTGTTATTCTTTGGTGTGTGCACTATCCATTGGATGAAAAGCTGGAGGAAGCCATGAATCAATTCGAAGAAATGGGGGTTAAAGGATTGAAAATAGATTTTATGAACAGGGATGACCAGGTAATGGTCAACTACTATCACAGGATAGCCAAGGCAGCCGCTGAGCATAAATTACTAGTAAATTTCCATGGAGCATATAAACCTGCAGGATTACACCGGAAATATCCCAATGTTATAAATCGCGAAGCCGTTCGTGGCCTGGAATACAATAAATTTAATAAACAAGGTACTACCCCGGAACATGCGGTAACTATTCCATTTATCAGGATGATGGCTGGACCGATGGATTATACTCCGGGAGCCATGACAAATGCCCAAAAGGCAAACTTCGGGATGTTTTTTGAGAGACCGATGAGTCAGGGAACCAGATGTCAGCAATTGGCGATGTTTGTGGTTTACGAAGCGCCATTGCAAATGCTTTCTGATGCTCCAACCGCATATCAAGCTGAACCTGATATTCTTAAGTTTTTGAGTGGAGTTCCAACAACATGGGATGAAACAGTGGCGATAGGCGGAAAAGTTGGAGATTATGCAGTAATTGCACGAAAGTCAGGAAATACCTGGTATGTCGGAGGCATGACGGATTGGGATGCAAGGACACTTGAAATTGATTTTTCATTCCTTGAAAAGGGAAAATATAAAGCGCAAATTTTCCAGGATGGTATCAATGCTGACCGAATTGGAAATGACTACAAAAAGCTCGAAATGACCTTGGATGCCAATTCGAAGCACGAATTTAAACTCGCTCCGGGAGGAGGGTTTGTAATTAAAATAACTGCATTATGATCATTAAAAATATTATAACCAGTATCGCATGTTTATTGACGTATTCAATTGCTTTTTCTCAAAGCGGGAAGGTGATGGAAAGCGTGAAATTTCAAAGTAATCTAATGGGTAAAGAGGTAAAATATACCATTTATTTACCCCCGGATTATGAAACTTCTGCCAGAAGATATCCGGTCGTCTATTTGTTGCATGGTTATACAGATGATGATACTGGGTGGCTTCAATTTGGTGAGGCTCCATATATCGCCGATGAGGCCATCGCAAACAGGGAAATTCCCCCGATGATAATCGTGATGCCCGATGGAGGCGTCACCTGGTATGTCAACGACAAATCAGGGAAAAATCCGTATGCAGATATGTTTGTTGAAGAGTTCATACCTTTTATTGATAAGACCTATCGAACCAGGGCAGCAAGAGAGTTTCGCGGGATTTCAGGTCTTTCTATGGGTGGTTATGGATCTTTGCATATGGCGATGAGAAATCCTGATCTTTTCACTGCTTGTGTAGCATTCAGCTCGGGAGTATTGACGGATATGGAAATTGAAAAAATGGATGATGATTCCTTTGAAAATTGGTTTGGAATATTGTACGGCAGTGGCTTAAAAGGAAAAGATAGATTAACAGATCTATACAAGTCATTCAATCCTCTGGATCTGTTAGATTCCCAGGATCTTGATAAATTAAAAAGTGTCGATTGGTATCTGGACTGCGGTGATGACGATTTTCTATTTAGAGGAAATTCAGCGCTTCATGTAAAAATGAGAAATTTGGAAATTCCCCATGAATACAGGGTTCGGGATGGTGGCCATAGTTGGAGCTATTGGCGAACCGGGTTGAAAGAAGGATTGAAATTTATTGGTAAGAATTTCCACAGGTAGCTTGTCTTAAATCTGACTAATTGCCTTTCTTGGCTGGGTTTTAAATGATTTTTTCGTTAGAATTTTACATATTCGTTCAAATATCATTGAAATGAATATCAGGATAATATTACTCAATTTCTCCATACTCAGTTTGTTTACCGTATTTCATGCAAACGCACAGAGATTTGTTCGTGGCAAATTTGATCCCCGGTGGAAAACGGATACGACAAAGACCATTGTCAATTTGAGGGAATTCAAATCATTGATGCCAAGAGATGGTTTTGAGGTGTTTAATAATCCGGGATTTATCGGTTCTGAAGAGGCATTAAATTTCTATTTTAAATTTGAACCTGTTATTGCCATCGTGATTGAAGGAGAAGCCAGGGCATATCCTTTAAATGTGCTCACATTTCATGAGATCGCCAATGATGTCATAAATGGAGTTCCCATCGCGGTAACCTTTTGCCCCCTGTGCAATGCCGGAATTGTATATGATCGCAGATTTAAATATAACGGAAATGAATATGTATTTGATTTTGGGGTATCGGGAATGCTCAGAAAAAGTGATATGGTCATGTGGGATAAGCAAACCGAAACCTGGTGGCAACAACTGACAGGTGAGGGTTTAGTAGGCGAGCTAAGCGGAGAAATGCTCACTTTTTTACCCTCATTGATCATCTCAGTAGATGAGTTTTTCACCAGCTATCCCGAAGGTAAAATTATGTTGAGTCATAGAAAGGACAAATATGGGCAGACCTACGGAAGTAATCCATACCACAATTATGACAGCATAGGAAATCAGGGCTCTCATTTTTTTGATGGTGAAATAGATGACCGCCTACCCGCTATGGAACGAATTGTCGATATTGAAAATGGAGGGGCATATAAGATTTATCCATTTAAGGAAATAAGGAAAAGGAAAGTGATCAATGATGATTTTAAAGGAAAGCAAATAGTGATTTTCTATGCTGGAAAAACAGTTTCTGTTCTTGACAAAGAAAATATTGAAGATTCAAGACACATTGGTACGGTCACTGTATTCAGTTCAATAGTTGACGGGGAAAGATTGAGTTTTAAAAAGAAGAAAAGAAATTTCAGCGATCTTGAAACAGGTTCAGTCTGGGATATAACGGGTAAATGCCTTGAGGGAACTTATAAGGGTAAGCAATTAGTCATGGAAGTTCACAGCAATCATTTTGCATTTGCCTGGCTGGCATTTCACCCCGATTCCGAAATTTATGAGTGATTAAGGCTTCCCGGATTTTTTATTGAAAACATAACCTATTTTAATTGTATTGGTAGTAAACACGGTATGATTTGAACTATTATAGGAAGATTCACCTTGTCCATTCAGGTTACTCACAAAATTCATTTCAATTTCAAATGCTAGTGATACTCTATTATTTAGTAAAAATTGTATTCCTCCGGTAGTGAATATCCCTAAGCCATATTTATTCTCTTCGTCAAATAAATCTTGATAATAAATGCCTGGTCCCAAACTTAGATAGATACCTTGATAACGGAAATTATTTAAAATTGCAGACAAAGGATAAAATTTATAATCAAATTTCATATAGTAAAGATCACTTCCGTTTCGCAAAAAACCAGCCCCGAATTCGTTTGTCACAAAATTATTCCGGGTAGAATTTTCAAGGTCGAAATGCAATGAAAAATGACCATCTGATTGAAAAGGCATGATGCTAGAAGAGTATCCGAGTTTTACTATTTTTGATTGCATGACCTCTTGGGCCTCAGCAACATTTAAAATTAAAATGGAAGAAATGAAGAGTAAGGTTTTTACATATTTCATGGGTTTCATGTTAAAATTTTATATGGATTCTAATAAATATACTAATTTCAGATAACTAAAACAAAATAAATGAAGTCAAGTATCGTTTAGACAACATTTATGCCAAATAGGTTTAATGTTATCATTAAAAGTTATAATTAATTTTCATCGATCTCATTTATCGCTATGAATGAGCAAGTTATGATATGGGAAAATGCAGTTAAAACATAAAAAAATTTTTAGTATCCAACAAAATTCACCTTGGAGAAGGGGGAAGGGGGATTGATATTGAATACCAATGAGTTATGATTAATTTCAATACTACTTTCAAAGAGAGGGTTCTTATTAAGGTTTGGTTAAAAAGTACATATAGGCCTTAAAAAACGTCTTTCTCTTATGAATATAACTTTCCCCGGATGCTGTTAAAAAAATATGAAAACGCCAGAAAAAATTAATGATTCGTATTTTCCAGCATGGTAATACAATGCATCAATGACCTGGAAGTATGATAGCTTCCTTTCCAGATTTGAGCTTTTCGTCTTTTTTTCATTTCAGGGCGATGATCGATTCCGTAGCTGTACCATCCCAAATATTCGTGATCGAGTAGATTATTTTCGATATAATCAACCTGCAGTTTAAATTTATCAAGATAATTGTGGCTATCATCCGGAAATAGTGTGTGCATCAGTAGCAGGCTATTCATCCCCTCGGCCTGCGCCCACCAGTTTTTCCCCTCATCCAAAATTTTCATTTTCCCATCAATATATTTCCCCTGGTCATAAAAACCACCTTTTGTATTATCCCAGCCTTTTTCGAGTGCATGATCTATAAACTGCTTTGCTTTTGGTAAAATTTCCTTTTGATCAATGCCCAAAGCCCCGGCAGCTTCTATCAGTAAAAAAGCTGTCTCTACATCATGCCCAAAAGTGATGTGATCGATATAACGACTTTTTTCTCCCGATATCTCAATAATTTCCTGATCTTTTAGCATAGTCCAATCCGGGTAAAAATGTAATTTCAGGAACCCTCTGGGATCGTACATGGTTTCAGAAACCACCTCAAACATCTCCCGTAACCTGTTTTTCAAGGTTTCGTTCGGCCAAACCGCATATAATTCTGTGAAAGCTTCAAGGAGGTGAATGGAGCTGTTATAATCTTTTAAGCCGACCATGGCTTTGTCGGAGGCATTGTAACCATCTTTCAAAACCGATCTTGGAATGGCAGTTCCATCTCTCTCAAGAAATTGAAAATAACCTCCAAATTCTTTGTCGTGGGCATGTTCATCCAACCAGTTAAATGCCTCTTTTGCCAAGCCTAATACTTCTGGATCATTTGATATTTTGTAAAAAGCCGCAAGAGCATAGATGCCAAAGGAATTGCCATAAGCTCTTTTTTCTAAGCTATAGGGTTTTTCCGGTACATTCCCCAAAGAATCGACCAATTGGTAAAATCCGCCAAATTCATGATCCCACATTTTATCTCTGAGAAATATATAGCCATGCCTGGCAAAACCCTGATATTCTGTCCTTTCAGGATAAAATTCAAGTGCTTTCGAAAGCGTCCAGACATGCCTGGTCTGAGTCACAATAAATTTATTTTGGGTGGCCTCTTTAGTCCAATTGTATGAAAAATTGGAATAATAACCTCCATTGTTTTTATCGATTATCGTTGGATACCATAAATCTAATGTGTGCTTATTTAATATATATTCCAGCTTATCTCTAGTGGAAGTCCTTTTATCAGCATCATCGTGTGTACAGCTATAAAGGGATGAGAAAATGATAATTGTGAATAGGAGATTCCGGGTTTTCATGAGTAATTAGAGTTATGAGTTCACAAACGCCTTGTTGAATTTCTTTCAATTAATTCTGTTTCAATAACCCTGGTTTCCGGCACGAATTCCTCTTTATTTTCAATGTGTTTTAAAAGTAAATGTGTCGCTATTTCACCTGCTTCATGGGAAGGTTGAGAAATTGTTGTGAGACTTGGTTCAATAAGTTTAGCAAATGGTTCATTGGTAAAACCGATCACAGAAACGTCTTCAGGGATTTTATAACCAGCGCTTTTCAAAACGGCCATGGCGCCATAGGCAGCGGCATCACACACAGTGAAAACACCGTCAATTTTTTTACCAGTCTGTAGTATTTTTTCCATGGCTTTTTTACCATCTTCCAGTGTAAAATCGCATGGAACAACTAAATCTTCATCATAATCTAGATTATGGTTTTCCATGGCTTTTTTAAAACCTTCCTTTCTGTCTAAACTAAGCTGCAAATTCATGGGGCCTGCAATATGTGCCAAATGTTTACATCCGCATTCAATCAGATGCCTGGTGGCTTTGCAACCACTTTTATAGTCATCAAAAATCACCTTGCTGGCGGAAATCTTATCGCTTATTCTGTTAAAAACCACCAATGGAGTTTTTCTGAGATTCAATGAATTCAGATGCTCAAAATCATTGGTCTCTTTTGAAATAGCTACAAGTAACCCATCAACCCTGCTTGAAATCAGGGTCTTTACACTTTTCAACTCATTCTCATAAGTTTCATTTGTCTGACAAACCATTACATTATAACCGGATTCATTAGCGATTTTATAAATCCCGCTCAGCGCCTCCGCATAAAAGTGAATCATGAATTCTGGAATGATCACGCCTATATTATAAGATCTTTTTTTAACCAGTCCTTGTGCGATGAGATTTGGTTGATAATTCCATTTTTTTGCCAGCGTTTTTACTGCATTCATAGTGGCTGGCTTTACATCCGGAAGATCCCGTAAAGCTCTCGATACCGTTGAGGCAGAAATACTTAATTCTTTCGCGATATCTTTTATGGTATATTGCCGAGCGTGCATTAATTGAGTATTAAAAATGTTAATTTATTTAAAAAGTACGATTGTCGAAATGTGATAATTATCTGCGCTTTAGTTAGATTGTACAAAGGTTGTCAACATCGATGAGTTGAGAAGGCTACCATAGGATATATTTTCTATTATATCTTCTTCTCCAGGGCATCTATTTTTTCCTGAGCATCCTCTCTGCCAAATGCCAGTGCTTTCTTAAAAATTTCAATGGCTTCTCTATACGTCTCTTTCTTTTTCTTTGGGGCCAGTTTTGTTCTTCTGGCAGCTTCTTCCAGCGCTTCACCTAAAGCAAAGTATGAATCGGCCTCTGACATTTGAGATTTTTTCATAATCTCCTGAATTCTGTTTTCAATCAGGTTCAACTCTTCCTTTTTATATGCGATATCATCTTCCAGGTCCATGATTTCAGCATCTTGCAAATCAACGATGTTCAGAAGATCAGAATTCTCCTTTTTATATTTTTCGACCTTACTCTGAAGGCTGGCAATTTCCTTTGTTTTAGAAGCCAGATCATTTTTTAGCCTGGAAATCGTTTTCATATAGGCCTGCTTATTGGCCGAGGATTTATTCAATTCACTTTCAAGCTGATCAATTTTTACTTCAGTTTCCTTCACATAATCATTGATATCCTTCATCCTATCTACATAATCATCATAGTTGGTGCCGGCTTCCAATTCAAGTCTAAGTGCATTTCTCGCTTTATCGATACTGTCTATCAGAGACCCAACTTCTCCGAGGGTCGATATTGTCATTTGAGCTCTTGTCAACTCTGCTTTTAATTCTTCATTTTCCATCTGAATTTTTTCGCTTTCTTTACTACTTCCACATGAATAAAGAAATAGAACGGAGAGCATAGAAAGTGTTGTCAGTAGTTTCATAGTATATTTTGTTAAAAATTTTAATGAATAATAAAATTACATTTCTCAATTCCAAATAAGAAAATATTATAGACAAATTAATAAAACAGTAAATTTAATTGGTACTTACACCATACTGATTTAAAATGGCTTTTGCCCTGTTGAGTTTTTCTTCCAGGAACATATGACCATCTAACCAATGGATTTTAGCTCCTTCACGTTCCATTTTTCTAAACCATGTCATTTGTCTTTTGGCAAACTGATGTATCGCAATTTCAAGTTTTTTAACCATTTCTTCTTTTTTGAGTGTCCCAGTCAAATATTGCGTGATCAATTTGTATTCCAAACCATAGAAAATAAGGTCTTCAGGTTTTACATACTTTAGCAGTTGTTCCACTTCTTTGATCATCCCGGATTCTAGTCTCATTTTCAGCCTTTCTGATATTCTTCTCCTTCTGCTTTCTCTGCCAAACTTTACGCCGAGAATCACTTGTTCAATTGCTGGAAAAGTAACATCTATCTCTTCATGATTCTGGTAGTATGTGGCAATTTCAATGGCCCTGATTGTTCTTTTCTTATTCTTTATATCCGTAGTGTTATGCAATTCCGGTTTCAATGATTTCAATTGCTTTACCAGCACATCAATTTCTTCCTTTTCCAGTTCTACTCTCAAGGACTCATTTACAGGTACATTGATGAGTTTGTATCCTTTCGTGACAGCCTCGATGTACATACCCGTTCCTCCTACAAGGAATGGCATTTTCCCCCGGGACGTGATATCTTCATATGCTTTTAAAAAATCTTGCTGAAATTCATACACATTATATTTATAACCGGGCGCCTTGATATCGATCAGGTGATAAGGTATTTGCTGGCCATGGATTTTATATTCGTCCAAATCCTTTCCCGTTCCAATATCCATTTCTCGATATACCTGCCTGGAATCTGCGCTGATAATCTCGCCATTTAATAAATGTGCGAGATGTGCCGCAAATCCTGTTTTTCCACTGGCTGTTGGACCGGTGACAGTTATAAGGTTAATTTTATTCATATGCAGTTTTTTGTGTTAATTTGATGAGGTGCTACTGATAGAGTAATTGATATGATTAACCTTTTTAACGAATTTTCGAAGTGCAATGTAATGTGGTCAAAAAGGGTAAAAACAGTTTAATCCCGACAATTAGCAATAAAATTATTTTTCCACTTTTTATCATTTTCAATAATATTATAAAAGCTGTCAAGGTAATCGATTGCTCCTTTAAAGCTTGTTTTATCAAATAATTCAAAATTCTGATATAAATCGTAGATGGCTTCTTTTTTTTGTAAAAATCTATCTATCGCATCCTGTACTTCTCCTTCAGAATAACATTTTCCCCAATACAGTCTTTCCCTAAGGGTTTCAATCCCAAGCACAGGCGAAGGAATCGCGTATGTGGCATCTACCATGCCGGTATAATCAAAATCGTAAGGAATCACATAGGGTGTGGCCTCTGTTATATTATTTAATTTCAGCAATTTTAAATTATGCAAACGCGCTACTTGCCAGTCGGTATTTCCCATCATAAATTGAAATATAGAAAGCATCACGATTTGCTGTTTATTTGTTGCCTGATCCCTGATCCCTGTTATTTTTATAATTATTCCATCCAGCCTTTTAGCCATCATGTATTGATCTTCGATTACAAAACCATATCGTGTTACAGTTTTAATCTTTTCTTTGGTATCCACATAGTCGATCTTAAGCAATCTGACTTTAAAACTTTTATCCGTCAATATGTTAAATGTCCTATAAATCATATATTCTCTGAGAATGTATTGCTCGTAGGATTTTTGCATTTTGCAGGTGTTCACAAGCTTCAGTTTTTTGAGTTGGTCAAAGGATTTGTCTTCAAATTCTGTTTTCTTAAAATTGAGTGTGATAGGGGGGAAGCTGCAATTTTCACGCCGATTATTACCTCTCGCTCTAAGTCGAACCGGATAGGTTTTTTCATTTACAGTGATTTCTCCTTCCTGGTATTCATCATCGTATTTATTTTTAATTAAACTTCTCAGATCTGTTTTCAATACCAATTCCAAAGTCTCCTCAGAGCTGAATAATCCAAATTTTTCAGGGTTGTTCTCGGCAGATAAAAAGCTGGGAGTCAGGAAGAAAAAATATAACAGATAAAATAGAATTGGGGACTTGAAGAGCTTCATATGTATTATAAAATTATGTTTCAAAATATACATCAATAATTATATTATTTCAACAAGCGCATAAAATAAACAAGTTCAATTATCATAAATTGAATGATGAAAGTTGTGACCAAAACAGATTATTGACATTAAATCTCCTGAATTTATGACAAAAAAAAAGGAATATGAAAATTCATATTCCTTGAGCTTTTAAAAGTTGGTTCAATTAGCTACCAGGTGGTAAACTTTATTTTTAATGCAGCTTTGAGTATATCTCTTTTACTGACTTGTCCTTTCAATACCTCATCCTTCACAACCGGGAATCTTCCAAATCGGTGCTTTAAAAACATATTGGCTACATCTACAACATCTGCATCAACCGATATGGAAATGACATCTTTTTGCATATAGTCCTTGACAAAATGCTTGCTGACTTGCTGATTGTGATATACACTATCGAGCACCACTCTGAGACAATCATGTTCAGATATAATGCCGATTAATTCTTTTCTGTCATTTAACACGGGCGCTCCTGATATCTTATATTCGTTCAATTTTGCAATCACATTGCCTATTTCATCTTCAGGTTTAAAAGTGACGAGATGAGTTGCCATATACTTGGTAACTGGCTCGTATCCTTTGTTCGCGGCTTCCATAGTTGCTGTGTTAAATTTTGGTGTAAAATTCATAAATGTTATTTAAAGTTTAGTAATCAATTTAGACCATAGAGTACTGGTTTTCAACAAAAAAACTTTTCTCCAAGCTTCGCATAATAATACAATTTAGTGAGATTCGCAAATAAATAATTGCCTAATTGGGGTGATTTTAACTAAAACCCTTCTATTGTTCCCTGACTGACTTATTTTTTTTCTATGCAATAAAATATCCCCGGACTAATTGCCATTATTCAATTTTAAGAAATATTACTCTTTGAGGTATAATTCGAGTTTAACACAGCACCTGATCCAAATAACTTTCCAATTGAATAGATGATTGATTAATTTACATCTTATTGATTTTTTAAACACTCATCTCGTGCTATGAAAAGTTTAACTATTATATTTTTGTTATTTATTTCTGCTATCCTATTAGCTTCATCTTGCATTTCGGATAAGAAGCCCCAAAAGCCAAATGTTCTGTTTATCGCAGTAGATGACCTGCGGCCCGAAATTAATTTTTATGGAGCCAGTCAAATTATTTCCCCGAATATAGATCGTCTGGCTTCGGAAGGATTATCATTTAACAGGGCTTACTGCAATGTTCCTGTTTGTGGAGCTTCGCGCGCGAGTCTGTTGACAGGAATAAAACCCACCAAAAACCGGTTTGTTAATTATTATACCTATGCACAAAATGATGCCCCGGGAGCAGTGAGTATTCCACAGCACTTCAAAAACAATGGATATTATACCATTTCCAATGGAAAAATTTTCCACAATCAGGATGACCTGCTGGAAAGTTGGAGTGAAGAACCGTGGAGACCAACCCCGCGAAATGGTAATTGGAGGAATTATATAACTGATGAGAATCTGGAAATTGCCGATTCTATAAGCGATGGAAGATCCTGGCCTTATGAATGGGTGGAAGCCCATGATACAGCATATTTTGATGGCTTAATGGCGCAAAAAACAATACGGGATTTGAAGCGGTTAAAAGAAATGGATACATCTTTTTTTCTCGCTGCGGGCTTTCTGAAACCTCATCTGCCATTCAATGCGCCACAGAAGTATTGGGATATGTATCTAATGGATCAAATATCATTGCCCGATAACTATTATCGACCGGAGAATGCTCCTGACGCGGCCATTCACAATTTCGGAGAATTGAGAAATTATTATGGAGTTCCAAAGAAAGGGCCAGTTTCCGATGAAATGGCAAAGACACTTATCCGGGGCTACTATGCCTGTGTAAGCTATACCGATGCGCAAATCGGTAAATTATTAAATACACTTGACGAATTGGGATTACGTGAAAATACCATTGTGATATTGTGGGGAGATCATGGATGGCAATTGGGGGAGCACACACTCTGGTGCAAACATTCCAATTTTGATATTGCGATGAGGGTGCCATTAATCATCAGCGCTCCGGGATATAAGAACGCCTTGAAAACCAATGCTTTGGTAGAATATATTGATATTTTCCCAACACTCTGCGAACTGGCAGATCTGGGCCTGCCTCCCCAGCTGCACGGAAAAAGTTTTGTGCCATTGATGAAAGACCCCAATCAAAAATTTAAGGATGTAATCTATGCCCGGTTTATAAATGGGGAGTCCATCAAAACTGACCGGTACCTATATACAGAGTGGTACGATAAGGAAAATAAGTTTTATGGTAGAATGCTTTACGACCACGAGCTTGATCCCGATGAAAATGTAAATATTTCAGAATTTCCCGAAAATGAGACTCTTGTGGATTCGCTAAGTAAGAAACTTCATAAAGAGATGGAATTAGCTTTTAATATCAATCTTTAAAACTTTTATTTGCATTTTATTATCTCCCTCGCAATTCTTTAAAATATGGATATTATATACTTATTTTCAGGTTTACTCACCGGATGTATAGCTACATGGCTGGTTTTTTATTTTTATAATAAAAGTAAATATCCTTTAAGTGCCGATGAGATTGCAGCACTTGAAGATCAAAAGAATGAACTTGAGGTAAACTTGAAACTTGCAGAAGGGAAAATTGAAAATTTACTGGAGGAATCCAGTGTGCTGAAGGAAGAATTAAACGTAGAACGAGACAAATCAGGAAATTTTTCTAATCTGTTGGCCACAAGAACAGAAGAACTAAAAAACCTCAATCAAAAACTTGATGATCAGAAAAAGGATATTGAGTCACTGCAAGAAAAGTTTCAGATTCAGTTTAAAAACCTGGCCAATGAAATACTCGAGGAGAAAACAAAGAAATTCACAGATCAGAATAAGGTCAATCTTAAGGATATTCTAAATCCACTCAAAGATAGAATCGTTGAGTTTGAAAAGAAGGTAGAGCAGACAAACAAGGAAAGTATAGCCCGGAATTCTGCCTTGAAAGAGCAGATATCTGGACTAAAGGAACTCAATATTAAAATTACGAAGGAAGCAGAGAATCTGACTAAAGCGCTAAAAGGAGAATCGAAGACACAGGGTAATTGGGGTGAATTTATTTTAGAATCCATTCTGGAAAAATCTGGTTTGGTCAAAGGTGAACAATACGAGGTTCAGGTCTCTATGACCAATGAAGAAGGAAAGCGGCTACAACCGGATGTAATTATTAAATTACCGGAACAGAAAAATATCATCATTGACTCCAAGGTATCGCTCACAGCTTACGAAAAATACATCAGCAGCGAGGATGATCACCAGCAGAAAATAGAGGTGAAAAACCATCTATTATCCATAAGATCACACATCAAAGGTCTGAGTGATAAAAACTATCAGAGTATCTATGAAATAGGATCCCTGGATTTTGTACTACTTTTTATGCCGATAGAACCAGCTTTCAGCCTGGCCGTGCAAAATGATGCAGAATTGTTTAATGACGCCTATGATAAAAATATTGTGATTGTGAGCCCGTCAACATTAATCGCAACCTTGAGAACCATCGCGAGTATTTGGCGGCAGGAAAATCAAAATCGAAATGCCCTGGAAATCGCCAGGCAAGGGGGGCAACTATACGACAAATTCAAAGCTTTTACAGATGACCTCATCAAGGTTGGCGAAAACCTGAATACTACCAAAAAGAACTATGACTTAGCTATGAATAAGCTTTCTGACGGAAAAGGAAATCTAATATCCAGGGTGGGTAATTTGAAAGAACTCGGCGCCAAAGCAACCAAGGTGATCGATCAGCGTTTGCTTGACAGGGCAAACGATTGATGCTGAAAGTGAAGGAGTTTTAAAACAATAGTGTAATTTTGTATTGAAAAAAGTGGGAATTATGGAATTGACGGCTGATAATAAATTTAAAAAACTCATTGTTGTTGGCGATAGAGTTTTGATAAAACCTAAAAAGAACCAGGATAGAACAAAGAGCGGATTGTATTTACCTCCCGGAGTTCAGGAAAAAGAACAAATTCAAACAGGTTATATCATGAAAGCAGGTCCGGGATATCCGATTCCACTTCCAATGGAGGAAGATGAACCATGGAAGGATAAGGACGAAAATGTGAAATATGTACCGCTTCAGGCGAGAGAGGGAGATCTTGCGATTTTTTTACAAAAAGGGGCATTCGAAGTCATCTACCAGGATGAAAAATATTATATCGTGCCTCAATCATCAATCCTGATGTTGGAAAGGGAAGAAGATATTTTTGAATAATATGTATTACACCCGTCAGGTTTTGGAAACCTGACAGGTGTATATTTTTATTTACCCCAACAGATCAACACTTCTTTTGATGAAGTTGGTCAGTTTGTTTCCTGTCAAAAGATTCTGCGACAGCAACCCCAACTCATAAGCCTGCGTTGCAAGTCCTTTTTGATCTTTTTCTTCTTTTGTATTCAGGATTTTAGAGACCATCGGATGGTTTGTATTAATCACTGCGTTGAACTGATCCGGCATATCGCCCATCATCATATATGGTGATCCTCCTCCCATTTTTTGCATGTCTTTCATCCTTCTCATAAATTCCGGAAGAATCATCGTGACCGGGAGTTCATCCGGCGCCAAAGCCTCTAATTGAACGGTGTAGTTTTTATCGTTGATGGCCTCTTCGAAAATCTTTTTCACCTTTTCCTCGTCATCTTTGGAAAGAGCGCTTTCGCTTTTCTCATCCTTTTCAACCAATTTATCTACAATGTCGGCATCTACTCTTTTCCACTTGGTTTTTTCAAGTTTCATTTCCATAGAGTTTATAAAATGATTGTCCAGCGGACCTTCAAATTTTAATACATCGTAAGCCTTATTTTTTGCAGATTGAATATATGCATCTTGCTGATCAGTGCTGGTTGAGTAAATATGAACAACACTACCATCCTTATCCTTCTGATTAACTTCAATTTGCTTTTTATACTCGTCAAGTGTAAATAATTTTCCATCCACATTTTCGAGCAGCGTGAATTTGTTGGCTTTTTCATAGAATTTTTCATCTGCAATAATGCCGTACTTCACAAACAGGTTCAGACTTTCCCATTTCTTTTCAAATGCCGGACGGTCTTTTTTGAATAACTCACCAAGCTTATCCGCAACCTTTTTGGTGATGTGACTATTGATTTTCTTTACATTTGCGTCAGCCTGGAGAAAACTTCTCGAAACATTTAATGGTATATCCGGTGAATCGATGATGCCATGAAGCAGCATTAAAAACTCAGGGACGATATCTTTCACTTCATCCGTAATGAAAACCTGTCTGGAATAAAGCTGAATTTTATTTTTATTGAGTTCCAGCTCATTTTTGATTTTTGGGAAATAAAGTATTCCTGTCAGGTTGAATGGATAATCCACATTCAGGTGAATCCAGAATAACGGATCTTCTGAAAAAGGATACAATTCCTTATAAAAAGCCAGATAATCTTCATCCTTCAGCTCACTGGGAGATTTTGTCCATATTGGCGTGGGATTGTTGATTACATCATCAACTTTTTTTGTTTTTGGCTTATCGTCTTTATCCTTAATATCCTCGCCCTTATCGTCTTTTAGGTTTTCTTCTTTTTCGCCGAAGACAATTGGAACAGGCAGGAACTTACAGTATTTATTCAGGATTTCCCTAACTTTATAATCCTCCAGGAAATCTTTATTATCCTTATCGATATGTAGAATAACATCTGTACCGATCTCTTTCCTCTTTCCTTTAGAGATTTCGAATTCAGTACTTCCATCACAAATCCACCTCACGGACTCAGCGTCATCCTGATAAGATTTAGTAATGATTTCCACCTTTTCAGAAACCATAAATGCAGAATAGAATCCGAGCCCAAACATACCGATGATCTGGGATTCATCTCCTTTTTCTTTATATTTTTCAATAAATTCTGAAGCGCCGGAAAATGCGATCTGGTTAATATATTTTTTTATTTCTTCGGCTGTCATACCAATACCGTTGTCGCTAACGGTTATGGTTTTAGCTTTCTTATTAACCTTGATCTCTACTTTTTGCTCTCCAAGCTCACCTTTAAATTCGCCAATGGAGGCCAATCTTTGTAATTTTTTTGTTGCATCTACCGAATTAGAAACAATTTACCTTAAAAAGATCTCATGATCCGAATAGAGAAATTTCTTAATGATCGGGAATATGTTTTCGGTGTGGATTGAAATTGTGCCTTTTTCTTGCATTATCTTTATTTTTTTATTTCAAACATCAAATACCGCACTATAGACAAATTTCATTCCAATGATTTTTTAGTTAATTTCATTATCATCAATCTGACACCTTGTCACGAAATTGTAATTTCTGTCATTTTAATGGCTCTGTAGCTATGGAAAAATTACCACTTATTCTCTTATCATTATCCTTATTATTCGGATGTATAAATAAAATAAGCGGTACTGGGAACCAGGGCATTATTGGACAAGTGAGGTGGCTTGAAGGAAATCTGATGCCAACCATCGGCGATACTAGCTATGCAGAAAGGGTTAAAGGCGTTCCAATAGAAAGGGACATTTATATTTTCAAGGCAGTTAAGCAACAAGATGCATTAAGCGCAGGCGGCGCATTTTATAAATCAATAAATGGAGAGTTAGTATATAGATTAAAATCAAGAAAAGACGGTACTTTCAAAGTGAAATTACCTCCGGGGAAATATTCAATATTTACAATGGAAAAAGACGGTTATTTCGCCAATAGATTTGATGGCGATAATTATATAAATCCCGTGACCGTTTATGCCAATAATTTCACCGAAATTCAAATACAGGTAAATTGTAAAGCTTTTTATTGATAATTTTAAAATAGTTCAGGGTTAAATAGTTCACAGTCCGTTCCTTTGTTGGTCTTGTGACCAATAAAAAGCGGACGCTCATATCTATGTTTGACGTAAAAAACTTAGCATTTAAAATCATGGTATCATTTGCTCATGATTTAATGAGACCTGGTGATTGTTTGATAAACCTTACTCAAAAGCATATTCGGGCACGTCTTGCTGAGGCATTGCTTCTGATTAATGATAATTACGGAACACATCCGAATACTGGAGATTTAAATGTTACTTTAAAGCGATCATATCTGGCCGGGCTTTCAAATATGACTCAGTCAAATGTATTTAGAGTCTTTCTTCTTTTAACAAGGAAAATATTGTTGATGTTAAGCAAAAAAAAATTAAATTGAATGACCTGAGTGTTTGGCAATTTATAAGTGATTTTGATAAATAATCGGTACAAAGCCTTCATTAAAAACTCACCTTCATAGAAGGTGGGTTTTACTTTATTTACACGAAAAAACAGATGGAAAGATATATCCAAATATTTGCAGATGGTTATCAGGGTTATGCCAATTATTTATGGCATGAGGTCACTCATCCTCATTTAAGAAATTATTTTTATTGGCTGATTGGGGTGAGTTTGTTTTTCTTTGCTTTGGAGTTAATCAAACCCTGGCGCAAGGACCAGGCTAAATTCAGAAAAGACTTTTGGCTCGACCTGTTTTATATGTTTTTTAATTTTTTCCTTTTCTCCCTGATTATTTACAATGCAGCTTCCGATGTATTTGTGGCTCTGTTTAATGATTTTCTCGGAGTATTTGGAATCACAAATCTGGTAGCCATAAAAATCGGTTCTTGGGCAGTCTGGGTACAATTGCTGGCCATGTTTATTGCACGCGATTTCATTCAGTGGTGGGTACATCGGCTGTTGCACTGGAGCCCTGTATTGTGGGAATTTCACAAAGTTCATCATAGCGTAGAGCAGATGGGTTTTGCGGCTCATTTGAGATATCATTGGATGGAAACCATTGTGTATCGTTTAGCTGAATATGTGCCTTTTGCCATGATCGGATTTGGGATTGATGATTTTTTCATAGTGTACATTATTGGCCTGAGTATTGGTCATTTCAATCATTCCAATTTTTCATTCAACCTTGGCCCCCTTAAATATATTTTCAACAACCCGGCTATGCACATCTGGCATCATGCCTATGACATGCCTGCTGACAGGAAATACGGAATAAATTTTGGCATTTCACTCAGTTTGTGGGACTATATTTTTGGGACCGCCCTGATTCCTCACGATGGCAGAGACATAAAATTAGGATTCCCAGGGATGGATAAATTTCCTAAGAAGTTTTTACCACAGGAATTATTTGGCTTCAGAAAGGAAACGGGCTGAATATATTGAACCTCGTGGGGTAATGTTTGTTTTATATCTATTGATAAATACTTAAAAATATGCAGAAATCTGAATGACCCAGCTACACATTATTTCTATAATTCTGTTGATCGCATTCCACTACATTGCTCTTCTCAGGAATGACGATTCTTTTTTCCTTCCGTCATTCCTTCGTAGCATGAGGTTGCACGGTGTGGTTGAGAAGGAATCATGTTTACTACTCCAAGGGGAAAAAGGCATATTCGGCAATAGATTTGATGTAGAAAGTTTTATAAACCCTGTGACCGTTCATGACAATAAATTCACCGAAATTCAAATACCGGTTAACTATAAAGCTTTTTATTAATAAATTTAAAATAGTTCAGGGTTGAATAGTTCACAGTTCAAGGTTGCTTTGTAATTCGTAGCTGGAAATAATAATTGCTGCCTGATTCCCGGTCGGGATTGGATTATTCTCTATTTACATAGAAAATTCATATGAACTTTGAACCTGAAACCTTTAAAACATAAAATGAAATGGTTAAACCATATTTCAAGAATATTTCAAAAAATATAAATTAGTGATGCAACCCCCAAACTGAGTTTTGCATCTACTGAGTGGACGACAATTAAATGAAGCTTCAAATTCAAAAGTCAACATCTGAAACTGACCTGATCAAAGCTTGTAGGAAGCAAAATGCTAAAGCACAGCGCACGCTTTATGATAAATATGCTCCTTCCATGTTGGGATTGTGCAGGAGGTACATCAAAGGTGACCATGAAGCGGAAGATGTGATGATCAGAGGTTTTATGAAAGTATTCACCAAGATAGGTTTGTTTGAAGGAAAAGGAAGTTTTGAAGGGTGGATGAAACGGATCATGATCAATGAAGCTTTGGGATACATTAGAAAAAATAAATCTATGTACCTGGAGATGGATATTGAAGCTGCAGATAAGGAACCGGATTATGACAAAATTTCAACCGGATTGGAAGTGAAAGATTTATTAAAAATGGTAGATGAATTAGCAAGTGGTTACAGAACCATTTTCAATCTATATGCTATTGAAGGATATTCCCATAAGGAAATCAGTGAGCTTCTTGGGGTTAGTGAAAATACTTCGAAATCACAGTTGAGCAGGGCAAGGATGCATTTGCAAAATAAGTTGTTGGAATCAGAGAAAATATTGGAACAAAAAAGTATTAATCAAGATGGAAAATAGGCTTGATAAATTATTCAGGGATCAGCTCTCAAAACAAGAGATAAATCCAACTCCTGGAGCATGGGGGCAAATTGAAGGAAAACTCCAAACAAACAGATTAAAGTTGTGGGGTAAAAGACTGGCGATTGCAGCTTCTGTGATTTTAATCTCTACTGTTGGGTTTATAAGCTATAGTCTATTGAATGACCAAGCGGCAAGAAAGGAACAATCTGTAGCGCTGAATATGGACGAAAATGTGTTAGTTGATAAGCAAATTGTTGATCAATTTGAATCAGATAAAGATGAAGGATTGACGATTACGGAAAATGAAGCAGGCAATCAAAAAAAGGAAGACCTGGGAGAAGTTAAAAATTTCTCGAATAAAATGTCTATTTCGAATGTAATCCACCCAAAACCCGAAGAGGGAAAAAAGACCAGTGCCCCGATATTGACATCTGCAGAGCCTATTGAGAAATCACCGCTTAAAGATGAAAATAAAATTGAGAAGGAAGTATTTCAAGACAATGAAATCAAAATTATTGATG
>JAJRQT010000157.1 GCA_024280115.1 Bacteroidota bacterium | reverse complement strand
TAAGTTGTCAGGTAGGAATACCTGACAACACTAAAATCTGTATCGATCTCTTCGGTGCTGTCGGGTGGAAACACCCGACAGATTAAAATGATAACTTTTGGTAGTCAGGAAGGAGTTAGGTAGTATTACCTGACAGCACAAAAAGGAGGCGGAGATGACGACGAGTTTTAGCGTTTAAAAATCTTCAACTCTATCCAGTAATTCCTTTCTTCTTCAGCTCTGTCCTCAGTCCAGTCATCACCATAGCCTTTTGCCTCCAGTAAATCAGAAGGTACCCCGGCTTCAATCAGTTTATTCATTAGTGCTTCCGCTTGTTTTTGGGTCCGGTCGTTGTGGTAGGTGTAATTGATTTTATAATAAATTTCATTGATATCATCCTCTTCAAATAGTTCGAAGCCAACCGCCAATAAGGAGTCTTTAGGAGTGATGATTGCTGAGTCCAATTCATCTAAAAACCCAATGGCCGTAGAGTCATTGTTGTAGGCTAAGATCTCGTTGTTTTCCAATTCCATAGAATCAATTTCTGAATATAGGGTGTCAAGATTCTGGTTCATAGAGTCTGTTCTGTCTTCCTCAAAATCAGCCAATGTTTGCAATGAATCAATGCTATATTCTAGCATGAACTCATCGATTTTTTCCAGTTCACAGAAAATAGTATCAGCAATCACTTCTGTCAGATCATTTGTGGGGATAGAATCGGTATAAACCTGGTCAATAAACGCTCCAATTTCGATCCTGATATCGGGGTTTTTCTGTAGGAATCCTTTGATTCTTTTGATTTCAATATTTGAATCAGAATTCAAAACACTTGAATAATCATCGTATCTAATATTTGATAGCGCCATAGACATTCCGGATTTCAAGGCTGACAATGAAACGGGTAATTCCTCTTTGTGAGCGATGAGCATATCATTTAGATCGTAAATCTTAGAAAAGTAGGTATAACCACCTTTTTGCGGAAACGCCGAGATATCATAGGATGTCCCTTCCGTTAAAAAAATAGTAAAGCTGTCATCATTCTGTTTTAATTTGGAAGTCGCGTAAACATCTCCCGTAGAAAGATCATATGCGCGTATAAATATATCTTCACTCGGTTTTTGCCCATCATCGTAAGAAACAGTACCTGTGAGCATTAAAACTTTTTGTGGTCTGAATTTTTCAGGAATAATGGCTTTGAAAATATTATAATTATCACGGTAACTGCCCGAGAAATATATGATGTCACCCCTGGCAGGAATCGTCACAAATTCATCATTTTGATCTGTATTGAGGAAAGATAGAGGTACCGGTTTTGACCATGTATTACGATCTAATGTGCTGGTATAAAGATCGAGCATTCCTTTTCCGCCGCTTCTGCCTGATGCAAAAACAAGCGTTTTATTATCGGCCTGGATTCTTGGTGTGGTTTCATGACCGGTATTGATATAGTCCGGGAGTGCCTCCGGTTCCGACCATCTTGTCGCTGAAATTTTATGTGAAACGAACAACCGGCAATTATTTTTCTTTGTTTTGCCCATGCTTTCACAGCGCATAAAATACATCGTTTTTCCATCGGCTGAAAGACTTGGATTTCCTTCATGACCCTGCGAGTTGAGCGGTTTTCCGGGGTTTACCGGACGTGACCAATTATTGCCTATTTTTTCACTGATCCAAATGTCATAGTTTCCAATCCCATGACTTCTTCTCGATGAGAAAACCACGAAATTTCCATCATGGCTTAGGCAAAAGCTTCCTATATGATCTAACCCCGGTTTATTGATGCTTGGAATTGGTTCCGGATCAGCCCATATTTCTGCACCCGTTTTGTAGGTATATCTCGTTTCAAAACCATCGGAATTTGTATAGTTGGTCAAATAAATCATTTGATTTCCATCACCACTCAAAGAAGGGAAAATGTGTGAGTATGTTGGGACATTGATATTTTGCGGTAAGCGCTTTTTAGGAACTTGGGAATTTACCGTATTTATAGAAAGCAATAAGAATAAAAAGTAAGCCGGGATTCTTTTCATTTGACAAAAATCAGAATTAACAGTTTAAAATTATAATTTTACTTATACTAACAATGCAGAAATTCTGCCAATCGTTTATATATTATTGTTTAATTTGGTAACTATTAATTCTAATCAATTTTTTAATGAATCTTACCCAACCCGGAATAGAATTTTTTGGCATTAGAATAGACGAACCGGTCACTACATTTACGGATCTGATTGTGTCGGCGGTTTGCTTTTATACATTTTATAAACTCAATAAAATACCAATTAAAAACAAGGTACACTGGAACCTGAAGTATTATTTTCTCTCTATGGGATTGGCGACATTATTTGGAGGGTTGGCTGGTCATGGGTTTTTATACCTGCTATCATTTGCCTGGAAGTTGCCCGGTTGGCTGACCAGTATGTTCTCAATCGCATTGCTTGAACGGGCATCAATTTTATTTGCCAAACCGCTAATAAAACCCAGGGTAGGCAACTTTTTCGCCTGGTTGAATTTAATAGAATTGGCCACTTTTGTTACCATAACATTCAGCACACTCAATTTCTTTTTTGTAGAAGTGCATTCTGCATATGGTCTATTGATCATTGTTACGAGTTTTAATCTTTTGGTGTATCTAAAAACAAAAAGTGAAGCGAGTAAACTATTCTTAACCGCGGTTGGAATATCAGCAGTTTCAGCGGTTATATTTATGAATGAGTGGGGCATCAGCATCTGGTTCAATCACTTTGATATCAGCCATAGTTTGATGGCCATCAGCGCTTTTGTCTTTTATAAAGGCAGTCTGAAAATGATTGTAGATCCTTTGGCGAATGAGGTAATAAAGTAACGGTGTAATGGGAGATTGCTTGTCCACCGAAGCTTTTTTCAACTGCCGTAGCCTTGGCGAAGGTAGTAGCGTAGGTGGGATGAGAGATTGAAGGAAACAGACAGACGGAAGACTTTGCACGTATTGAGGATGGTGAGTTTTATTGCATTGTTCCACCAAATAAAAAAATCAGTATTCTTATTGACAATGATGAGTTAAGCATGGGTTTTCCAGAATTAATTGTCTTCGCAGGATTAGGAGCCAAAATCAAAGCCACCTATTCCGAAGCGCTTTTTGATAAAGAGGGCAATAAAGGCAACAGGGATGAAATTATAGGAAAAGAAATACATGGATAATCAGATATTTTCATGCCTGATGGAATAAGCGGACTATTTGAATGGAACAGTACTCGGGTTCAGTTGGTCGGCGGCGAAAACATAGTCGATATTAAGTAAATAATTTCTACCAGTATATTATTGATTGGAGTGGGAATTAAATATTTTTAGAATTCATGATTCTTTTCAGGTTTCAGGTTTAAAGGTTCACGGCTTAGACGTTTTTTAAAACATTAATTTTAGATGGTTTCAACCATTAAACCGTTGAACCCTGAACCAGTTAACTTTTTTTAGAATATATTTATAAAGTATAATAAACAACAATAACACCTATGGCTATCAGGACGCTTTTTTTCTCGACATTATTTATCAGCTTGTTCATTCTTTCGTGCTCAACTTCAGATAATAATCAATCATTTATCAGCGAATTCCCAACTTCAATTGACAGAATCTGGATTGGCCCGGAATATTGGGCTAACCCGATGCAGGATTGGAAGTTGGAGCGTGGAAAAATGGTCTGCACAGTTTTAGGCCGGAACCGAAATGTGCATTTGCTCACGAGAAAAATTGATGAAAATACGGGGGATTTTAGAATGAGCATCAATGTAGGGATCATCAAGCAAACAAATAGTGACCAGGATTGGGTTGGTTTTAAACTTGGTGCAAAGGGTGAGTTTAACGATTATCGAAGCGATGCCGTTTTTGGTGAGGGTTTGAATGTTGGCGTTACGACAGTTGGAGGGGTATTTATCGGAAAAGTTGAAGAAGCTGATAAATGGGAGGACCTGGATACCCAGGATGTTTTTAATGATTTTACTATGGAGGTGGTTGCCAAAAAAGAAGGAGATAATTATAAAATAAAACTGGAGGTTTATGATGATGATTTGGTTGGGGAAATTGAAAAAATTGTTCCAGCAAGTGATTTGATTGGAGACTTAGTTGTTGTCAGCCATTTTAGCCCCGGAGCAAATGGCGCCAGCGCAACAGTTCTTGAAAATAGCGCCTGGTTCAAAAACTGGAGGTTAAATGGAGAACAATTGGTCAACCACGATGATTATGCATTTGGTCCTATACTGTTTGCCCAGCATACTTTAAGTGACAAGATACTGAAGATGACAGCTCAGTTACCACCGGTCGGTGAAAAAGATGGAAAAGAAGTTGCTCTCGAAGTTAAAGAGGGTGATGCCTGGACTAAGGTGTCAAGCAGTTCAATTGATAAAGATGCCCGAACTGCCACCTTTAAGGTTGAAAATTGGGATGATTCACAAGATCAGAGCTACAGAATATCCTACCAATACATCGGAAAAGATGATGAAAAACTCATAGATACATTTGAAGGAATTATCAAAAAGAACCCACTCGATAAAGAAGAAATTAAAGTCGCCGGTTTCACAGGTAATAATGACCTGGGATTTCCAAATCAGAGCATCGTGGAGAATGTAATAAAACACAATCCTGATCTTTTGTTTTTTTCGGGGGATCAGATATATGAAGGAGTCGGCGGGTTTGGCCACATTCAGAAACCATTGAATAAGGCTATGGTTGATTACCTGAGAAAATGGATGTTGTATGGTTGGGAATATCGCGAATTACTTAGAAATACCCCGGCGATCAGCATACCGGATGATCACGATGTTTACCATGGAAATCTTTGGGGAGAAGGAGGAAAAAAAGCCAAAGAAACCGGTTCGGCAAAAGAAAGACAGGACAGTGGTGGATATAAAATGCCTGCTGATTTCGTGAGAATGGTAGAGCGAACTCAAACAAGTAATTTACCAGATCCGTATGACCCCACACCGGTAAAACAAGGAATAGGGGTTTATTATACAGAATTGAACTATGGGGGTTTAAGCTTTGCAGTAATTGAAGACCGTAAATTTAAATCTGCTCCGGGCAATGTATTGCCAAAAGAAGCGAATGCTATCAACGGATGGTCCGAGAATAAAAGTTTTGATATCAGGAATAATTCAGATGTACCTGGGGCGATACTATTAGGCGAAAGGCAGGAAGCATTTCTCGAAGATTGGGGGTCGAACTGGAGCCCCGAGACCTCTATGAAAGTTTTATTATCTCAAACTATATTTAGCAATGTAGCGACCTTGCCGGCCGATGCCATAAGTGACGTCGCTGTTCCGAAATTGAGAATTCTTGAAAAGGGAGATTATCCACCGGATGATATCGTTGTTTCTGATATGGATTCTGACGGTTGGCCTCATACACCGAGAAACCGTGCGGTAGATTTACTTAGAAAATGTTTTGCCTTCCATCTGGCAGGAGATCAGCATCTTGGCTCCACAATACATTATGGAATAGACGATTGGAAAGACGGCGGAGTTGCAGCCTGCGTGCCATCGGTTTCTAATGTATGGCCGAGAAGATGGTATCCAAAAATAGAAGGAAAAAACAGGAAAGAGGGCGCTCCCATATATACCGGTGATTATATAGATGGATTCAATAATTATTTAACCGTGTATGCGGTTTCAAACCCTGTATTTACAGGTAAAAAGCCATCCAGACTCTATGACAGGGCAACAGGATATGGCATGATTAAATTTAACAAAAACAGCAGAGACATTACCATCGAAATGTGGCCAAGAGACGCCGGTCCGGCCAACCCGGGTTCTGAACCCTATGAAGGATGGCCTATAAAAATCAATCAGTTGGACAATTATGGAAGAAAGGCTTTTGGGTATTTACCGAAAATTATCACCGAAGGTTTGAGTCAGCCACCGGTCATTCAAGTTATTGACGAGGCGGGAGAAAATGTATATACCATTCGCGCAATCAGCAATGAATTTGATCCAAAGGTATTTGTCGCCGGAAGTTATAAAGTCGTGGTAGGAGAGCCAGGTTTGGATAAAACTAAAACTCTTGAAAATCTAAAGCCATCGAATCAACAGAGGGAGCAGGTTGTTGTGAAGTTTTAATATTTAAAAGATAGTCGTGATATAGCGGAAATAAACATAATGGTACGTTTAGCGAATAGTTGTAGGTAATTTCCAAGATAAATACACATGAGCGAACAAATGATAGGAATTTTAGGAGGATTAATAGGTTCTGTATTGACAGTTATTGTAACTAAAATAATTGACCTTATTCAAAAGAAAAATGAATATTCATATGACTTAAAAAAACAATTCTTTAGTAAGAAATTACAAGCAGCCGAAGCAACAATAATGCAATATTCACTTTTTTCAGATGCCATAAATCAATTAATAATTTTATTCGGTAGATATAAAGAAAGTGATACAAACTTTGGGGAGAATTTAAATGATAATCTCCGAAAGCAAATTGACGAAAAAATTGCTCTTGCTAATAATTCTTCATTAGCACTTTCCAGTTCAATTGCATTATATTTTGATTTGACCTCAAACTATACAGTGAATGATATTTTAAAAAGCTTTTATGATAATTTCAACATGCTTGCTCCTTATTCAGAAAATGTGGAGGTAACGCATGAACAATATTTGAAATTTATTGGAACACCCCAAGAAAAGAAAGCATACGAGATTTATCAAAATGCCGAAAGCATGCTGGGAGAGGCAATGAAAAATCTCGGAGAATTATACAAGGAATTTGATGTCGAATTGAGAGATCAAATTGCTCAAATACGTTCAGAAATGAAAAAATATGAATAAAAACTACCTACAATAATATGGATAGGGTTACCCATTTAGATCGCATTTGATTTAATCATTGCATAGCTCACAGGTTCATGTAGTACACATCTTTCAATAATTTTATCTAAGATTGAAATCCTATGATTTCT
>JAJRQT010000156.1 GCA_024280115.1 Bacteroidota bacterium | reverse complement strand
TTCAATAGTCAGGGTCGCCCCCGCACTGGTAGCATCGATACCGCAACCTGCGCCACTGCTGACCACGACATCGTAAACACCCGCATCTGCAGTCACAGCGCTGGCGATGGAATAACTTTGAGCAGTAGCCCCGGCAATATCGGTACCATCTTTCCGCCACTGGTAAGTAGGACTGGTAGTAGCGCCTGTTTCAACAGAAAAAGTAACGCCTGTATTTTCACAAACAGTCTGGCTGGCCGGATCTAAACTAATCTCCGGAGTTTTGTTGATAGTTAATGTCATACTACTTACTGCATTTGCGCAAGGCCCGGGGCTGGACACAGTTTTAGTAAGCGTTACAGTACCATTGGTTATATCATTAGCATGAATACTGTATGTAGGATTATCAATTGATGGATCTACGAAACTTCCGGCACTGCTACTGGTCCACATTATTGTGCCATTAGCACTTGTGCTGCCACTAATTATATATGTTGCCTGATCTGAGCAAGTAACGTCGTCTGATCCCGCATCGGATGCAGGTTGTGAGAAGCTTTTTAATACAATGGAGTCATTATCTAAATCATTGACCTTGCCTCCTGAGTTGAAAGTAATGTTTGCCGAAGCTGTAGGACTTATAGCCTTTGCAACCAGGCCATCAATTTGCAAAAAATCATTTGATGCTGCTCCAAGGCAGGTAATTGATATACGATAGATGGTAGTTGAAAAAAAACTTCCACTTGCCGCAGTGATATCGCCGGCAAAGGTTATTGCAGGACTTGATAATACAAATTCAAATTCACCGGGCAAGATAATGTCGATATCATAGTTTCCGGAAGAAAAATCATTCGTAGCAACATTTTCGTCAATCCTGATATTGTCAAGAGTAATGCTTGATCCATCAACGCAAAAATCATTTGAATTACTTAAAGGCGTTACAGCTACCTGTGAAAAGGAATTAAAAAATACAATTAATAAAGGTATGAAAAGCAACCTTCTAATTGCATACAAAAAATTTCCGCGAAGAATATTCATCAAAAAATCTAATTTCACTTTCACATCATCCATTACTCACTTTTATAAATAGGCTTTCATCAAAACTTGTAACCCTATATTTGTACAGTCACAAAAGATACTATAAAGGGACTAAATCACCATTCGGATTTATTTTCAACAGACTCATCTTTGTCCTGGAGTCCGGGTTAATATCGAAACCCATTGTTCCCACTACAATAAAGCTACCGTCTTCTATCTGAAGAACTTTCATACCTATATCATCATCATTGCTACCAAAAATTTTTCTCCATTCTAAATCGCCATTAAAATCTAATTTCATCAAGCTGATTTCATCATTTGCCGGGTCAGGAAGTTCTATTGTTGACATCACTATGTAACCACCATCATTGGTTTGCTCAATGCCAAAGGCCTTAGAATCTACTCCGTATTCATTGTCAAATTTACTCTCCCAAACAGGTGAATATTGTTGATCTATTCTCACAATATATTCTTTAGTATAATCAGCATCTTCTACATATCCTGTCAATACATGTCCACCATCGCTTGTTTTAAATACATCTGTGCATATTTCATTTTCTGCACCGCCATAGTATCTTTTAGGCGCATAAGCATTTCCTATGGAGGTTGTATAATGAAATAAATAATAATTTGATAAATCCTGATTTACATCCGGCCCCTTTGATGTCGTGGACCCGAAACAAACAAATTCAGGATAATTTAATGAGAATGATTTGACACTTTTATTGTCGAAATCTTCATCACCGGTATATTTTCCTACATCAATTTCATTTAGACTTTGATCGGTTTCAATGAGAAAAAATTGCGAGGCAGTAGAATCCTGTGTTCCCGTAATAAAAAATCCTCTGCCTGGGACTTCCAGAATATGAGTTCCGTATTCATCTCTTAATGAATCTCCAAAGGTTCTGATTCCTATTGATCCTCCGTCATTGAGGTTGAGGTTGATCACATAAACATCCCTTAGCCCATTATCAAGGGTCTTTTCTCCGCAAACATATAAACTATTGTTTTCTCCGAGGATTACTGAATTGCCAGCATCATCTCCGGTACCTCCAAAATTCTTTTTCCAGGTTTCATTTCCGGTTTTATCTGTTCTTACAATAAATACATCTTTTCCCCCATGGGAATCTGATGTTGTAGAGCCAACTAAAACAAATCCGCCATCAGGGAGTTGGATGATATTATTCCCTTCTTCTGAGCCATTTCCTCCAAACAATTTTATAAATGTTTGCTCCTGATAGGGTTTAACAGATTCAAGAGTGTCACACGAATAAAAACTTAGGCCAATAAATATAATTGACCATATACTCCATTGTAACACTTTATAAAAAGCACTCAATTTGAAAATTCTATATTTTGATAAAACTAAACGTCTCACTTAATTTTCCTCGGTTTATAAAGTGGTTTCACAAATCCAACTAAAAAAGATAGGTTATTTATCTTAAAATCATCATCGACATGCCCCGGAGGGAATTTCAGATCTCTACCCGATGGGAAATTCTGGTCAATATTCCACCTGTTCTTTTCATTTGTTACATTGAGCATCCCAATAGAATACCTGGCTTCAAATACTAAATAATTGATTCCAATTTTATAATTAATACCACCCCCAAAAAGAAGTGAATAATTAAACCTGTTCTTCATCTTAGATGTATTTAATTCAGGTCGTGGTTGTACAGGAAACTCCTCATCAGGCGCTCCTTCAATGTCACTTTTTATATTGTAATTACCCTTGATATTCCTTACGGATGCGTTGAATAAGTACCCAGGGCTGACTCCACCTGAAATAAATGGGTTTATCTTACCTCTAAAAAAATTGTACTTCAGCATCACCGGCAATTCAAATTCAGTATGATTGATGTCCAAATTGGTATTATAGAAATCCCAGTGACTGTCTGTTAAATGCAGATTTTTCCTGCTGACAAACAACTCTGCAGATAAATGGAAATTACCATAAATTACCATTTCACCACCAAATCCAATATGAAATCCAGGTATCGAAGAATACTTTTCTGAGCCATTGAGACCCTGAGACAGACTATAGTCCAACAATACATTTGCAAATGAAAAGTTAAATCCAATCTTGACGGGTGTGATATAAAACAGCGGCTTGGTCGTGAATTTGTTGTGGTGATTTATAATTTCTACCGGGTCAATTTCATCATTTGTATTGTATTCCGGAGAAAGTGTAAGTAATTCTAAATATGATTCATCGGCCTTTTCATAATAGTCCAGAAATAAATAGGTGAGCGTGAGCAACCGATAGGCCCTGATCTTTTCCTCCTTTGTAAAACCATCTTCAAGACATGGTTGTATCAACTCAGGAATTTCATACAATCTTCCGAGGTCGTATTTGTCCTCAGCTTCCTTTAAGGAAATCGCACATTGATCCTGGGCAAAAACCAGCCTTGCAGAAATTAAAGAAAATAGTATAAAAAATATCAAAAAATATCTCATCGACTCACTACGCTTATTCGTTTTGAGGGGAAACTCCGGCTTTTTCGCAAGTGCTTACATAGCCAATATCCTCGCCAACAAATCTATCCCATTCAGTTTTACTCATGTTTCTTATCAAATATTTACAAATATCCTGCGCCATCAATTCCGGTTTTGTTGGCCAGAGCTTTAATATTCCATCTCTCGTACCCGCCAGTAGATAATCGCTGTTTGGGCTAAACTCTATATTCCATACATAATCATCGTGGTCTTTGAAAGCAACCGGCAACATTTTATCCATCCTGGAAATTACCCACAACTGGACAGTTCCTTCCAGGCTGGCAGTAGCAAACAACTTACCATCAGCACTGAATTTTATATTATTGATCCTGGAGCGCTGACCAGATAATGACCGGTTAAAAAATAGATCGTTCCCTATAACATCCCCGATATACACCACACCATCTTCATCGCCTACTGCAACAGTTTTGTTATCCGGGCTGAACTCAATGGCATATATGGGTCTGCTGTTCGAGATATCTTCAATGGATTCAACTTTGTCCATATTTTTAGTATCCCAAATATCCAAAACGCCTTTTTCATCACCTGCGACAAGCATTTTTCCATCCTGACTCAAAGTTATTGCAGTATATCGGTCATTAAATTTCTTTAATTCACTGCTGTTTACATAGTCGTTAATCCTTAGGGTGCTGTCCTGAATTCCATAGGAAATGAAATAGTCAGAATTCGGTAAAAACATCAATTTTGTAACCGGACCTCTGTGCCCTTCTATCTTTATTGGATTTAACGTAGCGAGGTTTATGACAAGTATATATGGGGCATCGCCGGCTACGATCAGCCATTTTCCATCCGGACTAATTTTCATATCATAGTTGATAAAATTGTTTAATGGGTTATAGAGCGTTTTATATGAATAGTCACTACTTTCCCATTTCAGAATTTTCCCATCACTTCCGGTTGTATAGAAATCTTTTCCATTTGGAGCATAAACGATAGATCTTATCATATCCCTATGGCCTTTGTACCTGTTTAGATCTACTCCCTGGCTTTCTTTCAACTTGTCTCTTTTTGCATAATACAGCCCGTCATAGATGTAGTTATCATAGACATTTCCGCCATATTCCTTATTAAAATTGTATGCCTGGAATGCTAACAAAGCCTTTAGATCTGATTCCTGAATATTAAGAGATTTTACTGCCATAGACTGAGCAATTGAAATCATTCTTAAATTATTTGCTTTATCCCGTTCATCACGAGCAATAAATTTTTGTTCATTAGCAACCAACCTCAAGGAATCTGCCAGTCGTTCCCTGTCCAGAGCAAGCCTTCGCTGATTGTTGGCAAGAATGGTTTGTCGCTCAGCAATATTTTTCTGAAACAGAGCGCTGTCGGCATTTAGTTCTGCCCGTAATCTTTGTCTTTCTGCTTCATCGGCACTGGTAATTGCCTTCAAAGTTTGGTCTTCTGCCTCAATTCTACGCTCTTCTGCCAGCGCTGCATTATTTTCGGCTTCAACTCTGTTTATTTCTGCAATCTCTCGTTGATTGTCTGCATCAATTTTTTTAATCCAGCCAAATACAAAGAACATTATGGCGATGATAAATGCAATACCCAAAATAATCGCAACCATTTTGGTGCGTTGTAGCATTCGCTTTTGTAGAAGCTCCTTGCTTTTCTGTTCGCTCTCATAGGCCGTTTTACTGGTTTCAAGGAAAACCAATGCACGTTCGAAGTAAGGGTTATATCTTTTTGCCCAAGTCCTTGTTGGTTTTTGTTTCAATTGCCAGTTTAGCGCCAATTGCAAATCAGGTGGTCGCCAAAGTCCTGTATTTCCGACCTGGTACATTTCTGCAGCATCCGACAGCCTTTTATACATCTGTGCAGAATCAGCTTCTTCATCAACCCATGTTTTAAGTCGCTGCCAAATTCTCATTAAACTTTCATGAGATATTTCAATAATAGAATCTGACTTTAACTTAACATTGGCGGGAGGCATAAGTAGCGACCTTCCGGGTTCACGGAATTTTTCAATTACGTTGATTAAATCACCCTCAGTAACCCCGGATATATCAGCAATTTCTTCAAGTTTTGCAGCCCGTCGAACACCGAGGTTACCGGCGCCTTTTTCTGTTAATGCTTTAAATAATACCTCGCAAACTTCTTTTTCCTTTTTATCGAGTTCGGAATATGCTTCATTGGCGTGCTGAGACAAAGCCTCATGAATTTTTCCCACAGCAATATAATGGCGCAGATCTATCGGTTCATCCGGCTCCATATTGGCCACCCAATAATTCCATGTACGCATCAAGGCATGCTGCATTACCGGCAACTGGTCCGGGTTATTTCCGACATCATTTAGCAATTGCTGAACCAACCTTTTGGTAATCTTTCCTCCACCAACAGCTATTGGGCCCTCTATTGCCAGCCTTTGCTGATCCCTGGTCATCTGGGGAATCAAATAGTGACTTTTATTTATTATATGTGTGAGTTCCGGGAATTGAGAACAATCACCAATAAAGTCCGAACGCATGGTGAATGCGACATAAATAGGAACCTTAGTTTGCGAAATGGATTTTATAAGGAGATTTACATAAGCGGCAGCCTCATTTATAACCTCTTCACTATGCTCTGCTTTTATATATCGGAATAGCTCTTCAAATTGATCAATTAATATGAATACATTTTTTGTGGAAGAATTGGTGAGTTGTTTAACGGCATCCACCAAACCCATGGAACTACTCCTCAGTATGGTAGAAGTCATCCTTCTTCCTATCAGCTTATTGTCTTCAGAGGATGTAATATAACTCTCATCTTTACTCAGGATGGATTCTGCAAGGTTTTCAATGGGAGATATACCGGGTCTTGAGATCAAAACTGACCAGTCAGAGCCGGCGTCTGTCATGAAACCACCATATAGAATAGGAACTAATCCACAATACATGAGCGAGGATTTTCCACTTCCCGAAGCTCCGATCACAGCAGTAAACCTATGCTCCGACAAATTGAAGAGCACCTCATCACTTTGACCTTCTCTTCCAAAAAAGAGATGACTTTCCTCAAAGGTAAATGGCCTTAATCCTGGGAATGGATTTATCAGGTCAAGTGCGCCCTGACTATTGGATTCAAGAATGTCAATTTCCTTCTGGTTCATTTTATTGTTCAAGCTGGATTAAAAAGGGTTCCATTACTTTCGGTGTAAACTTTTTTTTATCCTGAAGTATGAGCGCCTTTTGACCAATCCCTAAAATCTCATTAAGTTGTGACTCGTCCTCTACTAAAATTGCCTGTGGACTAATTGGTTTTTTTCTTCCTAACCCTAAAGATTTCATCAAATCTTTTTGTTTACTTTTTATCCAATCTTCATTTTCACCATCATAAGATATAAGTGCGGCATCACACTTTTTCAGATTATCATTGTGGCGAATCCTTATTTCATTAGGGTTCCCCTCAAAATCTGAGGTGATCACTTCATACCCACTGTTTTCTAAATATTCTCTGATTTTATTACATTTTTTAGATTCAGATTTGTCATGGATCAGATATATGATTTTTTTGTTTTCTTGTTTTTTGCCACCATAGATTCTCTCATGCTGATCGAGACTTTTGTCAATTTTATTAATTACAAAGGTCTTTAGCTCTTCGATAGAGCTCTCCAGTAGGTCTGCATTGCTCATTGAATTTGAATCCTTTCTCAAATTATCAATGAAGAGCCTTTGCTTTACGCTCGCGTCGTTTAATTCCTGAGAAACCCAAATCACTCTGCCAAAATTGAGCGTTGAGTCAGCGTCCATTTTTTCAAGTTCATTGAAATGCTCACTGGCCATTCTATTTTGCAGGTCAATAATAGAGGCATTTGTCCCCTGAATTTTCCCGTAATCAGAACCGATGAGATGAATTGACATATTACTTTTTGCCAGATCCTTTTTCACCATTTTCAAGATGGTTTCCAGATCGGAAGGCATGTTCTTCTCTGGCAACACTTTGTATCCGTTCCTGAGCAATTCCCTCTTGACGGAATCCCTCTTCGAAATCAAGTCAGCACCAACTTCAGAAAGATAAACCGATATCGAGTTCAATTCACTGTTGATACTTTCAATTTCATTTTCTGTGGATTTTAGCCCATCCATCACCTTGAATAAATCATAGGCAAGATCATACAATCTCATCCAGAAAGTCTTCTCGGAGGTAGGGCCTGTAAAATCATCATAAGCAATCACTTCGTCAGTACTTGTATCCAGATGAAAAAAATTATAGTTGACGGAATCGCTTAAATAATCCAGCAGGAAATGCCCCTTTTGTGGTTTCCTGATGACTTTAAAAATCCGGGAATTCCAAACTATATTATTTTGGCTTTTATTTATCGCTTTTTCATGGAAGAGCTTAATATCCTCTTTAAAGGATGGGGAATTCAATAAACTCGTAGATACTACAGGGATTAAAATTGACATTGGATCATAAATGGATTCAATATCCACTTCTTGGTCAGTAATAACATTAATTTTTATTTGCTCTCCTGACAATCGGGTTAGAAGTAATTCTAAAAACCTGTGAAAGCTTGAAATCCAATCATTGGATATCGGATCCTGACCATCCTGCTCAGATTTAATTAAATAAATATGTTGGCCAAAATTCATAATATCTTATCGGGTTATGCTTCTATTTGATTTGTAAAAGTCTAAATACTATATGAAATAATTTTTTATTGAACTTGTAATTATTTTGAGCTAAAGTAGATAAATACTTAATTAAAGCAAAAGTGTTTATGTCTCTACCTCACAATATTTTATGCTAAAACTTACATAGGAATTTTTTTTAGTCAAGTAGTGAGATTTCACTTTGAATATTGAAGGAATCCAGCAACTTAAGAGTTACTTCATATTCATTGGTTATGAGTTCAAAAAACTTATTCTTTTCAATTTTTAATAGAACTGTATCGCCGACAACTCCGAATGAAACCTGGTCTTCCAGGAGGTCAATATTAATTTGTTCTCCAAGAAAATCACCTTCTTCAAACTGGTCTATTACTTCACCGGTAGTTTTTTTAATCTCCAGACTACCCTTGCTGATTAAATAAAAACAATCATTTTGCCATTCCTCCGGTTCTATTA
The DNA here is from genome assembly GCA_024280115.1 of Bacteroidota bacterium. GTDB lineage: Bacteria > Bacteroidota > Bacteroidia > Cytophagales > Cyclobacteriaceae > JAAUQL01. The sequence continues at coordinate 8,604 of JAJRQT010000156.1, read as the reverse complement.
TGGTCTTGTCCTCAAGGAATATCTGATCCATGAAATCTACCAAACCGGCCAATATATAGCTTGGCATGTCACCCAATAATGTTTTATCCTTGAGAAAGTTGACAGCCTCAAACAGCATATGAGGTCTCATGTCAGAGTTAATATGATTGTTTTGACCCTGTATAAGGTTTTGCAAATGATTTTTATCGTCATATTCCAGCCGGTCAATATTTTCATTAAATAGCTGTTCATCAACTTCATTCATAGCCCAGGCCGAAATCTCCTTAATTAGCTGGTCCGGATTAAAAAGATTTGCAATTAACTCCATGTCATATTTCTCTGTGATGCGCTCTTTACCCAGGAAATATATCATACTGACCTTGGTCCACCGGTTTATCGAATTATACTCTTTATTAATAATCTGACGAATCAATTCGTCTAAGCTAATTTCAATGAAAGGATAAAACATTTCCAATCTCCTGATACGATCTAAATCAGATATATCGTCTAATATAGGAATGATTTTTTGCTTCAGATCCTCAGATAAGAAAACATCCATGAGTTCTATCGCATAGGAAGTGCCATCACTGGTGTGTGACTTTAAATTCTCTTTAACCAGCTGTATGGATTTTTGATCGTAGATCATAGATAAAAGCATATAAATATGCCCGGAATTGTGATCGTTTTCTTCCTTTAAAGATTCAATGATTCTTCTAAATTCTTTGGCATCAATAGCTTTGAGTTGCTCAATGGCCTTTAGATTTAAAACGATGTTTGCTATATCTTCCTCAATGAAATACTTTATACGCTGAACCTGATCCTCGCTGGCAGAGAACTCACAAAGACTCAATGAAAGCAGTACCTGCAAAACAACATTTTTATCTGGGAAGTCAATTTTTTTCCACAAAAATTCTATAGCTTCTTCTCCTCCTATCTTTCCATATATATTGACGATGTCTTTTTTCACGTTAACATTGCGCTCTGAATTATAAAAGATTTTTTCAAGGTGAGGAAGGGTCAATTCACCGTAATTTATTAAAACCTCCACAACCGTGTCCCTGTAATTTGTCTTCAATAAATTGTCCAATATAAAGGGCAATAATTCCTGCTTTTTCAATTCAGCTGCTGATTTCATGGCAGCCTTAACAACACCCGGATCTGTATCGGTTATCAATTCGATGAGCAGACTCACATTTTCTTCAGCGCCGGTTTGCGTTATTAAATCCGCTGCCAACTTTCGCTCTACTTTATTGGCAGATTTCACCAATTCTGAAATTTCCTCTTCAAAAGCAGCCTTGCCAATTTTGTCACCTGATCTTTGTCTTGTATCTTGTTTCTCAAAATTTTTCAGATTGTCAATATGGATAAATGAAAAGTCACTTTCCAGGGTTTGTAGTACTCTAGTCGAAGATACCAAAGTGTGATCATTTTTAATTTCTTCAATTTTTGATTTAAATGTCTCCGGCGCTATTTTGGACAAAGCCCGCAGGGCAAATAGCATTAAGCCAGGGTTGTAGGTATCAATGGAAGAAAATAACCTGTTGACCAATAAATTCCTTCCCCGCTGCTCCAGCTTGTCAGCTTCTTCTTTTAGCCTTACTAGTTTTTGCTTGATATTAAATTTATACAGCGTATTGATTTTGAAAAGCAAAATTACCCATATGATGATGATGAAGCCTAAAAGCCAGGAATAATGAATTAAACTAAAAGCAGGAATTAAACCAAAAAGCAATATTAAACCACCGCTGATGGCACGGGATAATTCATTTACAGTACCCTCAACTTTTGCTTGAATATCAAACCTGACCCTACTGTCGAGAGGCATGAAAAATAACTTAAATACCGGGCTTTCAGTCGCCTCTCTCAAGGTTGTCACAAAAAGTTTACTCAGCGCAATGAAAAGGAAAAACCATATAAACGTTGTACTCGATACATCAAATCCGATGAAATAACCGGCAGAAATCGCCATGGCTGTAAAAAGAAATAGTATGAGTGGCAATAGTAACAGCGAGGTCTTTATACCATACATTGTCAATAACTTCTCATTGACGAATGTCTGCATCAATAAACTTAACACCATAATAGAACCTTCAAATACTCCGAGAAAACTTGCCAATTGCCTTTCATTAGGATATTGTTGCTCGATTACGTTTAGGAAAGAAAAGTCAACGAAAACAAATGCCGCCATGGACAAAAACAGATACATCGAAAGATATATGATGTATTTGCTTTTAAAAATATTCCGGAAGCTGGTTTCTTTACGAACTTCCTTATGCTTTTTGTGATAAGACGATAGTGTAAAATTTTTATACAATAGAATAAAAAAAACCACAGAAATGGCCAGGCCTACTTCACCGATCAATAAAATATTTGTTATATCCGCTATATATGGAATTATAAAAGGTATGGAAAAAGTGGTGATTATGATCGCCATAAGCTGGCCGGAATCAATACCTCCACCAATTCTTTTTGATTGACCTACATTGTCAAATAGCCTCCCGAATATTCCCCAAAACCCGAGTATCAGTAGCGATGTGATAGGCCCCAGCATCACGAAAAATGTGAAAACCAGCCATTGAGCATTGTAGAATTCAAACATCCACCTGGCACCGGCTATAAAAATGAAAATGGAAACTATGTTAAATATAATCAGGTTTGAATAATGTACCCTGCCTTGCAACTTTGCATAAATCCAGGTGGTGATTACACCTAAAAGTCCGGATATAAAAAATGCTTCTTTTATATATTCACTTAGATTGTTGAGAAAAAGTGTTGTAGCAACAATTTTGTAGGCAGCTAAAAAAACTCCCATGAAAAAACCATACCCCAGAAGGAGCAGGACGGGTTTTTCTTCACCTTCAACAACATTTAGAATACTTAAAAGGGATTTTATCATGAAATACCAATAGAATAAAGACTATTAAAAAGATAAAAGCCAATATTATTGTATTCTTCCTATAAAAATTAATTTAAAACTAAATATCTTGCTGAATAACCAATAGACGTAACTTTTGACTATTTATTTAATGAATTTTTTATAAATAGCTCAACCTGATCAAATGATGCGTCAGATTTATTTTGGATAAAATCAAAACCTCTTTGCAGCGTAGTCAACATTTTTTTCTTATCGTCAGTGATAAAGACAGCTTTACCCAAAATGGTCTTTTTTCTTCCCAGTCCCGGTGATTTAAGGATATCCAATATTTTCATATTTACCCAGTTAATATTAGCATGAGCGGCAAATACTATTGCGATATCAAATTTTTTCAGATTATTTTGATGTGCCTGTCGCATTTGCAATATATCTGAACTAAATACAGGTGTGTAAACAGTAAATCCTCTTTTGCCAAAATATCCGGTATATTCCTCCGCGGCTTTTTTATCAATTAAATCATAAATAAAATATATGCTGGTATTATTCACACCTTTTATATAAAACTCATCCTGGTCATTTGATTCTTCAGATTTTAAATTTTGCAGCAGATAAAATTTAAATTCCTCGAAATTGGTTATCAATAATTCAACCTCATCAAATTGTTGTATTTTTTTTAAATGAGCTGGCATTATTTCTTCTTTATAAATGCCCGCCTTCAGGTTTTTTGGATACCAGGCAATAATTTTCAAGCCATTATCACGAGCATCTGAAACAAGCTTTTGGCTCAGCGAGTGTTGTACCGAATATCGTATTTGCGCTTCTTCAAATCCAAAATTTTTAGAATCGCCGACAATTCTATCTTCTTCGCTAAGCAAATGAATTGTCATTTCGGATTTTTCTAATAAGTCATGTATTTCTTCGCCACTGGTATTTACCACAATTTCACATCCAACTTGTTCCAGCTCCTTTATGAGATTATCCCGGTACTTGATCAACTCATCAGCTACATCGGCAAAAAATATTCTCTTTCCATTGATCATTGGGGTATCAATTCAGTATTCTGTGTTCAGTAATGTTTAAAAGTATTTAAAATTAACAAAAAGAGTACAAAACAAGCATCTTTTTAATCTCTTATTTCTACATCAACTCTGCACTGGGATCCCAAAAACTTTCGGAAGCGTTGGTAACTCTATCATTCACTATTTTTAAACCCTCTTTTTCCAATAATTTCTGCATTTTTCCCGGAGGCTTAAAATGGTGTTGACCGGTCAATTCACCATTTCTGTTCAGTACGCGATGGGCAGGAACACTGTCGTCACAATGGGCGCTGTTCATCGCCCAGCCAACCATTCTTGCACCACCTTTGGCACCGAGATAATGAGCGATTGCTCCATAACTCGCCCATCTGCCTTTTGGAACAAGTTTTACAACTTCATATACATCAGTAAAATAATTTGAATCCATTCCCTAAATTAAAGAAATAGTATCTTCAAATTTAAAGGTTTTTATATCTTAGCTAAGAATTTTATCAGACACCTACATGAAATTAAGGAAAAGCAAAGCTCGGCTTATTGTTTTATCTGTGTTAGTTTTCTGCTTTCTACCCGGAGCCGAATTAATATCACAGTCCATTGAAAATAGTAAAGCCGGGGAAGACAAAAAGATGGAATGGTTCGGAAAAGCAAAGCTCGGGATATTCATTCACTGGGGAATTTATGCAGTTAACGGAATAGATGAATCGTGGTCTTTTTATAACGAGTATCTTTCTCATGAAGATTATCTGAAGCAGGTTGATGGATTTACAGCATCTAATTACAACCCAAAACAGTGGGCCACACTTATCAAAGCATCCGGAGCTAAATATGCAGTAATTACCACCAAACACCACGATGGATTTGCACTTTGGGATACGAAATATGGAGATCTGAATATTCATAAAACTCCAGCCAACAGGGACCTGATAGCGCCATTGGCGGTGGAATTGAGAAAGGAAAAGCTGAAAGTTGGCTTATATTATTCCCTCCCTGACTGGTCTTATGAAGACTATCCCAATATGACAAGAAATATAAAACGCTACGAAGATGATCCGCAGCGATGGCAAAAGTTTTTGGATTATTACCAGGGACAATTGAAGGAACTGAATTCAATGTTCAAACCCGATTTATACTGGTTTGATGGCGATTGGGAGTTTGGCGCTGAAAAATGGCAGGCGGCCCAGGTCAGAGATTTTTTATTGGAAAGTAACCCCGGGGCCATCATCAATTCAAGACTCAGGGGATATGGAGATTATGCAACTCCTGAGCAGGGTATTCCGATTGTGAAACCAATAGATAAATATTGGGAATTGTGTATGACGATGAACAACTCTTGGGGTTATCAGGGCAATGATAAAGACTACAAAACGCCGGATCAAATCATCAGGATATTTGTGGATTGTATTTCAATGGGAGGGAATTTACTGCTGGATATTGGGCCAAAAGCTGACGGAACGATTCCAGCAGAGCAGGTGGCGATTCTCGAGGAATTGGGGAGATGGACAAATAAACATAAAGAGGCAATATTTAATTCAAAAAGTGGTTTGCCCGCGGGGCATTTTTATGGCCCTACTTCACTATCCGCAGATAGGGAGACATTATATCTGTTTTTGACTCAAAAGCCGGTTCATCCTATTGTGATTAAAGGGTTGAAAAACCCAATCAACAGGATAAGGATTGTTGGCGAAGGGACTAAATTGAGTCATAAGGTGGTTGGCAAAGCGTATTGGAGTGAAGTCCCCGGACTTTTGTATATTGATATTCCTGTAGAGAAATTAGATCCTCAGGTTACAGTGATTGCCATCCAATTAAAGGGGAAAATCGATCTTTACCGTGAGGATGGGCAGGTCATCGAAAGTAATTAAAGCTAACTTAAACACACAAAGAGATATGAAATTAGTCAAATTCAGATTCATCTTATTTTTATTCCCAATATTATTTGTCACTTGCGAACCAAAGACTGAGATTGAGCAGGCCCTTGAACTGCAAAAGCAAAACCTTCTTTTATGGAATTTTCCCTTGCCACGAACCCACACTGGAGCTCTTATTGGGAATGGTGTTCAGGGATTAATGGTCTGGGGTGTTGACAATCAATTGAATATAACGATTGGCCGGGCAGGCTTCTGGGATAGACGAGGCGGCAAAGATTTCCTGAAGAATACGACATTTAAAGAGGTTAAAAATTTACTGTATTCCAAAAATGAAAAAGGGTTGCGAAAAGTTTTTGGAATGGATGTAAAACCGGAACCTGGGCAACCTGCGAGGCCGCATCAAATTGGTGGAGGAAGATTGGAAATTGAATTTCCGGAGGGCTGGAAGCTGACGAAGGGCGTCCTCGATCTCAATTATGGGATATTTGAAATTTCAGTTAGGGGGCCAAATGGCGAGTTTGAAATTGTCAGGTTGAGACAATCTGTTTTTGACGAAATGGCAGCGCTTACATTTTCCAAACAGCTAAATGATCAATTAAAAGTAAGACTTATTCCAAGCTGGGAACATGTAAAAGATCAGCTTGAACCTGCCGGGGTGGACCCACCGGAAACATGGAAGGATGAAAGAGAGGGAAGACCTACGATTCACGGTTTTATACAAAAGCTCCCTGAAGATGAACCATTGGCAATAGCTTATAAACGCACAGAAAATAACAGGATTGTAATAGGTTCTTCTGTTTCTGACAATGCAATTGATGAGGTGATTGACGAGCTTAGAAACATTCCGGTTTGGAGAATTATTCAGGAAGATATTGAGTGGTGGGATAAATATTGGGATGACGTTCCTGAAATAAATTTGCCCAATCCATTTCTCCAGGATATTGTCAATTACGGGTTGTACAAGCAGGCAATTGCCACACCTGAGCACGGTATTGCCTGCTCTCTGCAAGGGCCTTTTAACGAGGAATATCAACTTCCTCCATGGAGCAACGACTATCACTACAACATTAATATTGAAATGATCTATATGCCAAGCCTTGCAACAAACCAGGCAGATCATATGAAACCACTTTGGGAAATGATATTAGCCTCCATGCCTGAATTGAAAGAAAACGGGGAACATTTTTTTGGAAGGGAAGGGGCTATTTTACTCCCTCATGCAGTTGATGACAAAGGCAAAGTAGTGGGCTCTTTCTGGACGGGAACCATTGATCATGCATGCACAGCATGGATGGCGCAGATGGCCTGGCTGAATTATAGATATACCATGGACGAAGAAATATTAAAAACTGTTGCCTGGCCATTGCTCAACGGAGCTTTCGAAGGCTATTGGGCGATGATGGAAGAACGCAGAGGCAAAGGAGGTAAAAAGATCCTTAGTTTACCTGTTTCCGTCAGTCCGGAATTTAAAGGATCTCGCATGGATGCATGGGGAAGAGATGCTTCTTTTCAATTAGCTGCCGCACATATGGTTGCTGAGATTTTGCCGAAAGCGGCAGAAGTGTTGGGGGAGGAGCAGGATGAAAGATGGAGTAAAGTAACAGAGTCTCTTCCGCGGTTTACAACTGTGACAGGTTCTGCTTCTTTAGAATCTCCGGAAAGACAAATAGAGAGGATTGCGCTTTGGGAAGGGATGGATTTGATAGAAAGCCACAGGCATCATTCTCATATGGCGGGTATTTATCCATTTGATGTGATAGATCCACTCGATCCCGAAAATCGGCAAATTATCCGGGCAACCTATGATAATTGGGTGAGAAAGGGACCCGGAGTCTGGAGTGGCTGGTGTGTGCCCTGGGCTTCTATTTTACATAACCGCAACAATGAACCGGATGCTGCCATTTCCTGGCTGGTTTTCTGGTATAGAAATTTTCTCAATGAGGGCAGAGGAACGCTTCACAATGCTGCTTATAGCGGTATAAGTAATATTTCCTCCCCAGGTTGGTTTAATATTCCTGAGATTGAAAGAAACCGGGAGAAGATGCAGCTTGACGCTGGATTTGGAGCTTTAAGCGCTGTGATTGATTTGCTGGTTTATCAAAAACGAGAGACGGTTTATGTGCTTCCGAATATCCCGCGTGATTGGCGAATACTTGATTTTAAAGGCATTGCCGTCGAGGGAGGTTTCTTGATTGGCGCTGAAGTTAAAGATAGTAAAACCCAACAAGTTACCATTAAAAGTAAATTTGGTGGGAAACTGAAACTTGCTCATGGGTTGGGAGCAAGTTATATGCTAAATAATGAAGAAATATCCGGGGCCGTTTTGGAAAGAGATTTTAAGAAAGGGGAGGAGGTCGTACTCAGTAGGTTGAATGAATAAGCCAATTTGAGTCTGTCCATAATGTCCGATCTCTGCGTTACCCACATAACCACATTCTTAATAGTATTAATTAGAATATTAATAGATTGTAAATCTAAAGGCGGTAGGCTGGCTTGCTCTCAAAATGATCATTTACGAAATGTAAACTCACATTTTTCGAACTGCGCAAGCCCTTGTCCACCATACTTCGTACTAAGGAAGGCGAGGCTTGATAACAAATTTTCTGAATCAGACACCGTGATTATAGATAGGCTCTAATTAGTGCTTGAAAGAATACTCAATTTTGCCCTGCCAACACACCTTAAATCCCCTGAAGGGGAAATTAGGCTTAATAGACAAAAAGGAGGCTGAAACCTCTGTAAGTTTCTGATATTCATAGCTTTGCATCAAATGAAAGCTTATGAATAAAAAAAGTGTGTTTTTTGCAAAAGTTCCATTATTAAGAAAAATGGTAAAATTCGGGGA
>JAJRQT010000155.1 GCA_024280115.1 Bacteroidota bacterium | reverse complement strand
TATTATCGAATTACTAATCCTACCCCCCACTCGTCCTCGTTTGAGCGATAGCGGAAACGAGGATGAAATGGAAGGGAGCACCCGCCTACCGAGGCAGGATTGTAATGCGGTATAGAACTGAGGAGAATAAATACAGATTGGAGAAAATGTCTGAACCATGATTTTGATGATTATGGGATTAACATGATTTTTTAAAAGAAACAATGTGTAGCAAGGTGCGACCTACACAGATAGTAAGAAGATTTTGCAAAATTGTTAATAAAAACAGCCGCTGTAAAAGGAGGTAACGCATTTACAACGGGAAGGGTAGCCGCAAAAGCAGACAAAAAGCATGGTAGGATGAATACGCTTAAGCCTGGGATAAAAAATAATAAATCAAAGTGAGATTTTAGCTTAACCAAGCTGTACAGGATGTTTATACTTTATCGCTTAGGAGATAATCACCTTTTCTTCATGATGAAACCACTCCTCATACAGATGCTTATACGCATCGTGTATTGCATTCCGTTTAATTTTCATTGTTGGAGTCATCAACCCATTTTCCACTGACCATCTTTCTGAAATACAAATCAGTTTATGGATCATCTCGTGGCTTTGTAGTTTTTTGTTAGCACTTTTGATTGTATTTAGTAAATCATTTTTAATCTCTTCGGCGGTCATGTCTTTGGTAAATTCTGATAGCTGGATCAGACCAATCGGCTTTGGCATGCCCAGACCAACGATGCAGAGTTGCTCAATCAATGTACTGGTGGCCAATTGGCCTTCAATCAGTGTTGGTATAATAAATTCACCACTAGAAGTCTTGAAAGTATCTTTCACCCTGCCTTTTACTTTTAGGAAACCCTCACCATCAAGGGTGCCGGTATCGCCGGTTTTATAAAAGCCATCTTCATCAAAACTCGCTTTTGTTAATTCCGGTTCGTTGTAATATTCGGTGAAAAGCCAATTGTTCTTGAGCAATATTTCATCTGTTTCAGGATCAATTTTTATTTGGCCTTCTTCCAATCGCTTTCCGGATTTGCTCAATCTTATATCATCAACTGGTTGAATAATAGCAATTCCCATGGCTTCTGTCATACCAAAGGTTTCCCGGATGTTTACGCCAATTTTCTGAAACCAGGCGCTTGTAGCAGCAGGAAGCGCGGAAGCCCCGGAAATCACCAATTTTGTATTGGACAGTCCCAGGGCTTTTTTGATTTTTTTCTTTATAATCCCTGACAGGATAGGAATCTTCAATAAGGTGTTCAGTTTCTTTTCTGGCATATTTGCCAGCACACCCTGTTGAAATTTAGTCCAGATTCTCGGCACGGCCAAAAATATACTTGGCTGTACATCGGCCAGGTTTTTACTGATGGTATAAAGTGATTCGACGAAGGATATCTGTCCTTTAAAATAGAGCGCTCCTGTAACTACCAAAGTCTGTTCTGCAATATGATTGAGCGGCAGATAAGAGAAAAACGTATTTTTCCCGGGACCAGTGAAATTAAAGTCGCCATGTTTTTCCTCCTGCGCGATCATCAGATTGGCAGGCGCTGAATATGGCATCACCACTCCTTTGGGCACACCGGTTGTTCCTGAAGTATAAAAAATCGCCCATATATCACTCAAAGATGGCCTGAAATTTTCCTGATCTGGTGCTTTATCTTTTATGAATTCATCCCATTCTATTCCTAAATCCACCACGGGATTTCCTTTATAATGCGCAAAACGAACAATTTTCAGATCATCCGGCATGGAAGGTTTTGCCCGTTTCCAATTATCCACCTTTCCAACAAACAACAATTTTATTCCCGATAAATCGATGACTTCCTTTAGAGCATCACCTACTAAATTTGAATAAAATGGTACGGTAATAAAACCACCCAGCATGATGGCCATTTCAGACAGTACCCATTGGTAGCAATTTTTTGAATAAACCCCTACTCTGTCTCCTTTTTGAAGTCCTGCCGATTTCATTGCCGTCACCAAACGAAGGGCTTCAGAAATGACTTCACCATAGGTAAACTCCGTCCATGTATCACCCTGAGGCTGCCTCAAAAAAACCTCATCGTGCAAAGACGTTCTCAATTCATATATTTTGTCAACAAGGGATGGATAATTGTTCATGTTGCTATCATTCTGTTTTGTAAAACACTTTTACTTCTAATTTCCGGGCCAATAATCTGCTCCGGACAGGTGAATTCAATCATTAAATAAATCAATTTCAGAAACCGTGCTTTGAAGTTAATGAATATCTGAAAACTGTAATTATTTTTTTTAATAATGTTAATTGACTGCGAAAATTAAAGGATTCATTTAATTAATTTAGGTCCGTTAAATGTATAAATTAGTTTTACTTAACGACCATAATTTCAACCTTTTTAATTGTGCTGAAACCTTCTATCCTGCCAGTCGGCGAGGTAGGGATTCGGTTGCAAATGGCTTCTAATAAGTGTCAGAAAGAAAACTACTTTACTATTTACAGCCGCTTACACACCCCTCAGCCCCCTAAAGGGGATGTGTCTCGCGCTCAGTGCGTTGGAATTTCTCCTTTAGGGGATTTTAGGGTTCGGGCAGGACACAACAAAGTTCTTGCAAGCGAAAATTATAGTTTATTTGTTGTGCTTTATCTTAGTAAAGTAGAAATAGCAACTATTGAATTTTTGGAGCACTTATAATCATAAGCTATATTCACTATTTAAATTCATAGAAAAATGTATAGAAAAATTGAAGACTTTGTCAAAGACTGGAAATCTGAGGAATTATTTACAATTAAGATATTTTCTAAAATTACGGATGAGATAAAATCCGTTAAGGCAACAGAAAATACAAGATCACTGGAAAGACTGGCGTGGCACATTACTCAAACACTGACTGAGATGCCATTCAGAGCGGGAATTATTGACGCTGATATCCTCGATAATAAACCTATTCCCGGAAGTTTCACAGAAATAATTGATAATTACAAAAAGCACAGTAGTGAGCTGATTGAGTCATTGCAAGAAAAGTGGGCAGAACGAGAACTGACTGATAAAATTGAAGTTTATGGTCAGCAATGGGAAAGGAGGAAAATTTTATCTGTTTTAGTCAAGCACCAGGCGCACCACAGGGGACAAATGACGATCCTTATGAGGTTGCAAAATATTGAAGTTCCCGGAATCTACGGCCCTTCGAAAGAGGAATGGAGTAAATTCGGAATGAAACCGCAGGAATAATATTTGATTGTCCACATTGCCTTCCAGCGCTAAACTGTAATCCTGGACAATCTTGATCCTGTTTATTTACTCTAAAAGGGAAATCCGGGATAGAAAACTTTCGACCTTTAGCTTTCCTATTTTAGCTCAAAGCTAACAACTCGCAATTTTCAAAACCTGCAAAAAATATTTGATGGTAAGAATTTTAGGTAATTACTCATACCTCAGCGAGGTAATCGGGTCCTGTTCGGCTGCGCGCTTTGCCGGGGTATAGCCAAATACCACACCTACTGTAACCGCTACACCAAAGGATAACAGGATTGAAAAAAAGCTCAAAATAGTCGGGATTTCAGCCAATTCGGATACTCCGATGGCAATAGCAATCCCCAAAATGACACCGACCAATCCTCCCGACACGGAAATCATTACTGCTTCCAGTAGAAATTGGTAAGCTATATCCGCTTTTTTGGCTCCAACAGACATCCGCAATCCTATTTCTTTGATGCGCTCCAGCACGGAGGCAAGCATAATATTCATAATACCAATTCCTCCAACCAAAAGCGAAATGCCCGCAATGGCTCCCAACACAAAATTGAAAATACTTTTGGTTCGTTGCTGCTGCTTGAGCAACAATTCTGGTATGCTTATTTCATAATCCACAATATTTTTGTGCTTTCTTTTCAATATTTTAGAAATTACCTGCACAACTCCATTTAGCTGATCGGTCTCCGCCACCTGGATAACCAGGCGATCGAGCTGGTGGTAATTCGGGGATTTTTCACGTTCTTCCGGATTTGACCTGTTAAATAATTTAATAGCCGCTTCGGTAACTAAAGAACGGTTTTCATATCTTATTAAAACTGTCTTCAGTGGAGTATAAACATCCATATTATAGTCCCTGATGCCAAGGTTGGAAATACTTTTTGTTGAAATATGCCTTTCTTCCAATACACCAACTACCTTGAGCCAATGATTCCCAACTTTAATTTTCTTTCCAATGGGATCCTCCTTACTGAAAAATTTGGATTTTATGCTTTTCCCGATGATACAAACCGGTTTCCCGTAATCAAGGTGTACTTCATTAAAAAAATTTCCCTCATTCAGTTCAAATCCCGAGATATCGAAATAGTTATTTTCCACTCCCACAAGTTTGGCGCTTCTGCGAAAAGCATTTTTAATAATATAAGTATCAATGATTACTTCAGGGCTTATTTTTTGGATCCCGGGGATTATATCTTCAATACTTCTCGCATCGAGCATGGTGAGACCAGAAGAGAGATTTTTTTCTTTGCCTTCATCGCTTTCTCCCTCTTCAAGTTTAGATTCTTCCTGCTCCACGATTGGCGTAATTACAATATTGTTGACACCTACAAGTTTGATCTGTTCCAGTATTTCTTCCTGGGCGCCAGATCCTATGGCCATCATGGCAATTACGGCTGCCACGCCAAAAATGATTCCAAGTCCGGTTAGCAGGGAACGAAGTTTATTTGCCAGAACCGCTTCCAGCGCGATGTCAAAATTGGCTAAAATTCTCTGGTACATGGCCCTAATTACTTACGGTCAACTGTTCCGGCGAACCTTCCAATCGCTTTACCTTTTCATCTTCCATCCCTTCCGGATCCGATAAATAAACAACATCATCCTCATCCAGGCCTTTCAGAATCACCACTTCATCTGAATTGGATTGACCGAGAAATACTTCCTGTTTTACAATACCTAATCCCGCTTTTTTATACACATAGGAGATTGAATCTCCCTGGGAATGCAACGATTCTACAGGAACGAACAATACATCTTCGAGTTCTCCGGAGATAATTGTATTACTCGTTGTCATACCCGGTCTTAAAGTTGTATCTGACTCATGAACTTCAATTTGTAGTTGAAATACCTTTGCATCGGAATTAGGCTTTTGTTCACCGACATTGGCAATTTCTATCACTTTTCCGGTAAGCTTCTTTTCAGGGAAAGCGTCCAGACCAATTTCTACTCGCTGATCTAATTTTACGGCATTAATATCGACTTCATTAATATAAGTCTTAGAAACCATTTTACTTAGATCAGGTAGTTTTGCCACAATTGGCTCCCATGTAGATATGGCTGCACCTACACCCTGTTTTTGCCCCCGCCAATTTCTTCTGTAAATCACCATCCCACTTTCCGGGGCCTTTACAATGAATTCTTCAGCTAATCCCTTTAAAAATTTAAGTTGATTTTGATCATCCATCATTTTGGCAACGGCCTCATCTACCTCTGCTATCGCTTTTTCCTTTTGCAACTTGTAATTACCAACTGCCTGGCTATATGTTCGTTTGGCTTTTTCTAAATTGATCTCTGCCTTTTTTATTTCTGCGGGGGGCTCAAATTGAGATTGGCTTAAAATAATGCCCTTTTCTTCGATATCATATTTAAGATTGATCAGTTCATCACGGGCTTTCCTTAATTCCAAAGCTGTATCCAATCTTGCCTGAGTATATTGAGACAAGGTTTGCTGCAAATCCGTTTCTTCTTTCTGTACTTTATCTCCTACTTCGGACTGATCAAGCCTGGCGATGTATCCTCCTTTTTCCACCACGGTTCCCTCTTCTACAATATCTTCAATTTTTACTTGCCAAATTTGCGCCCGTCTCAAGCCACTCGGGCCCAATACTTGAACTGAATTTTTTGCATCGAGTTCTCCGGTAGTAGTAACTTCCATTCGGAAAACACCTCTTTTGACCTCGGTAAGAACTTCAGAATTGTCAGACCCTTTACTATTAAATTTTTGAATAACAAACGCCATTAGAAGTATGGCGACTATAGAAATGCTGATGATTACTTTCTTATTCATGATAGGTTGGTTGTAAAAATTTTGAAAGTTTGAATAATAACGAAAATAAAAAATATTTATGTTTACTAAGGTACCTTATAATCGAAGAAGTTTACTTCCATTCATATAATTATTTGCTCATCTAAATAAAAATGATGAATCTTGTTGGTTTAAATGGGTGTCGCATCTGAATAATTAAATAAGAATAATTGTTTTATTTATTTATCGAACCATAGATGAGTTCATTCCGTTGTAAAAAAAGAATAATTTAGAATTTGACAGTAATGCAAAAAAGTCCGCAAAACAATCTCAAACATTAACTATAGCTTTGCATTAAATTACTACAATTAAAACCGATGAATAAAGATAACCCCACACATTTAATCCTTGGATTTACAGGCGGAATTGGTCATGCGGTCGCACTGGATTTAAGCAAAAGAAATATTTCCGTCAAAGCAATGATCCGCGATAAAGCAAAAGCTCAGAAATATATCAACGGTTTAAATAATCTGATGCTGATCAGTGGAGATGCATCCAATCCCGGGGACTTAAAAAAAGCCTTTCGTGGAATCGATGTTGTGCATTATTGTATAAATGTTCCGTATCCTCAGTGGGAAAAGAACGCATTGCAGCTTCTGAAAAAATGTATCTACGCTGCAATTGAAGGCAAAGTAAAGCTAATATTCCCGGGGAATGTCTATGTCTATGGCCATGCAAAACGAAATCCTGTAGGTGAAGATCATCCGCACAATCCACATACCAAAAAAGGTAGAATTCGCAAGGAAATGGAAAAATTACTACACCTGGCTCACGTGGAAAACGGATTAGATTACACGATTGTCAGAATGCCGGATTTTTACGGGCCTTTTGTTATCAACACATTTTCGGAACAATTGTATGTGAAAGCCATCGAAGGGAAATCATTACAATGGATTGGCGATCTGGATGCTGAAATTGAATTAATATTCATTGAAGACGGAGGTGAAGCCATGGTAATGGCGGCAGTGAGTGATAAAAGTAACGGACAGGCGTTTAATATTCCAGGCGAGAAGGTGACCACCGCGAGGATATATCTATCTGAAATAGTGAAGCAAGCCGGAAGAAATAGTAAAATTGGAACTTTGAATTTCAAACTTGTTTTTATACTGGTTGGATTGTTTAATCCATTGGTTAAAGAACTGACTGAAATGCTCTATCTGAAAAGAGAAAAGCTGATTCTGAAAGGAGAAAAGTTTACAGAAATGATTGGCCCATTGCCTTCAACTGAATACAAAACCGGTATTGCAAGAACATTGAACTGGGCAAAAAAATTTTACAAATTATAGTCACTGATTTTTCACCTCCAACGTACATATATACAGATGTTTTAATTGAATTATCATGAAAATTGATCACATAGCAATCTGGACTCAGCACCTTGAGAAAATGATGCTTTTTTATGAAAAGTATTTTCATGGAAAAGCCGGAGAAAAATACTTAAATCCCCGGAAGAATTTTGAGTCTTGCTTTATAGAATTTGACTCCGGCGCCAGAATTGAGCTCATGGAAAAAATGGAAGTTAATTCAAAACTTCACGATGATATTGAGCATTACCTGGGCATTGCTCATTTTGCAATCTCGATCGGCGGAAGAAAAAAAGTTGATTTACTCACCGAACAACTCCGGGCAGATGGATATAAAATCATAGGCGAACCCAGGGTAACCGGCGACGGATTTTATGAGAGCGTAGTTCTGGATCCCGACGGAAATAAGGTGGAGATCACAGAGTGATTCAAAGAAGAAACTCAAAAGACTATCCTCACTTAAAAAAATCTAAATCACATATAATGCAAATAGTTTATTTATCCCATCCCGGCAATGAAACCGTGGCCTGATAGTTAGAATAGTTATAAAGTTCATTTCGAACAGGTTTGTAAAGTCTTCCGGGTTGAGGATTATTTTCCTGCGTATAAACCCAAATCTCATTGGGATCCCAGACTACAATTTCATCACGGCCATCACCCGTAATATCAAGGACAGCATTGCACATATCCGGATGACCGTCATCTGGAAATTCCAGCACTTTCCTTCCCCAACCGTCAAATACTCCTCCTTCATCAACATTTGGATTCAGGACAAAGAACTCTTCAGATCTTCCGGTCCAGTTTACTGGCAGACACATACTTCCATACTGATTCGGTTCAAAATCATGATAAATATCCCCACTGGCATCATAAAAGTGAATGATGCCCTGGTTCCCCCAGAAATTTATGGAAATCGTTTCGAGTCCTGGCAAGTCATCCCTGAAATTGGCAACCGCAGGATTTTGGCCATGACCGATATAATGGTGTTTAATAATTTCACCATCCAGATTTGCGAAAAACATCCCTTCATCGCTGGCAGCACACATCACGATCGGATCTGAATTCTCTTTATATTTTACTACTGCTACCCCATCAGCGTGGTCATCCACTTCATTTTCAAGTGTCCAAATGGTACTTCCATCTTCATCTACCAGGGTATAGCCGATCATGAGCTCATCCTTTCCATCCTGATCGATATCATATGAGTAAGGATAGTGCCCTGTGTTTAGATTTTTATACCAAAGTATATTTAATTTGTCATCCATTGCCCAAACTCTGCGATACCTGTCTTTTATGATCATATCACTGTCATGCCCTGTTCCTCGCAAGTCACAGAAAAAAAGGCAATCTCCTAAAATATTGCCAAACCTGTTGTGGGTGCTCGGGTCAATAACTTCCTGGTCTGTAACCGCCGGTGTAGATTTTTTATATTTAATCTGACCGGTTGCCCCATCTGCGACAATTATTTCCCTGTTAATGGTATAAATAACTTCAGTTTTTCCATCGTTATCCAAATCATGAATCTGGAATGCTACATCGTTCGTAAGGTGGTTTTTCCACCCGTCTGGAGTACCGGTTTGCCAGAGTATTTCACCATCAAATGTCATTGCAGTCAGGCAGCTTAATTCGCTGTTTCGATCCTGTGGTCCATAATGCATCACCTGCCCGATTAGCACGTCTATCTGACCATCATTATTCAAATCGCCAAAACGCAGGTTTCTGCCTACCCCAAATCGGGGTGTATTAATTTTTTTCCAGATTTTCATCTCCGGTACAGATGCCTTTATTTCATCCAGTTCACGAGCATATTCTTTCCTGGACTTTTTGAGCCTTTCAACTTCACCGGAAGATGTATTGACTTCCACCTGGTGGTATTTCGTTGGAATATCTGCCATCAAACCAATTTTGCCCTCAGCGTAGGTGTCATCTTCAGTTTTGATCGTCGCATCATTAATACTGCAAGATATCCGTGAACCCTGCACATTAACCTGCAAAGTCAGTAATTCATTTTCATTCCATTGCAAAAAAGTTGATCCCAAAATCTCTTCATAAGGTTTATGAAATGCGGTGGCATGTTTTACCATCTTAATAATCAACGAATCTCCACGGACACCTGCAAAATAATAACAACGGTCATTGCGATAACGAAAAACAATACCGCTCTGCTGGTCTTTTGACTCAGGCGTAAATTGTACAATCACCGAATAGTCTTTCCAATCCGCTTCACCTGCAACAACCATTGGATGAGTATGTTTTCCAGGTTGGTTTTTGAGAATTTGGATCATTTGCCGATCGTCTCCCTCTTGCCGAATGTGCCAGGCACGCTGAAATTCCGGATCCCAGGTAAATGTCGATACCGCCCATTGAGATCGGGGAGCTGCTTCATGCAAATAATGATATTCAGTATGAGCGCCTACTTCAACGGAGTAAGGCCCGCGACGGATTGAGCTGAAATCATCGAATAACAATACTTCGGCAAATTGTTCAGAAGTGAGGTTGCAACTTGCAAAAAATGCAGTCAGCAGGATGGAAATTATTACTTTTTTCATATTAAGTGTTAATTCAGTGATTAATATTCTAATGGTAATTTAATAAAACAAACCTAACCTGATCTATCCAGAAGCAAATAAGATTGATAAGAGATTGAAAAAAAGATTGATATATCAATCCTCTCAATCCCTTCAATCATTATTCAATCTTTTACCCTTTAAACTCTTGAGTCAATTTTTAGTATTCTGCCAAATAAAAAAAGGATATAATCCTAATGCCAATCCCAAACAATATCATCATTATTCCTGATAGCGTCGTCGGGGAATGGATGATTTTCATCAAATGTATAAAGGTCTTCAATCTCTTCAATTACAATCCCCTTTTCAATAAGCGTTCCATCCGGATTCATTGCCTTGGAAAGATCAAGCCCCAGGTGCTTGGCCAGAAAAGGATAAACAGCCGCCCGTTTATTATAGTCATAACCATGCTGATCGTCAGGGAGATGAGCATTCTCTACCATCTCCGATTTACCAAATAGCCCATAAATATATTTGATAATCGGATACTCAACTTCGGGCGTAGTTTCTGTCGCGTCTGTACCAACAGAAACCAGCAGCAACGGATTAGGCGCTATGCATGCAGCAATTTCAACATTGTTGGTCACAAAATCTTTATTTTTATGAATAGGCATTCCGAGTTCGCAGATGCACCCTCCAAAGTGACGGTTAGAAACCATTACCACAGGAACAGAAACGGAAATGCGAGAATCGACAGCCGCAATTTGGAAAGTTTGTGTACCCCCACCAGATGCACCTGTACAACCAATCAGCTCAGGATTAACACCTCTTGATATCAAGAAATCAATCGCACGAATACCATTCCAGATTTGGAGCTTCATGGTTTCCGGATGCTTATGTTGCCACCCAAATTCAGCGAGTTGCCCATAACCGACCATGTCGTAAGAGAAAACGATGGCTCCCATGCGCGCCATTGCCGCGCACCGCTTTTGCACATCCGGGCGGTATCGCCCATAATCTTCCTTATTGGGCCAATGTCCATGAGGGCTCAATATTCCGGGTGGCTTTTCATTTACCTCGGTGGAACTATACAAACTTCCTGTCACATATACACCGGGTAAACTCTCAAATGCCACATTATCAACCTGGTAACCATCGAATATTCGAGTTTCTCCATAGATGGGATTAAGAGGACATTTTTCAGGTAATGGCTCAAGGCCTGTAGCGAGTAATATTTGGGTGCGAATTAGTTTAGCCCGTTTTTTCCAAGCCTCAGGAGTGGTAATATTTTGACGTATTTGCCTGAGAAATTCATTGCCTTCAGTTTCCGACCATTGATAAATTTGCCCGGCTTTTGACTTTTGAACTTCGGTCGTTTTCCCGGTTTTTGATTTGTTATTTGTGCACGAAATATACAGACTACTTAATACGATGGTCAGCATAAAAAATAAAAACGATGTAATCTTAAAAGTTGGTTTCATTGTTGGGGTCACTTATTGATTTTATTCATCAGGAATCTATCCACAATTTATAACTTTTAAATCGAGTATGTTGATTCAGTCGAAAAAATTTAACATTTGCATCCTGATAAAATGGCATGATAAATCTGGACGCTTTCATGGTGTATCGTTTTTTTTACAATCAATATTGGTTTCATTCTAATTAATTCTTTCACAATAATTAATAAATGCCTTAATTAGAGCCTGTCTATAAACTATGATTGTTCGTGAATTCAAAAATATTAACACCTATATTCCCCTCCCTGGAGGGGCGTAGGGGTGGGTCTATTTAAAAAGTCATTCATTTTTTTGGACTTTATCGACTTTATGACAGGCTCTAATTAGACATCATTCTAACAAATACGAATCGCCATGAAAAGAAGATCCTTTCTAAAAAACAGTGTGGCCACAGGAGCCATTTTAAGTGTAAATGCCTGTAAATCCCCGGAAACAACAGCGGAAAAACCTGAGCAAAATATTGACGATTTTACATTAAATGAGGTTACAATAGCCGATCTCATTAAATCATATGAAAATGGCACACTAACCAGCGAAAAGGTAACAAAATTGTACCTGGATCGAATAAAAGCCATTGATAAAAACGGGCCTTCATTAAACTCTGTAATTGAAATTAATCCGGATGCTTTCGAGATAGCAAAGTCACTGGACGAAGATCGAAAAAACGGAAAGCTCAAAGGCCCATTGCATGGAATTCCCATCATGCTGAAAGACAACATTGATACTGCCGGAAAAATGATGACTACGGCCGGATCTCTTGCCCTGGAAGGGAATTATGCCTCACAAAATTCATGGGTTGCCGAAAAACTGGTACAAGCAGGGGCAATCATCATTGCTAAAACCAACCTCAGCGAATGGGCAAATTTCAGATCTACTCGCTCAAGCAGTGGCTGGAGCGGCAGAGGTGGGCAAACTCGAAATCCATATATTATTGACAGAAATCCATGTGGATCAAGCGCCGGATCCGGTGTGGCTGTTTCGGCGAATTTGTGCGCTGTAGCAATAGGCACTGAAACCAATGGCTCTATTGTATGTCCTTCCTCCATCAATGGAATTGTGGGGATTAAACCCACAGTAGGCCTGATCAGCAGGGCTGGGATTGTACCAATTGCCCATAGCCAGGATACAGCAGGCCCGATGACGAGAACCGTTGAAGATGCGGCCATCGTTTTAGGCGCACTGACAGGAATTGATAAAAAAGACAGCTTTACGAAGAAAAGTGAAAACCATTCATATACAGATTATACTTCATTTTTAGATGCAAACAGCCTTCAGAATAAACGGATTGGCGTTGGAAGACATTTCTTTGGTTTTCATGAGAAAGTAGATCAATTGATGGAGCAAGCCATAAAGGATCTGCAAAATCTTGGAGCCAAAACGATTGACCTGGACGAGGAAGATCTCAACGGAAAAAGTGGCGGTGACGCCTACAACGTATTATTATATGAATTCAAAAATGACTTAAATTTATATTTAGAAAATTGTTCTTCAGATATCAAAATCAGGTCGCTTGAACAACTCATTCAATTCAATACAGATCATGCGGATAAAGAGATGCTTTTTTTTGGCCAGGAAATTTTGATCGCCGCCCAGGAAAAAGGTGATCTGAATACTGATGAGTATAAAAAAGCAATTGAAAATGTACTTAAATCCAACGGCCCTGAAGGAATAGACCGGGTAATGGATAAATATGAGATTGACGCAATCATCGCTCCGACCGGTGGGCCTTCCTGGCCTATTGATGTGATCAATGGCGATCATCATATGGGCGGCAGCTCCTCTCCTGCCGCACGATCCGGTTATTCAGGCATTACCGTTCCTACTGGATTTATTCATAAATTGCCCGTTGGGATCTCTTTTTTTGCAGAAGCTTTCAGCGAACCAAAACTGATCAGTTTTGCCTATGCATATGAACAAGCGACAAAACATAGAAAAGC
The DNA here is from genome assembly GCA_024280115.1 of Bacteroidota bacterium. Lineage (GTDB taxonomy): Bacteria > Bacteroidota > Bacteroidia > Cytophagales > Cyclobacteriaceae > JAAUQL01. The sequence goes on along the minus strand of JAJRQT010000155.1, from coordinate 1,972 downwards.
CCCGGAATTTATACCTACTTTCAGTTATTAGTTCTCTGCAATTAAAAGGAGAATCCTATTGCCATTAGAAATGACCTGAATATTATGTTTAAGTTTTAAGTGACCCCTACTTTCAATTTGAACAAAGTTTATAGTTCACATTCAGCACCTATTTACTGCCTCCATGTTGATAACTGCAAATTAAAATTTCTGCACTTTAAATCAATTACTTGTAAAATCCATACGATTTGAATCATTGTAATCTTTATTTACTCCCCTTTTAGCATAACTCTCTTCGAACTTTCAAATCCATGTGTTTTGATTCGAATTATATAAACACCATTTGCGGCAAGATTACCCGAATCACTTGTGCCATCCCATTTTATATTATGATTGCCTTTTTTTAAATTAGTTGAATTTAATGTAGTAACTAATCTGTTATTCAAATCAAAGACCTTAACATTTACAAGGGTTTCTTTTAGCAATTCAAAAGAAATATTAATGTACTCCGAAAATGGATTGGGATAAGCGCTTACACTTCGATTTATGACCAATGGCGTTTCAATAACACCGTCATCAATTTGTGAAGAAGTATAAAAACTAATTCTACTGTTATTTGCCACATTCTGTGATTTATTATCGCTTATTCCACCATAATATATTTTGAAGGAATAATCATTTGGCAATAATTCCATGCTAACTATTTTTTGACTGTCGCCAAATCGTTTCCAACTACCGGCAAAATATTTAGCGTTTTCAATAACTTTCTCTTCGCCTGATGTTGATTTAAGCTCCAGTGTCACATTAACCGTTTGGAAAATTATTGAGGAAGCTGAAATAGTTTTTTGATTAAATGCTCCTTCATAATACATCTTCCAATCATGTGTAGCTCTTGATGTTGTAATTAAAATATAACCATTGGAATCAGTTCGTCCTTTTGCACTACGCCAACCGGCATCATAGTATTTTACAATACCTCCGGAAAGCCCGTTTCCATGACTATCAATTAGTCGCAATGAATAATTATGAGAGTTTTTACCTTTTCCTGCAATATCGTGATCATGATCGTTGTCGTAATCATCATCATCTTCATCATCTTCATCATTCTCATCATCATCATCTTGATCGTGGCCATCCATTTTAGGGGTAATACAAACTTCTTCTCCAGTGATGTTTATCCACCAATTTCCCATTGATTTGTTCTTTTTATACCCCTTTTTTCTATTGGATAAATGAACGGAAAGAGTTCCGGTTATTTCATACCTGATATTGGTTCTTAAAGTTACTTTTTTACCGTTTATTTTCAATTTTTTACCATTTCCTTTAACCTTGATCTTAATAGAACTTGCTTGACCTGAGTAGGAATATGAACTGCCATATAAAAATAAATCCTCGATATTTATAACCCCACCAGGAGTTTCCATAATAAAACGATTGTTTGAAGATTTTGATGGATTCAAATTCAATTTCCCGGAAATGGAATTATCACAAATGCTACCAACTACAGCATCTGATCCATCGCAATCCTCATCTATACCATTGCCGGGAATCTCGATAGCCCCTGGGTTAATAGCAGAATTTGAATCGTCACAATCGGTATTGTCGGCTACGTAACCCGTCAGGGCCGAACATGCCTGGATAGAAATGGATGGATCTCCATATCCGTCATTGTCTGTATCGGCATAGAAAGTTAGTCCTCCTCCTTCATCAATGATACCATTACAGTTATTATCAACTCCATCACAAACTTCTATTGCACCCTGATTGATTGTTGGATCGTTGTCGTTGCAGTCCACATCGCTGTTATAACCATCGCCATCCGCATCTAAAACATCGTTTGTTGCCGGATTGCAATCATCATCAATTCCATTGTAAAGAATCTCAGTAGCGGCAGGATTAATGGCGGCGTCATTATCATTACAATCGGTATTGTTTGTTACATATCCAGAAGGAGCCGCGCAATCCTGAATACTGCTATTGGGATCGCCATAAC
>JAJRQT010000154.1 GCA_024280115.1 Bacteroidota bacterium | reverse complement strand
TGCCTTTGTCCCAAACTTAGTTTTGAAGGCTTCTCTGTCCAATTCTTTTAGTAATTTCATATGCAATATCTTTTCTATAAGATACAAATTAATTACCTGGTTAACAAGCGTTTGAGACTTAAATGGGTAACCCTATGGTTTTTTATAAAATAAACTTAGATTCCAGTATCGAATGATGCAGTTATAAAAAATCTAAAAAAAACTCTTTAAGTATTTTTCACGGATGATTTTTCTTCAAAAATTGAAGAGTATATTTGTTATGCAGATCTAAAAGCAACATTGTAAAATGATGGTTTTTAAGCATTGTACGCTCCATTTCATCAGGTTTTTATTGACCTTGTCACTCTTTTTTTTTGTGGCGATAATAAGTGCTTTTGCTTCAGAATCTGACACGATCCAATTGCAGGATAATCAGATGCTTTTCCTCAAAGACACTATTTATTTTGGTATTAAAGACTCTGTTATAATTATAGAAAACGGAATTAAGTATAAAATCAAAAAAGAAAGCCCAAAAACTCAAAAATTGTTATTTGAAGGTTATAAGGGCCTGGTGCAGCGGCAGGAGAGTTATGAGCAGGATTTGAAAGATGGAGAAATGCTAGAGACACGAAAATACTTTGAGCCATACAAGGGAAAAATAATAAGAAAAATATACTATAAACAGGTAGATCTGCTCGAAGGCAGTGTGGCGGATACGTCAATAGCAGCCATAACTGATTTCGGTAAATTTCTAAGCTCCCTGCATACTCATTCCAAACCCTGGGTGATTAAAAACAGTTTGAGATTCCGGGAAAATGACAAGCTCAATGAAGTGGTGATGTCAGAAAATGAACGATTACTGAGAGGACTCCCGTATATTGAAGATGCCAAAATTTATATAAATAATGAAGATCTTACTACTGATTCAGTAGATGTATTTGTTGTAACAAAAGATAATTTTCCTATTGGTGTCGGTATAGACTATAAAGATATAGATCGTTTTATTTTAGATTTATACTCTAAAAATGTGGGTGGACTCGGGCACGAAGCAGGAGTACTTCTGGAATATAACGGGGATTCCACGAGAAGTTTTGGATATGGATTTCGATACGCTATTGAAAACGTAGATGGTTCTTTTGCACGTACTGAGATTGAATACCTGAACCTTACGGGTATCCAACAATACCGATTGAATACCACCAAACCATTTTTGACAAATGATGTGGAGTTCGGTGGAGAATTAGATCTGGCCAATACAGAAACCGTTAAAATCTGGCAGGAACACGAAGAAGACACCAGCTATGAAATAAGACAACTTTATAAGGCAAACACATTCGATATTTGGCTTGGCAAATCCTTTTTCATCACACAAAATGTATATGATAAGTTTATAAATGCAGGGGTGCGCTTTTTTTCAGAAAATTACCTGGACAGGCCATATGTTGAGGCAGATTCAAATTTTCGGTTTCATGATAATCATTCCATCCTTGCGAATGTTACCTTTCAAGAAATTAATTATTATAAGACAAATAAACTGCTGGGGTATGGTGTTCCTGAAGACGTACCATTTGGTTATATATTACAGCTAACAGGCGGCTATAGAACATACGAATTTTCAGAAATGCCCTATGTGGGTTTTTCTGCGGCATGGACAAACAAAACAGACAGAAAGGGATACTATTTAACATCCATCAATTTTGGAGGTCTCATTGGAGATGGCAAAATGTATGACAATATGATGACTGCTAAAATTAAATATTTTAGCCCATTATATACCTTAAAGAAATTTGAAGTTCGAAATATTATCATTCCTACCTTTGTTTCAATTAAAAACCCGTTATATCTGAATGAGTTAAATTTTGATCGAAGAATCCGTGGATTAAACCAGTATTTTGTGCACGGATTCAGCAGTTTTGTCCTCCGATATGAATCATTTTTTTATACTCCATATAGCTTTGCAGGATTTAAAACTGCATTTGCGGTATTCGCTGATTCAGGATGGATTGCCTCCAAGGAATATATGAAGGGTGAAGTGGATTATTATGGCGCATATGGAATTGGAATTCATATCAAAAATGAAAGTTTGACCATTCCAACAATGTCCGTTGAGTTGGTTTATTACCCTCATTGGAGAGACCAAAAAAATAAATTCGATATCTCATTTAACTTTTCAGATTTACGATTCTTCAGAGATTTACAAATGCTTAAACCAAGCACTAATTTTATTTTTTGATTTATTCTAATCTGTGGCGTACCCGTAATCTGTAAACAATATCATTCGTATTAAAATCCTCTTCAACTGTATTATTGTCGAAGTGCACTAAGTCGTAAATAAAACTGTTGGGTTTTGTTGTTTTATTGCGGTAATTTTCCTCTTAAATCAACTTTAAATACAATGGTACTACTACGATTTTAATGGCCAATTTAATAATGCGATAATGAGATATTAAAATAGAGATGCATCGATAAATGTGAATTTCATTAAAATATTGGAAAGGATGCAATAATGACCTCTGAAAGAGGCAATTGTAAAAACTAAATCCTGTATCGCCAATAGGTTGATGATGTCAAAAGTGAAAATTATTGTAGCATTAAATCATTATATCATTTACGCATTCTCTCTAAAATAGCAGTAGAACCAATACAATAAATGCTCATGGGATGAAGAAACTTATTCACCCATTTAAAATAAATTGAAAGCACCTGAATATGAAAGCAATTTATCTGATAGTAAAAATTATAACCATTTCATTGCTGATCTCCTTTTGTAGTGTTCGCGAAAATAATAATACCATTCATCCGGTAAACCTGCGTTGTGAGCATCTTGAAAATCCGGTAGCCATTGACCTTCCATTTCCGCTGTTGAGTTGGAATCTGGTGTCTGAAATAAGAAACCAAAGACAGTCAGCTTACCGGATCATCGTTTCATCGAGTAAAATGAATATCGAAAAAGATATTGGTGATTTCTGGGACACCGGTAAAATCAATTCCGAGGTATCTGTTAATATTAAATATGATGGAAAACCGCTGAAATCAAGAGATATTTTATATTGGAAAGTAAAAGTCTGGAATTCAGAAGATAAAGTGTCTGAATGGAGCGATGTTTCCAGTTGGGAGATGAGTTTTCTGACCCAAAAGGATTGGCAGGCCAAATGGATCGGGATATCAGAAGATGAAGCTCCTCTTTCTACTAAAACAAAACCAGCCCCTTTTTTCAGACATGGGATCGATATCAAAAGGAAAGTTAAATCGGCCAAAGCATATGTTAGTGGATTAGGATACTACGAATTTTATCTGAATAGCAAGAAGGTAGGAGATTATGTGCTGGCACCCGCTCAAACTAATTATGATAAAAGGGCCTTACCAAAACTGCTTTATCACTATGACGATCAGTCCACAACACGTGTATTTTACAATACATTTGATGTAACCAATAAATTAATAATTGGAAAAAATACCATAGGAATGATTCTTGGAAATGGTTGGTATAACCAGCGCGACAGAACAGTTGAAGGTGATCTGTGGTATTCCACTCCACGCCTGATTTTCCAACTCGAAGTTGAATATGAAAATGGTGAAAAAGAGGTGATAATAAGTGATGAAAATTGGAAATCTACCACAGGGCCATTGCTTCATGATGGGATATTTACAGGAGAAATTTATGACGCAAGGCTGGAGTTGGGAAATTGGAGCTCAGCGGGATATGACGATGCAAACTGGAAAAATACCCTACTCGTCAGGGCGCCAACAGGGAAAATGGAATCTCAGCTTGCTCCGCCGGATAAGGTTGTTAGAACATTCAAGCCAGTTTCAATATCAAAATCGAATGATGGATTATACATAATTGATGCTGGCGAAATGATCTCAGGTTGGATACGCCTTCGAATAAATGAGAAAAGTGGAGCAAAGGTTGTTATGCGATTCATTGAAGAGATGGGAAGTGACTACGGACAGAAAGATGTATATATCGCCAAAGGCAGCGGTGATGAAATATATGAACCCCGTTTTACATGGCATGCTTTTCGGAACATAGAAATTAGTGGAATAACCGAAACACTTACGGAAAACGATATCGATATTGTTGTTGTGAACACTGATGTTCCTCCAGCGGGAAATTTTAGTTGCTCTAACGAACTCTTTAATAAAATCCAGGAAAATTATATCCGCACACAATTAGGCAATTTCCATGGAAGTATAAGCAGCGATTGTCCGCACAGGGAAAGGTTGGGATATACGGGAGACGGATCAATTCTGGTAGAATCGTCAATATTTAATTTTGATATGACAAACTTCTACCAAAAATGGACCAATGATATGGATGACGCCCGGAATAAGAAAACGGGGTTTGTTCCCCATACAGCTCCCTTTGGTGGTGGTGGAGGAGGTCCTGCATGGGGTTCTGCCTATGTGATAACTCCCTGGTTTTACTATGTTTATTACGGCGATGCCCGTATTCTTGAACAACACTATTTGGGAATGAAGCAATGGGTGGATTATCTTGGGACTAGAACGGATAAAAATGGAATTGTAGTAAGAGAAGAGCCGCGTGGCTGGTGTCTTGGTGATTGGGCTACACCGGGAAAAATTGAAATTCCTCCACCATTCGTAAATACTTGCTATTATTACTATGTTACTGATTTAATGTTTAAAATCTCGTCAGTACTTGGTCACGAAGAGGATGCTATTTATTTTCAAAAATTGGCAGATGAGATAAAGGATGTCATCAACACACATTTTTTTGATAGGGAAATAAGACAATATTGGGAAGGCAGGCAAGGTTCCAATGTGCTCCCTTTGGCATTTGGAATTGTACCGGAGGAGTATATTGAGGATGTGTTGAATAACCTGGCCGAAAACATCAAAAAGAATAAAGGACATTTTGATACCGGAATTCTTGCAACCCCGTTAGTGCTCGATGTACTGACAAAATATGGAATGGAGAACCTGGCTTTTTCTATGATGAATCAGCGCGATTTCCCTGGATTTGGTGATTATATACTGGGAAAAGGAGCGACGACATTATGGGAAAACTGGAATGGGAAAAGTTCTCACAGTCATCCGATGTATGGAAGTGTTATTCGTTGGTTTTACCAGGGCATCACAGGCATTTATCCAGATGAAGATTCACCGGGTTTTAAACATATAATCATCAAACCCTCACTATGTGGTGACTTGACATTTGCATCAGCTGAATATAGTTCTATCAATGGAAAAATTTCAAGTAACTGGAAATTGGAAGGTGATGATTTTCACCTGGATGTTGAAATTCCTGTAAATACAACTGCAACTTTATTTATTCCATCGACAACTACTGCTAAAATAACTGAAGGGGGAAAAGATATTGAAGAAATATCCGGGATTGAATATATTTCAACAGAAAACAACAAAGTAGTGTATAAAATAGGTTCAGGCAAATACAGCTTCATCTCTAAAGATGCTGCAATTTTAAAAGTGCCCGTTCATACATCCTCGCCTTCAATATTACCGCGTGATACAATTTTTACAAAACCGGACGAAGCGAAGATTACTATTGAAACTGCTACTGAGGGAGCTGAAATCTATTATACAATGGACGGTTCAATTCCTACTACCAAATCTTCATTATATTCCGGGCCTTTTACAATCGATAATAATGTTACCATCAAAGCGTTGGCTTATAAAGATGGTCTTTTATCCAGCTATATTCAAACCGAGAAAATAAACTTTGTTGACCCGGAAATAAACGGACTTAATTACACGGTCTATGAAGGAGAGTGGGTTCTGCGCCCTGATCTCAATACCATATCTCCAGTTTCTACAGGGCATCAGTATGACTTTGATGTTAGTAGAATAGAAAAACGCGAAGACTATATCGTGATAATTTTTAAGGGATTTATTCAAATTGATAACCCTGGGATTTATACCTTTTATTCGTCAGCGAATAATGGCAGTTGGTTCTATGTTGACAATAAACTGGTCGTTAACAATACCGGAGATAACAATTCAGGCACAGAGAGTGGAGAAATCAATTTGGCAAAAGGGAAGTATCCTTTAAAAGTTATCTATTATGAGAATGATGGAACGGAAGCAATTGATGTTTTTATGAAAGGTCCTGGGATAGAAAAGCAAGTTATTTCACCATCAATATTATTTGTAAAATAAGGTGATGATTCATGTGATGACAGAAGCACAGGATATATATGAGATTTGTTCATTTCCTGTCCGAAAGGAAAGGTGGATTAAACGCGTTACTCATAACTTGATTTCGATGCTCTAATTGAATTCTCCTATCAAAATTTTATATAAATAGTGTCACTAAGAAAACGCATCTCTCGTTTTTGCAATATAATTATTTTAATATTTTATTGCACTCTTAATTTTCTGATTTCTGATGGATTTCGAACTAACTTTTAGCTTTTCCATTTCTGAACCAAAAATAATGA